>CAMAYC010000204.1 GCA_945862125.1 Reyranella massiliensis 521
CCGCGCCGAGCAGCCCACCAATAGGTGAGCGGGCGACGCCAGGCACTCGCCGCATCATCGAGCGCCAGCGCCGGCAACAGGACCGGCAGCGCCGCCGGGTCGATCTCGCATCGCCGCGCCCGCGCTTCTGCGAGCAGCGCGTCGCGTTCCGGCCCTTCGCCCATCAGCCATGCCGTGCCGACAGCACGCACGGCATCCCGCGTGGCGGGCTCGCGCACACCCAGCACATCCAACTGCAGATCGGCCAGCGCATGGCCCGCGCGAATCACATCGAGCGGCCCGTCGATCTCCTCCTCACGGGCGTCGATCAGCGCGGTGAGCCGCTCCGCGCCGAGGCCGTGACGTCGCGCGATTTCGCTCAGCGATTCGACGAGTGGTTGCGCCCGGGGTTGGCCGCTGCCCGCTGCCTCGGCTACCGCCTCGCGCCACCACTCCAGCCGGATACGGGCCAGCATCGGCTCACGGGTGACGGTTCGCGTGCGGGCAAGCTCGTGGTCGAAAGCCAATAGGGCCAGCAAGCCACGGCGCGCCGGCTCCGGCGCGAAGAGGGCCCCGAGGAATCGTTCACGGTCAGCCGTGCGCACGGTGTCCAGGACGAACCGGTGGGAATCATCCGGCGCGTGGTACGACCCGGTCATGGGGGATAAACATTCATATGCGACCGTTGAACGCAGACGGCGACAAGTTTACAATGAGTTTCATAGGGATTCGCTAATCCCATCAACAAGATAAGGGGAAAACCTAATGGGTGCCATCTTCACATCACCGGGGCGCACCGTCGGCGCCGGAGTCGTTCTGCTCATCGCCATCGTCGTCGTGGTGGGCCTGGTCACCGGCCAGATGACGAAGATCGACCATGCTTGGGCAACCTTCGTCATGCGCTGGCTCCATGTGATCAGCGGCGTCTTCTGGATCGGCCTGCTCTGGTATCTGAACTTCGTGCAGGTGCCGACCATGCCGACGATCCAGCCGGTCGAGAGCCGGACCGCGATCACCAAGTTCATCGCGCCCAACGTCCTCTTCTACTTTCGCTACGCCGCGCTCGCCACGGTGGTGACCGGCCTGCTGCTGGCCTGGATGCTGGGCTACCTCATGCAGGCGCTCACGCTGCGGCCGGGCTTCGTCATGATCGGCATCGGCATGTGGATGGCGCTCGTGATGGCCTTCAACGTCTGGTTCATCATCTGGCCGAACCAGCAGAAGATCCTGGGCCTGGTCGAGGCGACCGCCGAGCAGAAGGCCGCGGCCGCCAAGCCCGCGCTCTACGCCAGCCGCTTCAACACCATGTTCTCGATCGGCATGCTCTACTGCATGGTGGCGCAGCAGAACGCGCCCATCTGATCCGACAGGCAGAGACTGAGGAAACGGGGCCCCACGGGGCCCCGTTTTCATTTGCCGTCTCAGGGCCGGCGCGCCAGCGCGAGGCCGAGGCCCGCTCCCACCAGCAAGCTGCCGGTCAGCCGGTTGCGCAGACGAACATGGGTTCTGAGCAGCTTCCGCAGGCGGCCGGCCAGGACAGCCCACACGCCGTCGAGCACGGTGGCCACGACGAGGAAGGTCACGGCCAGCAGGAGAAGCTGGTCGGCCACGGTCGGACCCGGCGTGACGAACTGCGGCAGGAAGGCGCCGTAGAACAGCAGAGTCTTGGGATTGGTGAGACCGACAAGAAAGCCGCGCCCAAAGATCAGCTTCACAGAGCGCGCCTGCGCCTCGGTGTCCGCAAGATCGACGGCGGGTGCCCGCCAGGCGCGCACGCCCAGCCACACGAGATAGATGACGCCCGCCCAGCGCAGCCAGTCGAAGCTGGCGGCCAGAAAACTCAATATGGCCGTCGCGCCCAGCACCGTGAGCGCCAGATGGACCACCACGGCACTGCTGGTGCCGGCCACCGTCAGCAGGCCGAACCGCGTGCCATGGGCGACACTGTTGGCGACGATCAGGGCGACGTTGGGACCGGGGATCAGGATCAGGACCGCCGAGGCCGCGACGAAGGCGAGGTAGAGGTCGAGCGACACTTCCGACGACTACAGCGGAATGAGTGCCGCCGCCACCCGCCGGCTCTCGGCCAGCAGGACATTGTAGATGCGGCAGGCCGAGCCGGTGTCGACGACTTCCAGGGCAAGCCCCGCGGCCTTGAGCGCGGCGCGGAGATCGGGCGGAACGAAGATGGCGCGTGCGCCGCAGCCCAACACCAGAAGCTCGGTCGGCACGGGGGCGGACTTGAGTGCCGCGAGGCTTTCCAGCGTCAGCTCCTCGGCGCGCGCCACGTTCCAGGCCGTGGTGACGGTGGGCGTCACCAGGACCGCTTGGCGCCATTCGCGCTCGCTGATGAGGAAGCGGCCGGGGCCGTAGCTGCGGATGAGCTGGACCTGGGCCGAATCGGGTGCCGGCAAGGTCTTGTCGTCCGGCGCCCTGACGCCCGAAGCGGGGCGCGGCGGGATCACACCTTGGCCTTGACGGCCTCTTCACCGGCCGGCCGCAGCTGATCGGGCCTCAGGTTCAGGTAGACGAGGGCCGCGCAGGCGATCCAGACCGACGAATAGGTGCCGACGATGACGCCCCACAGCATGGCGACGGAGAAGCTGTAGAGAACAGGACCGCCGAACAGGACCAGCGCACCCACCGCCACGAACACCGTTCCCGAGGTCATCAGGGTGCGCGACAGGGTTTCGTTGATGCTGATGTTGAGCAGCTCGACCAGGCCAAGCTTCTTGTAGCGCCGCATGTTCTCGCGGACGCGGTCGAAGATCACCACCGTGTCGTTGATCGAGTAGCCGGCGATGGTCAGCACCGCGGCGAGCGCGGTCAGGCTGAAGTCGAGCTGCAGAAGGACGAAGATCCCGATGGTCGAGATCACGTCGTGCAGCATGGCGATCAGGGCGCCGACGCCGAACTGCCATTCGTAGCGGAACCAGACGTAGACGACGATGGCGGCCATGGTCGCCAGCACTGCCCAGATTCCGCTCGTCATCAGCTCGTCGCCGACCTTGGGGCCGACCGATTCGGTGCCGCGGATCTCGTAGTTGGTGCCGATGGCGTCCTCGACCTGCTTGATCGCCACCTGCTGGCACCATTCCGCCTGCTGCTCCGGCGTCATGTCGACCTTGGCGGTGTTGGTCGCACCCCGCGGCAGCTGACGTTCCTGGATGGTGAGGCCGACGCGGCTCACCGCGTCGCGCCAGCCGGCGCCGTCGAGCGCGGACGGTGCCGTAAATTCCACGTCACCCGTCCCGGCCGCGCCCGGCTTGGCCTGCCATCCCGCGCCGGCGCGCTTCTGCAGAACGCGCTGGGCGCCGGCCACGCACTGCGGGCCGCCGTCCTGGCGCTGGATTCGGATCAACACGGTGCTGGCCTCGCCGAATTCCTGCAGCGAGACCTCGCCGACGCCCAACGCGCCGACGGTGCTGCGCAGCGTATCGAGCTGGGCCACGCCCTGTTTGGCGCGCGCCTGGATGGCAATGCCGCCCTTGAAGTCGATGCCGAAGTTCAGCCCGACGAATATGACGCCCAGGATCGCCACGACGTTGACCAGCGTCGACAGGATGAGGGCTGCCTTGCGCTGGCCGAGGAAGTCGAACTTCTTCTTGAAGGCGAACAGGTGAACGGGCTTCCACATGACGGCGCCCTCAGATCAGAAGTTCGGTGGGGCGACGCCAGCGGACCCAGACGGCCAGCAGCATGCGCGTGAAGATCGTCGAGCTGAACATCGAGGTCAGCAGGCCGAGCGACAGCGTGGTGGCGAAGCCGCGGATCGGTCCGGAGCCGAAGCCGAACAGCAGCACGGCCGCAATCAGCGTCGTGAGGTTGGCGTCGATGATGGCCGACATGGCGCGCTCATAGCCGGTGGCGATCGAGCTGAAGGCCGATCGGCCGAGCGCCTTTTCCTCGCGCACGCGCTCGTAGATCAGCACATTGGAATCGACTGCCATGCCGACCGTCAGGACGAGGCCCGCCATGCCCGGCAGCGTGAGCGAGGCGCCGAGGATCGACATGCCGGCGAACACCATCAGAAGGTTCACCAGCATGGCGAGGTTGGCGAAGCCGCCGAACACCGGCCCGTAGGCCACGAACATCACGAATGCCACCAGCACGGTGCCGACGATCGCAGCCACCGTGCCGGCACGGATCGCATCGGCGCCGAGGTCGGCGCCGACGGTGCTTTCCTGGATGATGGTGAGCGTGGCCGGCAGCGCGCCGGACCGCAGCAGCAGCGCCTGCTCCTGGGTCTGCTGCGTGGTAAAGGAGCCGGTGATGATGCCGCTGCCGCCGCAGATCGCGCTCTGCACGACCGGGGCGCTGATGATCTCGCCGTCGAGCTGGATCGCCAGCCGCTTGCCGATATTGGCCCGGGTGGCGGCGCAGAAGGCGCGGCCGCCGGCCGAATTGAAGGTGAAGCTGATGATCGGCCGGCCACCCTGCTGTTGCTCGAATGTGGCCTTGGAATCGTCGAGGTCCTCGCCGCCCACGACCACACGCTTCAGCACCGGCAGGCACTGCGGCTGGTAGCGCCGGCAGATCTGCTCGGGCGGCATGCGGGGATTGGCTGCCTGGATATCCTCCCACGCCTTGGGGTTGCTCCGCCTGAGCTCCTGCATGCCCTCGCGGGTCGGCACGAGGAAAGTGGTGGGCGGCAGGGTCGCCGGGATGTTCGCGCCGGCCGATGCCACGTCCTCGTTCACGAGGTGGAAGGTGAGCTTGGCGGTCTGGTTGATCTTGCGCTTGAGGTCGGTGGTATCCTTGATGCCCGGCACCTGCAGCAGGATGCGTTCGTCGCCCTGGCGGGTGATGGTGGGCTCGAGCGTGCCAGTCTCGTCGACGCGGCGGCGCAGGATCTCGATCGACTGGTCGATCACTTCCTTCTTGCGGCGGGCCAGTTCCTGGTCCGAGTAGGCGAGCCGGATGGTGTCGCCGCTGCCCGAGACCACGAGCGTGGGGTCGAGCGTGCGGATCACCTCGATCGCCTTAGCCCGCTGGGCCTCGTCGCGCAGGCTGATCACCAAGGCGCGGCCGGGCTCGACATTGACGTCCTTGAACGCGACCTGCTGCTTGCGGAGTTCGGCGCGCACCGAGTCGGACAGGTTGGTCAGCCGTTCGGTGAGCACGCTGCGCAGGTCGGCCTCGAGCAGGAAGTGAGCGCCGCCGCGCAGGTCGAGGCCGAGGCCGATCCGGTTCTGCGAGTACCAATGCGGCAGCTTGTCCAACACGCTGTTCGGCAGCAGGTTGGGCAAGGCAAAGAGCCCCGACAGCACCGTGATGGCGATGATGACGATGGTCTGCCAGCGCGGAAGATTGAGCATTCCGACCTACTTCTCCCAGCCGGTTCGGCTATTTCTTGCCGCCGAACAGGTTGCCCAACAGGCTCTTTCTTTCAGGGGCCGCCGCCGGAGGCGGCAGCATCGGCTTGTCGTCCTCTTCGCCGTCCTTGGCACCGCGCACCGACTCGCCGCGGGTCAGGATATCGGTGATGGTCTGCTTGACGATGCGAACCCGCACGCCGTCGGCAAGTTCCACCTGCAATTCGTTGTCGGAGATCACCTTGGTGACCAAGCCGATAATGCCGCCGCCGGTCACGACGCGGTCGCCGCGCTTGACGCCGGACAGCATCTCGCGCTGGGCCTTCACCTTGGCCTGCTGAGGGCGGATCAGCAGGAAGTAGAAGACGACGAAGATGAGGATCAACGGGAACAGCTGGACGAGGAAATCCCCGCTGCCGCCGCCTGCCGCCTGAGCCCACGCTGGGGAAATGAACATCTTCTGCTCCTGATCTTCCGGCCGTCGAAAAAGCGCGCGGACTATAGCGGTCCGCGCCCGCTTTGCAATGCAAGCGGGGGGCGATATGGTCCCCCCCCCTTTCACGCAGCCGGCAATGATGGATCAAGAACTTAAAGCAACACTTTCACGTATCGCCGAAGCGCTCGACCGTCTGGCCCCGCCGGCACCGCCCAGCGCCGACATCAGTGCGGCAGAAGCCTATGTCTGGCACGCTGCCGGCCACCGGTTGGAGATGGTGCCGAAGGTCAATCGGGTCAACCTCGACCTCCTGATGGGCATCGACCGTCAGAAGGAGACCCTGCTCGAGAACACGCGGCGCTTCGCCAAGGGCCTGCCCGCCAATAATGCGCTGCTGTGGGGCTCGCGCGGCGCCGGCAAGAGTTCGATCGTGAAGGCGGTCCACGCCCATGTGAATCGCGAGCTGGGCGGCCCGCCGGGTCCACTGGCGCTGGTCGAGATCCACCGCGAGGACATCCCCTCGCTGCCCGGCCT
>CAMAYC010000205.1 GCA_945862125.1 Reyranella massiliensis 521
CCGAGCGCGAGAGGCCCGAGACGGTGATCCAGCTCCTCAGGAGCTGTCATGCCGTCATCGAGCAGGCGATCTTCTCGAACGGCGGCACCCTCGACAAGTATCTGGGTGACGGCGTGATGGCGACGTTCGGTACGCCGCGGGTCTCGCCCTCAGACTGCGCCAACGCGCTCGCCGCCGCCAGGGACATCGTCGACGGCGTTGCGTCCGGCAATGCCGTGCTGGCGACGTCCGGTCTGCCGCAATTGCGTATCTCCGTCGGGGTCCATTTCGGGCCGGCAATTCTCGGCAATATCGGCTCGGAGCGGCGACTTGAATTTGCGACGCTCGGTGACACCGTGAACGTGGCGAGCCGGCTGGAGGCGGCGACGCGCGGCCTCGGATGCCAGATCGTTGTCAGTGAGGCGGTGGTGTCGCGCATAGGCGACGCCGGCAGCGGGATGAGAAGCGAATTCCGGCGCGTCCCGGCGCTCAGCCTGCGCGGGCGGGAGGCCCCGATCGACGTCTGGGTGTCGTAGCGGCGCCGACGTCCGCCCCTTTTGTTTCTTCTTCGTGAACTCGGCGTGGCGCGCCTTGGCCTCGTCGTGGAGGACAGGCCGGGCGGCGGCACATGGCGCCTACTCTCCTGTGGCCGGATCCGCCGGGTTGGACACGATGCGGCCATCGACCAGTTCGACGATGCGGTCGCAGCCGCGCGCGATCTCCATGCTGTGGGTGACGATCAGGAAGCTGGTGCCGCTCTTGCGGTTGACCTCGCGCATCGTCTCGAACACGCCCTCTGCGGACTTCGTGTCCAGATTGCCCGTCGGCTCGTCGGCCAGCACAAGTGCCGGCTCCATCGCCAGCGCCCGCGCCACGGCAACGCGCTGCTGCTGGCCGCCCGACAGGGCGTTGGCGAGATGATGCTGCCACTGTCCCAGCCCGAGTCCGGTGAGCAGGACGAGCGCGCGCTTCTTCATGGCATCGTCGGGGAAGCCGCGTTCGACCAGCATGGGCATCATCACGTTCTCCAGCGCGGTGAAGGCGGTGATCAGGAGGTGATGCTGGAAGACGAAGCCGATGCTGCGGCCGCGCAGCCGGGTGAGCGCCCGGTCGTCGAGCGCGCTGGTGTCCTGTCCTGCGATGAAGAGCCGGCCCGAGGTCGGCCGGTCGAGCAAGCCCATGATGTTCAGCAGTGTGCTCTTGCCTGAGCCGGAGGGCCCGATCAGGGCGACGAACTCACCCCGGCCCAACGTCAGGTCTATGCCATGCAAAATCTCCGTCTCGGTCGGGCTGCCGATGTTGTAGGACTTCCGCACCTTCTCCAGGCGCAGGACGTCGTCAGCCACGAATCGCCACCACCGGGTCGAGGCGGGACGCACGCAGCGCCGGCGCCATCGCCGCCAGCACTCCGGTCAGCGTTGCCAGCAGGGCGGCGGCGACGAACAGCGAGCGTTCGAGGACCAGCGGGATCAGTTCGCTGCCGTCGGCCTGGCGCACGTGGTCGTGGAAGAAGAGCAGGCCACCCGCGCCGAGGACCGAGCCGACGATCGCGCCGGCCAGGCCGATCAGCGCGCCCTGGATGAGGAAGATGCGGAGCGTCTGGCCGCGCGACGTGCCCATCGCCCGCAGGATGCCGATATCCTTCGAGCGCTGGATGACCGACACGACGAGGACGCTGGCGATGCCGAGCGCCACGGACAGCGCCACGAACAGCCGGATGACGGCGCTCGACAGGCTCTGCGCCTGCACCGCCGAGAAGAACTGCGCGTTGGTGGCGATCCAGCTGTAGGCGGCGGCGCCGGTCATCGACTGGAGCCGGCGGGCGACGCTTTCGGCAGCATAGACGTCGCCGATGGTGAGCTCGATGCTGGTCACGCCGCCGATCAGGTCGAGCAGGCTCTGGGCCGTGCGCAGCGGAACGTAGACGTAGCGTTCGTTCACCGGCCGGCTACCGAGATCGAAGATTGCGGTGACGGTGAGGGCCCCGCTGGTCCGCGCCCCCGCTGTGAGCGTCAGGCGATCGCCCACCCCGATGCCGAGGTAGCGGGCGAGTTCGGTGCCGATGACGATGTCCTGGCTGCTGAGACGCACCGTGCCTGCCACGATATTGTCCGGCAGCCGGACGATGCGGAAGTAGCTTTGGGGTTCGATGCCGACGATGCTGACGGCGCGGGTTGCGTCGCCACGCAGGGCCAGCGCCGATCCGGCGGCAACCGGCGACACCGCGACGATGGCGGGATCGTCCTGCAGCACCCGCACGAGTGCCTGCCACTGGTCGATCGACCGGACGCGCTGCAGCGGCATCTGCACGATCGCCAGTTCGACGTCATCGCCGCCGAGCCTCAACGGCCTTGCGATCTCGTCGCGCGGTTGCAGTGTGATGTGCGCCTGGGAACTCAGAACCCGCTTGGTGAGATTGGCCTGCAAGCCGGTCAACAGCGCCGACATGAAGACGATCACGGCAATGCCGACCGACACTCCCGAAATGATGAACAGGGTCTGCATGCGGCCTTCGCGCAGGAAGCGGAGCGCGGCGATCCATTCGAACGGCATCCACCTATTCACGAGCCGCCGCCCGCACCCGCTGACCTTCGGCAACGGCGGCGTCCGGCGCGATCGCGCGATCTCCTGGCGCGAGACCTTCGGCGATTTCGATCACCCTGGCGCCGCGCAGGCCGACCTTTACCGGCTGGCGCCGGGCACTGCCGGCGTCGACCTTGAGCACCCAGGGCGCTGTACTCTCGAGGTCGCGCACGAAGCGCAGAGGCACGACCACAGCATCCTTCTTGCGCGCCACCTCGATATCGACCGAGACGGTCATATCCTCGCGCAGGTAGGGAGGCGCGTCGGACGGCGCCACACGCAGCTTCACCTCCATCGACCCGCGCTGCAGGTTCACCGCGGGACTGACGTAGACGACCTCGGCGGGAAAGGTCTTGTCCGGATAGGCCTCTGCCGAAGCCAGCGCCTTGTTCGCCAGGGCGACCAGGCCGAGATTCTTCTCGTCGATCTGCACCACAAGCTGGATTTCGCCGGCCGGTGACAGGTTCATCAGGATGTGTCCCGGCTGCACGAGGTCGCCACGCTCGACATCCCGGAATATCAGCGTGCCGTCGCGCGGGGCCAGAATTCGCGCGTACGACAGGCGGGCCTGGGCGGACCGCAGGTTCGCCGACGCCCGCGCCACCTCGTTCTGGGCGAACTGGTATTCGGTGCCACCGACCTGATTGATCGTGACCACCAACCGCGCCGCGCGGACTCGCGTCCCTGCAATATCGAGATCGCGCCGATCGGTATCGAGCTGGGAGGTGGTGGCGAAGTGCCCGGCCTGGAGCTTGCTGGTCCGGTCGAAGGTCTTCTGGGCGTTGAGGAGATTAGCCTCCGCCTGGCTGAGCGCTTCCTGGGCGGTCGGCAAGGTGCTTTCCTGGATCTGGCGGAAGCGGGACTGGGCGGACGAGAGCGCACCTTCCGCCTGGTCCACTGCTGCCCGGAGATCCTTGTCGTCCAGCAGGATCAACAGGTCGCCTTCCTTGACGGTCTGGCCCTCCTCGACCGGGACGCTGGCCACCACCCCGGTCAGCTGGGTGCCAATGTCGACGCGATGCCGCGATTCAATATGCCCGACCGCGACCACGGTCTGGACGATATCTCGACGTACCGCCGTTTCGACCGCGACCCTCGGACCAAGCAGTAGCGTGGGGCCGAACGTCGCCAGCAGGGCGATCACGCCCGCGCCGACCAGGACACGCCATCGCCACGTCCATAAGAAGGCGGGTACGGCCTTGAACGTCATATCGGCCGATCCTCTTCAAATTTTCGGATGGTATGCGCTTGGGCGACGGCGCCTTTGGAAACGAAAGCGGTGCGCAACCAGAAATCTCGTGAGTCGCAAACCCTCCTATGGATTTAACGTCGTGGACCGACGATGGTTCCGGGCGAGGCTTGGCGCGGCCCGTGGCCAAATGGTCGGACTGGCCGCGCCTACTTCTTCTTGGTGAACTCGGCGTAGCGTGCCTTGGCCTCGTCGTTCGGCGGATACAGTCCGGGCAGCGGCACGCCGCGCTCGACTTCCGACATGATCCAGCCTTCGAGTCGCTCCTGCTCCTGGCCTTCCTTGGCGACCGCCTCGACCAGATCCTTGGGGATCAGCACCGCACCGTCGTCATCGACCACGATCACGTCATCGGGGAACACGGCCACGCCGCCGCAGCCGATCGGCTCCTGCCAGCTCACGAAGGTGAGGCCGGCGACCGATGGCGGTGCCGCGGCGCCCTGGCACCAGACCGGAAGCCCGGTGGCGAGCACGCCCGACATGTCGCGCATCACGCCGTCGGTGACCAGGCCCGCCACCTTCTTCTTGGCCATGCGCGCGCACAGGATGTCGCCGAAGATGCCGGCGTCGGTGACGCCCATCGAATCGGCCACCACGATCGCACCCTCGGGCATCGCCTCGATGGCGGCGCGCGTCGAGATCGGCGAGCCCCAGCTTGCCGGCGTCGCGAGATCTTCCCGTGCCGGCACGAACCGCAAGGTGAAGGCGCGGCCCACCAGCCGCCCCTGGCCGGCCTTGATCGGCCGCGTGCCGCGCAGCCAGACGTTGCGCAGGCCCTTCTTCAGCAGGATCGTTGTGATGCTGGCGGTCGTCACCTTGGACAGGACGTTCTTGATGTCGTTCGAAAGCGGGGTGGTTTCCACGATGTCTCCGTTCCGGAAGAGGGTCAGGGCAACTGAGTAGCAATATCTCGGGTTGATTACACCGGTCCGACCGCCAGCGGCGCCGGCAGGGCGGCTGGCAGCTTGCCCACCGTCCGCACCGTGGCCTGGACCGTGTCGACCATCGCGCCTTCGTGGTTCGACTGGCTGAAGTGGAGTTCGACGCCCGGGAAGCTTTTCTCGATCGAGAGGTGGAGCGTCATGTCAGCTTCCTTTGGTCTTCGGCGCCGGGGGCTGGATCGCAAGCCAGGCGCGGGCCTCGGCCTCGGTCTTGAACAGCGCGGCCGGCCGAGTCGACGGCGAGACGTTGACGAAGCGCCGGAAGGTCATCTCGACATGGTCGCTCAGGCCCACGACGGCCAGCGGTCCGCTCTCGACCGTGGCGGTATAGGCGCTGAGTCGCGCGCCCATGGTCATCACGTCCTCGTCGCTATAGATCGGTTCGGCGTTGGTGGCGTCGAACAGCTTGGCATAGGGCATCGCATCGGCGATGAAGATCGCGTCGAAATGTTCCTCCATCTCCTTCAGCGTGACCGGCCCCTCGGCCACGATGTGCACGAGCTTTTGCGAATGAAGGATTTCCCAGCGTAGCGGCATAGTGCTCTCCTACCGGATCACGAAGCGGGCAATTCCGTCCACGACTTCCGCGTCGGCGCCCGCGAAGCCGTGCGCCGAGTTGGGGCCGCAGGGATCGCGACCGCTGCCGGCGCCGCCGATCCATTGCAGGGTGGCGCGGCCGCCCGCCCAGGCCACGAACGGCTCGGTCGCCGCGACCGGCGTGAGGTCGCAGGCATCCTGGCGGTTGGCCATCACCAGTGTTGGCGGCAGCACCGTCGGGGTCTTCAGCGCCTCCTGTGCCGGCAGTTTGCCGGGCGCCATCAGCGAGCCCGAGATCAGCACCAGCGTGTCGGGCTTGGCGCCGCGGCCGACGCCGGTGGCAGCGAAGAACACACCGGCGCTGACGCCGACCAGCGCCACCGGCTCTTTCACCTTGCGCATGTAATCGATCGCCTGACCCAGCCGCGTGCCGTGTGGCACGGTGAGGGTGGCGATGCCGCGGGCGTTCAGCGCCGCGCGGTTGCGCAGCAGCGGATCGTTGGGATCGATACCGCCCTTGCCGGGCACCAGAACGGCGCTCGCCCGGGCATTGGGCGGCACGTGCAGGAAGGCCTCCTTGTCGCCGATCATGACGCTCTGCTGCGCCTGGGCGAAAAGAGGGGCGGGGAGAGTGAACAGCGCCAGAGTGACAGCGAGAAGCAGGATATGCATCCCGCCAGACTACTTCGTCCCCGCTTTCCCGCAAGGTTAGCCGAACTGCAACGCATCCAGGAACTGCGTGGTGATGGGGTTCTGCCGATCGGCGACCGGGCCTTGCACGACCTGAGTATAGGAAGCCGTGCGCGTGAGGTACATGCGGGCGAGCACGAAACGGCTGCCCTTGTCCGTACTGAAGACGAATTCATAGCCGTAGGCCGGGCCCAGCGTGATCCATCGCTGTTCGAGCAATGTCGAGCCCGGCCAGGATTTCTGAAGCCCGGCGGCGGCTTCC
>CAMAYC010000206.1 GCA_945862125.1 Reyranella massiliensis 521
CACCGACAGCACCGCCCAGGCGGCGTCGGCAAAGAAGCGGATATGGGCGGTGAGGGGGCCCTCGAAGCGGCCATAGACCTTATAGGTGGCGGGCTGCATCACGGTGCCGATCGCCGAGGCGGCCGCCAGGTCGGCATCGCGTGAGGGGATCTCGCCGGCCTTCATCGCCCGGGCGATCACCTCGCGCACGACGTTCACCGGATTGGGATCGCCGTCGGGCACCTGGATCAGGAAGGAATGCTGGTTGAGCAGGTGGTAGGCGAACAGGGTCCAGTCCCGGTCCGCCCATTCGCAATAGCAGCGCACGATCGCGTCGATTTTTTCGCGCAGCGCCGGCGCCTTGGCCTGCGCATCGTCCAGCGCCTCCGCCAGCGCGCGGTGATGGCGGAGGAACATGTCGACCGCCAGCTGCTCCTTGCTCGGGAAGTAGCGGTAGATCGTGCCTTCGGCGACCGACGCCGCCAGGGCGATTTCCCGGGTCGTGGTCTCGGCCACGCCCCGGGCCACGAACAATGTGAGCGCCGCGCGCTCTATTCTCTGTTTGGTGTCTTCGGCTTTGCCCATGACGGCCAGTCTATGAGGGAGCGCTCACTTTTGGAAGCCCAATTGACAGGGGTAATCCTATTTGATAGGAGTACGCCTATGAGAAAAGCCCGCCCGTCCTGCGTCCGGAAATTGCCTGCCCGTTCGAGCGGGATGTCGCGGAAGCGGCAATTTCAAAATGTCGCGTTCTGCGCGACATCGACCGACTCCGATGGGACTCTGGTTTGACAAGGAAATCAACGGCTTGACGGACGTGCCCCGCGACATCGGCTTTTTGCCTTAGCGTCCAGGAAAGTGACCCATGTCCCGGCGACATTTTTCCCCGGGATTCAGACTCGCCGCGGGGCTTTGTCCGTGGACGCCTCGAAAACCGGTCCCTATGGTCGACTCACCCAGATGATACCTGTGGGAGAGCCCGCCTTTCTCTTGGCGGCGCCGAAGGAGCAACCGGCCCCGGAAACTCTCAGGCAAACGGACCGCAGGAGGATGGGTCTCTGGAAAGTGGCGGGCGCCTCATCTGGCGCACGCCCACCGACGAAGTAAGCCGAATCGTACTCGGCGAATCTTTCAGGTCTCCGGACAGAGGGGGTCGCGAACGGCGCAGTCCTTGCGTCGGGGAATCGCGACTCTAAGTGGAGACCTGCTTGTCCGAAGTTTCTGCCGGCCCTCTAAAGCGCACGCCATTGTATGAACTGCACCGTGAACTTGGTGCGCGCATCGTGCCGTTCGCCGGCTACGAGATGCCGGTGCAATACCCCACCGGCATCCTGGTCGAGCATGCGCACACGCGGAACGCCTGCGGCCTGTTCGATGTCTCGCACATGGGCCAGGTGCGGCTGACGGCGAAAGCAGGTCACGCTGCGGCCAAGGCGCTGGAGACGATCGTGCCGGGCGACATCGCGGGGCTTCAGCCCGGCCAGCAGCGCTATACGCAGTTCACCAACGAGGCCGGCGGCATCCTCGACGATTTGATGGTCACCAGCACCGGCGATCACCTGCAGCTCGTCGTCAACGCCGCCTGCAAGGATGCCGACCTGGCCCATATCCAGGCCAGGCTCTCCGGCGCCTGCGAGATCGAGCCGATGTTTTCGCGCGGGTTGCTGGCGCTGCAGGGCCCGCAGGCTGTGACCGTGCTGTCGCGGCTGGCGCCCCAGGTCGCCAGCATGAAGTTCATGACCGGCACTTTCGTGGTGATCGACGGTGCCCGCTGCTACGTCACGCGCTCTGGCTACACCGGCTGCGACGGCTACGAGATCTCGACGCCGGCCGATGCGACCGACCCCATCGCGCGCAAGCTGCTGTCGCATCCCGAGGTGAAGCCGATCGGCCTCGGCGCCCGCGACTCGCTGCGCCTCGAAGCGGGCCTCTGCCTCTACGGCCACGACATCGACACCACGACCACGCCGGTCGAGGCGGTGCTGCTGTGGAGCATCGGCAAGGAGCGTCGTGTGCAGGGTGGCTTTCCCGGCGCCGCGGTGGTGCAGAAGCAGATCGCCGAGGGCGCGCCGCGCAAGCGCGTCGGGCTGCTGCCCGAGGGCAAGGCCATCGCGCGCGAGGGCGCGGAGATCGCGATCGGCGGCAAGCCCGTCGGTATCGTCACATCAGGGGGCTTCGCGCCGACGCTCGGCCGCGCCATCGCCATGGGCTACGTCGAACGCGCCCAGTCGGCCAACGGCACCAAGGTCGAGCTGTTGGTGCGCGGCAAGCCGGTACCCGCCGAGATCGTGCCGATGCCTTTCGTCAAACACACCTACTACCGCGGATAGGAGCCCGTAATGGCCGAGGTCAAGTACAGCGAAGAACACGAATGGATCCGCGTCGAGGGTGACACCGGCACGATCGGCATCACGCAATATGCGCAGGAACAGCTGGGTGACGTGGTGTTCGTCGACGTGCCGGCAGCGGGCCGCAAGGTCGCCAAGGGCGAGGCCGTGGCCGTGGTCGAATCGGTCAAGGCCGCGTCCGACATCTACGCGCCGGTCTCCGGCGAGGTGATCGAGAGCAATGCCGCCCTCGCCGACACGCCGGGTGACGTCAACGCCGAGCCGATGGGCAAGGGCTGGTTCTTCAAGATCAGGATATCCGACAAGGGCGAGCTGGCCGGCCTCATGGACGAAGCCGCCTACGCTGCCTTCGTCAAAGGCCTCGGCTGAGGAGCCAACGCATGCGCTATCTGCCTCTTACCGATGCCGACCGCCGCGAGATGCTGAGCGTGATCGGCGCCAAGTCGGTCGATGAACTCTTCCGCGACGTTCCCGAGTCGGCACGGCTCGGCGCCAAGATCGGCGGATTGCCCGATCATCAGGGCGAACTGGAAGTCGAGCGCGCCTTCCAGGCCTATGCGGCAAAGAACCTGTCGCCGGCCACGACGCCGTTCTTCATCGGCGCCGGCGCCTACCGTCATCATGTGCCCTCGACCGTCGACTACATGATCCAGCGCGGCGAGTTCCTGACGTCCTACACGCCCTACCAGCCCGAGATCACGCAGGGCACGCTGCAATATCTGTTCGAGTTCCAGACCCAGATCACGCTGCTCACCGGCATGGAAGTCGCCAACGCCTCCATGTACGACGGCTCGACCGGCACCTCCGAGGCCGTCCTGATGGCCAACCGCGTGACGCGCCGCCACAAGGCGCTGATCTCGGGCGGGCTGCATCCGCAGTACCGCAGCATCATCGAGACCACCGCCAAGTGGGAGGGCTTTAGCGCCGTCATCGGCAAGCCCGATGTCGATGGGCTGGAAGATCTGATTGCCGCGGTCGACAAGGACACGTCCTGCGTCGTCGTGCAGAACCCGAGCTTCTTCGGCCATGTCCGCGACTTCGCCAAGCTCGCCGCCGCCTGCCACGCCGCCGGGGCGCTGCTGATCGTGGTCGTGACCGAGGTCGTGTCGTTGGGGCTGATCACGCCGCCGGGCGAGATGGGCGCCGACATCGTGGTCTGCGAGGGCCAGTCGATCGGCAACGGGTTGGGCTTCGGCGGGCCTTACGTTGGCCTGTTCGCCACCCGCGAAAAATACATGCGCCAGATGCCGGGCCGTCTCGTCGGTGAAACCGTCGATGCCGACGGCAAGCGCGGCTTCGTGCTGACGCTCTCAACGCGCGAGCAGCACATCCGGCGCGAGAAGGCGACCTCCAACATCTGCACCAATGCCGGCCTCTGTGCGCTGGCCTTCACGGTGCATCTCACCCTGCTGGGCGAGGCGGGCTTCCGGCGCCTGGCCGAGATCAACCACGCCAAGGCCTCGGAACTCGCCGACCGCGTCGCCGCGATCCCCGGCGTAAAAGTCCTGAACGACAGCTTCTTCAACGAGTTCACCGTGCGGCTGCCCAAGCCGGCCGCGCCGGTCGTCGAGGCGCTGGCCGCCAAGCGCATCCTGGGCGGGTTGCCCGTGTCGCGCCTGATCCCCAACGATTCCTCGGTCGAGAACCTGCTGCTGCTGGCCGCGACCGAAACGGCGACCGAGCACGGCATGGGCCCGCTCGTCGCCGGGCTGAAGGAGGTGCTGTGATGGCCAACTCACAGGACCGCTCGCAGGGGCGGAGCGGCGGCATCGTATCGGGCGGCGCACCGGAAGCCGCCACCTACACTGGCAACCGCGCGTTACAAATCGAGGAGCCGCTGATCTTCGAGATGGGCCAGGCCGGACGTTGCGGCGTCGACCTGCCCGAGCCGCCAAAAGTGAAAGACCGGCTCAACGGCCTGCGCCGGGCCGGCGAGATCGGCCTGCCGGGCCTTTCCGAGCCCCAGGTGGTGCAGCACTACACGCGGCTCAGCCAGAAGAACTACGCCATCGACATGGGCGTCTACCCGCTGGGCTCGTGCACCATGAAGCACAATCCCCGGATCAACGAGAAAGTCGCGCGCCTGCCCGGCATCGGCGATCTCCATCCGCTGCAGCCGGTCTCGACCGTGCAGGGCGCTCTGGAACTGATCGATCGGTTGGCGCATTGGCTGAAGACGCTCACCGGCATGCCGGCCGTGGCGATGTCACCGGCCGCCGGCGCGCATGGCGAGATGTGCGGCATGATGGCGATCGCCGCGGCGCTGGAGGCCAAGGGCGAACGGGCGCAGCGCAAGGTCGTGCTGGCGCCCGAGTCGGCGCACGGCACCAATCCGGCGACGGCGGCGGCGCTGGGCTTCACGGTGAAGCCGATTCCGGCCAACGATCGCGGCCGTGTCGATCTTGCGGCACTCAAGGCAGCTCTGGGCCCCGACGTGGCGGCGATCATGCTGACCAACCCCAACACCTGCGGCCTGTTCGAAAGCGAGATCGTCGAGATTGCGCAGGCGGTCCATGCGGCGGGCGCCTACTTCTACTGCGACGGCGCCAACTTCAACGCCATCGTCGGCCGCGTGCGGCCGGGAGATCTCGGCATCGACTGCATGCACATCAACCTGCACAAGACCTTCTCGACGCCGCACGGCGGCGGCGGTCCGGGCGCGGGTCCGGTGGTGCTGTCGGCGGCGCTCGCTCCGTATGCACCCTATCCCTGGATCGTGAAGGACGGCGACAAGTGGCGCGTGGCCGAAGACGGCGCCAAGGTCGACGGCGCGCCGCTCGGACGCCTGAAGGCGTTCCATGGCCAGATGGGCATGTTCACCCGCGCGCTGGCCTACATCATGAGCCACGGCGCCGACGGGCTGAAGCAGGCGTCGGAAGACGCCGTGCTCAGCGCCAACTATGTGATGGCGGCCCTCAAGGACGTCATGAGCCCGGCCTTCGAGGGGCCCTGCATGCACGAGGCGCTGTTCGACGACAGCTTCCTGAAGGACACCGGCGTCAGCACGCTCGACTTCGCCAAGGCGATGATCGACGAGGGTTATCACCCGATGACCATGTACTTCCCGCTGGTGGTGCATGGCGCGATGCTGATCGAGCCGACCGAGAGCCAGGCCAAGGAGGATCTCGACCTCTTCCTGGGGGCGCTGCGTTCGCTCGCCGCCAAGGCCAAGACCGGCACCGCCGCCGAGGCCTTCAAGGCCGCGCCGCTCTACGCGCCGCGCCGCCGCCTCGACGAGACACTGGCCGCTCGCAAGCCGATCCTGCGCTGGAAGCCTTCGAACAACCCGCCGGAGACCGATCCCCTGAAGCAGGCGGCGGAGTAGGTGCGCGTCTTCACCACGCTGCCGCAGGAGGACCTGCGCAAGGTTGGTCCCGCCGCCCAGGCGATCGAGGCGGCCGGCTATACCGGTGTCAGCACGCAGGAGAACCGGCACGACCCGTTCCTGGCACTGGCCGTGGCGGGCGTTGCCACCCAGAAGATCGAGCTGCACACCGGCGTCGCCATCTCCTTTCCGCGCTCGCCCATGGTGGCCGCCAACATCGGCTGGGACCTTGCGGCCAGTACGGGCGGGCGCTTCACCCTGGGCCTGGGCTCGCAGATCCGCGCCCACAACGAGAAGCGCTTCTCGGTTCCGTGGACCGCACCGGCGCCGCGCATGCGCGAGTACATCCAGGCGGTGCGTGCGATCTGGGCGGCATGGAAGGGTGATGGCAAGCTCAACTATGAGGGCAAGCACTACCGCTTCACCCTGATGACGCCCAACTTCGTGCCGGAGGCCTATGACGGTCCCGTGCCGCGCATCGGCCTTGCCGCGGTCGGCCCCTTCATGCTGAAGGTCGCCGCCGAGGAAAGCGACGGCGCCAAGCTCCATGTCTTCTGCACGCGCAAGTATCTC
>CAMAYC010000207.1 GCA_945862125.1 Reyranella massiliensis 521
AAATTGACGGCGGTTGGGCGTGACTCCAGCAGGAGCTTGTAGGCGCCGGCGAGGGCCGCGTCGGACGGGTCCTCGTCCATGGCCAGCGCCATGCCGTAGGCCGCCGCCGCGCCGATCAGCGGAGCGCCGCGAACAACCATCGTCTTGATAGCGTTCGTGGCGTTCACGACGTTCTTGAGGTCGCGCACCACGAATTGGTGGGGCAGCAGGGTCTGGTCGATCACCTGGACGGTCTTGCCGTCCGGGGCGAGCCAGATGGTGCGGTAGGGTTTGCCGTCGACTTTCACGCCGCCACTTTAGAGGGCGCGCGCCACCGCGTCGATGATCGCCGCCGCATCGAGCTTATAGGCCCGATAAAGATCCGGGATGTCGCCCGACTGGCCGAAATTTTCGATGCCCAGCGGCACGACCCGCTGGCCGCGGACCGAGCCCAGCCAGGAAAGCGCCAGCGGATGGCCGTCCATCACCGTCACCAGCCGCGCATCACGCGACAGTGGCGCCAGCAGGGTTTCGACCGGACTCGGCGTGCGATCGACCAAGCCGACCGTGCGCCCGCGGCTTCTCTGCTGCGCCAGCCAGTCGGTATGCAGCCGGTCGGGTGAGGTCAGCACCAGGAGCCCGGCGCCCGCGAAATCCCGCGCCACGCTCGCATGCGCCTCGCTCGCCTCCGGTGTCACCGCGCCCATGGCGACGATCGCCACGTCGGCGCCGTTCTCCGGCGGGGCGTACCAGTAGCCGCCCGACACGATATCGGCTTGCTGTTCTTGAGTGAGAGTCCGTTCCGGCTGCGGCAGGCTCCGCGTCGAGAGCCGCAGATAGACCGAGCCGCCTTTCGGCTGCTGCATGTATTCGAGCCCGTGCCGCATCAGCACCGCCAGCTCGTCGACATAGGCCGGCTCATAGGAGACCAGCCCCGGCTGTCCCATACCGATCAACGGCGTGTGGATGCTCTGGTGCGCGCCACCCTCCGGCGCCAGGGTCACGCCCGACGGGGTCGCCACGATCATGAAGCGCGAATCCTGGTAGCAGGCGTAGTTCAGCGCATCGAGGCCGCGGGCGATGAAGGGATCGTAGAGCGTGCCGATCGGCAGCAGGCGGGCACCGAAGATCTCGTGGCTGAGACCGAGGGCGGCGAGCTGGATGAACAGATTGTTCTCGGCGATGCCCAGCTCGATATGCTGGCCCTTCGGCGTCTGGCGCCACAATTGCGCCGACACGACCTTGAGCTCGCGGAACACGTCTTCGGCCTCGGTGTGTCCGAAAAGACCGCGGCGGTTGACCCAGGCGCCGAGGTTGGTCGACACCGTGACGTCGGGCGAGGTCGTGACGATGCGGCGGCTGAGCTCGCTGTCCTCGGCCGCGATGCCGTTCAGGATCTTGCCGAACCCTTCCTGCGTGCTCGACTTCTTGTCGTTGGGCTTCGGCAGCGCCGCCGGAATGGCGACGATCGGCGCCTCGGTGCGACGTCGTCCCTCGGCATTGAAGGGTGCGGCATCAAGAAAGCCCTGCAGCTCAGCGGGCGTTGCCGTGAGGCCCGCGAACCTGTCCCATTCGGCGCCGTCTTCGATGCCCATGCCCTTCTTGAAGCCCGCCATCTGGTCGAGCGTCATCAGGCCGGAATGATTGTCCTTGTGGCCGGCGAAGGGCAGGCCCTGGCCCTTGATGGTGTAGGCAATGAAGCAGGTCGGCGTGTCGTCGTTCACGCCCTCGAAGGCATCGAGCACCGCCTGCATGTCGTTGCCGGCGAGGTTGGTCATCAGGCGATGGAGCGCGGCATCGTCGTGGCGCTCGAGGATCTGCCTGATGCCAGGATACTGGTTGAGGTCGCGTGTCAGCGCCTCGCGCCAGCCGGCGCCACCCTTGAACACGAGCGCCGAGTAGAGCGAGTTGGGGCAGGCGTCGATCCATTGCCGCAGCTGCTCGCCGTCGGGCTGGGCGAAAGCCGTCTCCAGCAGGCGGCCGTATTTCAGCGTGATCACCCGCCAGCCGACCAGCTCGAACATCTCGGCGACGCGGCCGAACAGGCGGTCGTTCACCACGCCGTCGAGGCTCTGGCGGTTGTAATCGATCACCCACCAGAGATTCCGCACGTCGTGCTTCCAGCCTTCGAGCAGGGCTTCGAAGATGTTGCCCTCGTCGAGTTCGGCATCGCCCACCAGCGCCACCATGCGGCCGGTCGGACGCGTGCCATCGCCCAGGTTCTTCAGGCGGACATAGTCCTGCACCAATGACGAGAAGAGCGTCATCGCGACGCCGAGGCCGACCGAGCCGGTCGAGAAATCGACGTCGTCGACATCCTTGGTGCGCGAGGGATAGGACTGCGCGCCGCCCAGTGCCCGGAAGCGTTCGAGCTTGTCCTGCGTCTGGTGGCCGAACAGATACTGGATGGCGTGGAACACCGGCGAGGCGTGCGGCTTCACCGCGATGCGATCCTCTGGCCGCAGCACCGAGAAATAAAGAGCCGTCATCACCGTCGCCAACGAGGCGCACGAGGCCTGATGGCCGCCGACCTTCAGCCCGTCGCGATTGGGTCTGAGGTGATTGGCGTGATGGATGGTCCAGGCGCTGAGCCACAGAACCTTGCGCTCCAGCTCGCGGAGCAACCTCAGACGCTGGACGGGGGCGATGGTGGTCATGGTCATCGGCATACGCCTTGAAGTCTGGAAGGTCCTTGCGTTTGGCGCTCAAAATCGGCTGTATAGGGTAGATTCTTCCTCATATGTGGAATCTGGAGCAATGATCACCCTGGATGCCATCGACCGGCGCATTCTCGAACGGCTGCAGCATGACGGCCGCCTGAGCAACGCCGACCTCGCCGAACAGGTCGGCCTCTCCTCGTCGCCCTGCTGGCGGCGGGTCAAGGCGCTGGAGGAAGCGGGGGTCATCAAGGGCTATGCCGCCCAGCTCGACGCCAAGTCGATCGGCCTCTCGGTCAACGTCTTCATGAGCGTGTCGCTCTCCACACAGGTCGAGAAGGCGCTAAAAGATTTCGAGCGCGCTGCGGCCGAGCGGCCCGAGGTCATGGAGTGCTACCTGATGACCGGCGACAGCGATTACCTGCTGCGTATCGTCGTGCCCGACCTCGAAGCCTATGAGCGCTTCGTCATGGATTTCACCAAGATCGCCGGCATCGCCCAGATCAGGAGTTCGTTCGCGTTGCGCCCGGTGAAGCAGGGTACCGCCTTGCCCCTGGCCGTCAGCCGAGATCGATGACACCACTCATCATCGGCATACAGCGTCCGCCGATATAGTTGGCGACGACCTTGCCCGCCTTCTTCTCGGACGTGGCGGCGAGGATGCTCGGGCGGCCCATGTCGAAGCCCTGGCCGATGATCTTGTCGAGCGTGAGGTCCGCTTCGGGCCGCAGGTGCGCCAGCAGGCCGATCAGCGCCACGTTGGCGCCGCCGGTGGCGGGATCCTCCGGAATGCCGTGCTCCGGCGCGAACATCCGGCTCTGGATGTTGATATTTCCTTCTTTCGCCTGCACGTAGAGATGGATGCCGACCACGCGATCCCGCGGCAGTTCGCGGGCGAAGATCTCCGGACGGGGCGCCGCAGAGCGCAGCGCCGTGCGCGACTTCAGCTCGACGAACAGCAGCGGCACGCCGCAGGACGCGACGCGCGGCGGATGGATGTCGAGCTTGAGGTCGTCGGCTTTGAGCGAGCAGGCCTTCAGGACGATCTCGGACGCGATCTCCTCGCCGAGGCTGAGCGGCACGGGGGCGGCGAGGCGGGTCGCCACGACGACACCACCCTCGCGGGTCAGTTCCATGTCCACGAGGCCCGCCTTCTCCTCGAAGACGAGCCGATCGCCGGAAACCTTCCGGCCGTAACTCTCCCCGGCGCGCGCCAGCACGAAGGCCGTGCCGACATTGGGATGACCGGCGAATGGCATCTCGGCCTTGGGCGTGAAGATGCGGACTTCGGCCGTATGCGCGGGGTCCTTCGGCGGCAGCACGAACGTCGTCTCCGCCAGGTTGAACTCGGCGGCGATGGCCTGCATCCGCTCTGTAGAGAGCCCCTGGGCGTTGGTCACGACGGCCAGCGGATTGCCGCCGAACTGGCGGTCGGTAAAGACGTCGACGGTGGTGAAATGGAGTTTCATGATTTCAAATCTGCCACAGGACGCTAAGCTTGCCTTCATGACCAATGCTCAGGCCGCCCCTCAAATCTCTTATGACCATGGCGTCTCGGACAGGAAGCTGATCGGCGAGACAATCGGCGCCTTCTTCGACCGCCAGGTAAATACCTTCCGCGACCGCGAGGCGCTGGTGGTTCGCCATCAGAACGTGCGCTGGAGCTGGGGCGAACTCGCGCGCCGGGTCGACGATCTGGCGGCCGGTCTTCTGGCGCTGGGGCTGGAGCGCGGCGATCGCGTCGGCATCTGGTCGCCCAACACTTCGGAATGGACGCTGGCCCAGTTCGCCACCGCCAAGGCGGGCCTCGTGCTCGTCAACGTCAATCCCGCCTACCGGCGGGCCGAACTCGACTACGCGATGAACAAGGTCGAGTGCAAGGCGCTGATCCTGGCGCCGGCGCTGAAGACCTCCAACTATCTCGAGATCGTCGAGGATCTCGTGAAGGCGAAGAAACTGCCGCACCTCAAGCATGTCATCCGGCTCGGCAAGGAGAAGACGCCGGGCATGCTCAACTTCGACGATGTCGCCACGTCAGGCGGCAATGCCCAGAAGGCGAAGCTCGCCGACCTCGGCCCGAAGCTGCAGTTCGACGATGCCATCAACATCCAGTTCACCTCGGGCACGACGGGCCATCCCAAGGGCGCCACGCTCAGCCACCACAACATCCTGAACAACGGCTACTTCGTTGGCCTCGGCCTCAAGCTCACGCCCGAGGACCGGCTCTGCATTCCGGTACCGCTCTATCACTGCTTCGGCATGGTGATGGGCAACCTCGGCTGCCTGACCCATGGCGCCACCATGGTCTATCCGGCCGAGGCCTTCGATCCGCTCGCGACCCTGCAGGCCGTCGCCGAGGAGCGTTGCACGGCACTCTTCGGTGTGCCCACCATGTTCATTGCCCAGCTCGACCATCCCGAGTTTGCCAAGTTCGATCTCAAGAGCCTGCGCACCGGAATCATGGCGGGCTCGCCATGTCCGATCGAGGTGATGAAGAAGGTGCAGAGCCACATGCACATGCACCAGGTCACCATCGCCTATGGCATGACCGAGACCTCGCCGGTCTCGACGCAATGCGCCACCGACGATCCCCTGGAGAAGCGCGTGTCGACGGTCGGACAGGTGCTGCCGCACATTGAAATCAAGATCGTCGATCCCGAGGGCAAGGCGGTGCCGCGCGGGGAGACCGGCGAGTTCTGCACCCGCGGCTATTCGGTGATGAAGAGCTACTGGAACGACGCCGAGAAGACCGCGGAGGCGATCGACGAGGCGGGCTGGATGCGCACCGGTGATCTCGCGACCATGGATGGCGAGGGCTATGTCAACATCGTGGGCCGATTGAAGGACATGGTGATCCGCGGCGGCGAGAACGTCTATCCGCGCGAGATTGAGGAGTTCCTCTATCGCCATCCGAAGATCCAGGACGTGCAGGTGATCGGCGTGCCCGATCCCAAGTACGGCGAGGAGATCTGCGCCTGGATCAAGCTGCACAACGGCCAGGAGGCGACGGCCGAGGAGATCCGCGAGTTCTGCAAGGGCCAGATCGCCCACTACAAGATCCCGCGCTACATCGAGTTCGTGCCCGAATTCCCGATGACCATCACCGGCAAGATCCAGAAATTCGTGATGCGCGAACAAACCATCAGCAAGCTCGGGCTGAAGACGCAGAAAACGGCTTAGACGTCAGCCGAGGAGCCGCTTCACCACGTCCATCTGGATTTCCACGGCCTCGACCATGCCGGCGATCGGCACGCTCTCGTTGGCAGCATGGCCTTGCGCGCCCGAGCCCGGGCCGAAGTTGATGATTTCTATGCCGTCGTCGGCGTAGTAGCGGCCATCGCTCACGCCGGTGGCGTTCAGGAACTTCACCTTGCGGCCCGTCTTGGCCTTCACGGCCGCCTCGAAGGCGCCGACGGTGGCGCCGTTCTCCGGCGCGAAGAAGCCGTTGGTGCCGGTCAGGAATTCCACGGCATAGGTGCCCTTGGGCTCGCGCACGCCGTCGATCACGCTCTTCAGTTCCCTGAAGGCGTCCTTCACCTTCTCGTTCGGCAGCAGGCGACGGTCGATCTCGACGGTGCAGGCCGA
>CAMAYC010000208.1 GCA_945862125.1 Reyranella massiliensis 521
CCGCGCGGCGGCCTGCGTGGGCCGTTCGATCCGTGGCTGCGCCGCCCGGGACTGGCCGACCCGGCGCAGAAGCTTGGCGAATACTGCCGCTTTCACAGTTCATTGCCCAAGGATCTGGCCGAGCTCGCGATCTGCCTGGTCGGGCGTCACTTCAAGGCGCAGTACGAATTCTATGCCCATGCCCGGCTCGCCAAGGAAGCGGGGCTGGCACCCGCCATCATAGAAGCCGTGCGCACGCGCGCCACGCCGCCCTTCACCCGTGACGTCGAGCGCGTGGTCTACGACTTCGTCACCGAGTATCTCGAAACCAACCGGGTGGCGACGCCCAACTACAAGCGCGCCGTCGATGCCTTCGGCGAGCAGGGTGTCGTCGATCTGGTCGGCGTCTGCGGCTACTATATGCTGGTGTCGATGACGCTCAACGTCTTCGAGATGCCGCTGCCGCCGGGCGAGCCAGAGCCCCTCGTCTAGTCGGTGGACCCCGCCAACTTAACGCTGTTCGCCGTTGCGGCCTTGGCCATCGCGGTCTCGCCGGGGCCGGGCATCTTCTATGTCGCCGCGCGTACCCTGGCCGGTGGCCGCCGGGAAGGACTGGCGTCGAGCTTCGGCACCGGACTAGGCGGTCTCGTCCATGTCGCAGCAGGCGCGATCGGGGTCTCGGCGCTCGTCCTGGCCAGCGCCGAAGCTTTTGCGCTCCTGAAGATCGCCGGTGCGGCCTACCTCGTCTGGCTGGGCATCAAGACGATGCGTGAGGCACGGATCGACATCGACATGCGCGCCGAGCCGACCGGCGCGCGGCGCGCCTTCCGCGAAGGCATCGTCGTCGAGGCGCTCAATCCCAAGACCGCGGCCTTCTTCCTGGCCTTCCTGCCGCAGTTCGTCGACCCCGCGGCCGGCCCGGTGTGGTTGCAGTTCCTGCTGCTCGGACTGGTCTCGGTGATCCTCAATACCGCGGCCGACGTCGTGGTCGTCGTTGTGGCGTCGCGGGCGCGCTCGATGGCCGTCGCCCGGCCGTCACTGCTCCGACGGTTGCGGCAAGGCGCCGGCCTTGCAATCTCAAGCCTTGGCGTCGCGCTTCTGTTCACGCGGCGACCCGTCTCGCTCTAGGCCCTATTCCTCGAAGATCGCCACGGCCCGCGTCCAGCCGGCCGAGGCACCGCGGATCTTGTGCGGGAAGCACGAGATGGTGAAACCGTCGCCCGGCAGGGCTTCGAGATTGTGCAGCTTCTCGAGGTGGCAGTAGCCGATATCGCGGCCGGCCTTGTGGCCCTCCCAGATGATCGACGGGTCATGGTCCTTCGCCCATTTCTGGGCGGTGAAGTAGAATGGTGCGTCCCAGCTCCAGGCGTCGGTGCCGGTCAGGCGAATGCCGCGCTCGAGCAGATACATGGTGGCGTCGTAGCCCATGCCGCAGCCCGAGTTCACGTAGTCGTTGTTGCCATAGCGCGACCCTGCGCGGGTATTGACCACGACGATCTCCAGCGGCTTCAGTTCGTGGCCGATGCGCTTCAGTTCGTCGTCGACTTCCTGCGCTGTGATGACGTGGCCATCCTCCATCGCCCGGAAGTCGAGCTTCACGCCGGGCTGGAAACACCATTCGAGCGGCACCTCGTCGATGGTGATGGCACGCTCACCCTTGTTCATCGTCGAATGGAAATGATAGGGCGCATCGAGATGCGTGCCGTTGTGCGTCGACAGGTTGACGTTCTCGACCGCCCAACCTTCGCCATCGGGCAGGTCTTCCTTCTTCAGGCCGGGGAAGAAGCTCGCGATCTGCGCCGCCGTGTTCTCGTGCTTGTGATACTGGATCTTCGGGCCGAACGGCACCGGATCGGAGATCACGTCATTTTCGAGATAGATCGAAAGATCGACAAAACGGCGAGGCATGGCGACTCCGGGCTTGGCTAGGGGCCGGTCAGCGCACCGAGGATCGAGCGGGTCAGCAGCCTGCCGATGCACTTCTGGCCAAAATCGTTGAGGTGCAATCCGTCGAGTTGCACGAACTGGGCGTAGGGCATGCCGTCGTCGTACCAGCTCCGCATGATGTCGTAGCGGCGGAATAGGCCAGCGCCGACCTCCGTCGCCACCTTCGCCATGATGCGCTCGTACACTTCCTCATCCGACAATGCGACGACGGCGGGCGCATACTGCAGGCTCATCAGCACGAAATCGGCGCCGAGCGACTGGCCGAGCTTGATACCGTCGCGCAACCGCTGTTCGAACAGGTCGAGCGGCATGTGGCGCATCGCGGCATTGGTGCCGGTCTGCCAGATCACCAGCGACGGCGGATGGGCCATCATCTCCGCGCGCATTCGGGCCGCCATCTCCTCGACGTCCTGGCCGCCCATACCGCGATTTATCACTTCGATTTCGATACCGGGCAGTGCCTTCTCCAGGCCGATACGGAGTTGCATGGGATAGGCGTAGGCCGGATTGGACACGCCGTAACCGACCGTCGAAGAAGAGCCGAGCGCGATGATGCGGAGGTGCTTTCGCTCGGCCATCGCCTTGCGCGCGATCGGCAAGGTCGAATCGATTTTCAGCAGCTCGGGCTTGGCGCGGCAGGCGCTCATCGACTGCGGCGATGCCGTCGCCGGCATCAGAAGCGCGGCAGCCGCCGCCAGCCAGAGGAGGGATCTTCTCATTCGACCGCCTTGGCGACACGCGGTGCACGCGCCGTCTCGCCTGCTTTGAACCAGGCCGCGACATAGGCCGCCAAGGACATGATCGCGATGCCCGCGATGCTCACGACAATCTGCGACAAAATCGAGTCTTCGTGTTGGCTGACGATCACCTGACCCGAGAGAGCCAGGAAGGTTCCGATGCAGAATATGAGCAACGAAGCCTCGCCGCACCTGCGAAGTGGCTGCCAGATGGGCCATTTGAGCAGGGGTGCGTCGATCGGCACCAGCAGCCGGACCACCCAGGCAACCGCCAGGAAATGCAGGAATCTCAGGACATCGATATTGGTCTTGTCGATCGGATAGATCTGCCGGGAGACCCAGGCCGGAATCAGCCGCTCCATCGGATTGTAGTGCCAGGAGAGTGCAATGAAGGCCGAAAACACCAGAAAGGCCGCAGCCAGCACCGTCAGCGGCCAGCGGAAGCGATCCAGCCAGGCGAGCCTGGGCCCCAACACGGCGCAGGCTGCCCCGACATGGAACACGACCTGCCAGGCCATCGGGTTGAAGTACCAGACCTTCTCGTCGGGATAGGCCGGCAGGCTCCAGTTGTAGTGGCAGGTCACGGCATAGAGGCAGATCGAGACGGCGACCACGGCGAGCGGCCAGCGCACCACCGCGGGCAAGACCAGCGGGAAGGCCGCGAGCAGGACGATGTAGAGCGGCAGCACGTCGAGATTGACCGGGCGGAACTTGAGCAGCGCCGCTTCGAGGATGGCGCGGTAGGGATTCTCGCCGAGGCCGAGAAGCTGCATCTCCTCGATCAGCGCCGGCATGTCGCGCGAGATCGAGACGAAGGCGATCTGGGCGGAGAAGGCCACGAACAGCAGGATGTGGGCGACGTAGAGCTGCCAGACGCGGCGGTAGATGCGGGCGGCGGCGCGGATCCAGCCCTCGCGCTCCATCATGCGGCTATAGGCGATCACGGCGGTGTAGCCGGAGATGTAGACGAAGATCTCCGTGGCATCGCTGAAGCCGTAGTTGCGCACGGTCAGCCAGCTCACGATGTTGGTCGGTATGTGGTCGAGGAAGATGAACCACAGCGCCAGCCCACGGAACAGGTCGAGGCGAATGTCGCGGACGGAAGCGGCGGCGGCCATGGTGCCGGTGTACCGCAGCCCAACGGCCGGCGCTACGACCGCCGGCATCGCGCCCTGAAGCGGGAACTCAGCCGATGATCTTGTTGCCGCGCAGCGTCGCCAGTTCGGCGTCGCTCACGCCGGCGACCTCGCGCAGCACCCGGTCGGTATGCTCGCCCAGCGACGGCGGCGGGCGCGTGTCGTCGACCGGCGTGTCGGAGAAGTGATAGTTCGAGCCGATCAGCGGCACGTCGCCGACCCTGGTGTGCTTGTAGTTCTTGAGCATGCCGCGGCGCTTGACCTCGGGTTCGTCGAGCGCCTCCTTCATCGTGCGGATCGGCCCGGCCGGCAGGTGGCGGAGCTTCTGCGTCCAGTTCTCCTTGGTGTCCGTCACCAGCACCTCTTCCATCAGGCGCGTCAGCTCGGGCTTGTTGGCCACGCGCTGGGCGATGGTCGAAAAGCGCGGATCGGTCGCCCATTCGGGATGGCCCATCGCCTTGCAGGTGTCGACGAACAGCTTCTGGTTGGCGACCGCCATGTAGATCTTGCCGTTCGACGTATTGAAAGAGCTGTTGGGCGCCGAGGCGAAATGGCCGTTGCCGGCGCGCTTGGGCTGCTCGCCGCCGATCAGGTAGTAGGAGCCCATGTTGCCGAGTGACACCAGCGCCGTGTCGTAAAGGGCGAGATCGATATGCTGTCCCTTGCCCGTCGAGGTGCGCGCGAACAGCGCAGCGTTGATCGCCGCCACCGAATGGATCGCCGTCATCGTATCGACGATGGCGATGGCATGACGCAGTCCCTCGCCGTCGGCCTCGCCGTTCACGCTCATCATGCCCGACTCGGCCTGCAGCACCGGATCGTAGCCCGGCCGGTCCGACAGCGGTCCGGTCTGGCCGTAGGCCGAGATCGAGAGGTAGATCAGCTTCGGGTACTTCTTGGCGAGGCTGGCGTAGTCGAGGCCGTACTTCTTGAGCACGCCCGGCCGGAAATTTTCCAGCATGACGTCGGCCTTCTCGAGCAGTCTGTGCACCAGCGCCTGGCCGTCGGGCTTGGTGAAATCGAGCGCCACGCTCTTCTTGCCCCTGTTGTAGGTCATGAAGAAGTGGCTCTCTCCCTGCTCGCCGCCGGCGCGCGGACCGGCGCCCTTGCGCGTGTCGTCGCCGCCGTCCGGGTTCTCGATCTTGATCACCTCGGCGCCCATGTCGGAGAGCATCTGGGTGCACATGGGCCCCGCGATCACGCGGGAGAAATCGATGACGCGAATGCCGTCGAGCGGCGGCCGACCTGATGTTGCCATGGCTGCAAGGTAGGGCTGCAAGCGGCGCACTGTCCATGCGCCGCGTATGCGCTAGACTCCACTCCCATGAACACATTCCGCATATCGCTGTCTCGTCGCGCCCTCTTCGCCCTTCCCGTTCTTGCAGCCCTTCCGGCGGCTGCGCAGACCGAGGCTTTCCCGACCAAGGCGATCCGCATCATCGTGCCCTTCGCGCCGGGCGGATCGGGCGACATCACCGCGCGCCTGGTCGGCAAGTACATCGAGGACAAGACCGGCCAGCCCTTCGTGGTCGAGAACAAGCCCGGCGCCAACGGCATCGTGGGCGCGCTCGCGGTCAAGACCGCACCGCCCGACGGCTACACGCTGATGCTGGCCACCACCTCGACCAACGCCGCCAACGTCCACATGTACAAGAGCCCGGGCTACGATCCGGAGAAGGATTTTACCGTCGTCGGCATCATCGGCTCGTCCGGCGCCTTCCTCGTGGTGCCGGAGAACAGCCCGCACAAGACGCTGACCGACCTGCTGACCTATGCCAAAGCCAACCCGGGTAAACTGAACTTCGGCTACTTCAACGCGAGTTCGCAGGTGCCGGCCGAGGTACTGGCGGCGCGCGCCGGCGTCGAATGGCAGGGCGTCGCCTACAAGGCGATCGGCAACGCCTGGAACGATCTCTACGCCGGCGCCATCCAGTTCATGTTCGTCGACCTCACGGCCGGCCGCGGGCAGGTCGTGGCCGGCAAGGCACGACCGCTCGCGCTCACGTTGCCGGCGCGCAGCCCGCTCTATCCCGAGCTGCCGACCCTGGCCGAGAGCTTTCCCGGCTTCACCACCACCGGCTTCCTCGCGATCGCAGTGCCCAAGGCGACGCCGCGACCCATCCAGGAGCGGCTGAACGCGCTGATCAACGAGGCGCTGGTGTCGCCCGACATCAAGAACCGGCTCGCCAACGAGTTTGCGCTGACCTCGCGGCCGCTCACGCTCGAACAGTGCGCCCAGCAGGACCGCGACGAGCGCGCCAAGTGGGCCGAGTACGTCAGGATCGCCAAGATCGAGCCGCA
>CAMAYC010000209.1 GCA_945862125.1 Reyranella massiliensis 521
GGAGACAGTTTCGTCGACTTACCGCCCCACCGAAGCCGTCATGCAAACGCCCCGAAGCAGAAGAAGGCATGATGATGAACGACAGCGTATTGGCACGGGTGGCGGCTTTGAAGGGGATGCCCACCCCTGAATTGAAACTGCAATGGCAACAACTCTTTGACGCGCCGCCGCCGCCCTACAACCGCCGTTTCCTTGAAAGCCGGCTCGCGTACCGGATCCAGGAACTGGCCTACGGCGGATTGAAGCCGGAAACCGTCAAGCGTCTGGAGGCCATGGGCGAGCAGCTCGATGGCGGAAGCCCGATCATCCGCCGCATTCGCGCCGACGAAAAACCGATCGCCGGCACGCGGCTGATCCGGGAATACCAGGGCGTCGAGCAAACGGTGACGGTGCTGAATGACGGCTACGAATGGCAGGGCCGCCCCTATCAGTCGCTGTCGGCGATCGCCCGCGCCATTACCGGCACACGCTGGAACGGCTGGCGGTTCTTTGGGCTCAAGAACAAGCGAGGCCTCGCATGACAAAGGCCAGCCCGGCAAAACCTGTCACCCAGAAACTCCGCTGCGCCATCTATACCCGCAAATCGAGTGAGGAAGGGCTCGAGCAGGAATTCAACTCGCTCGATGCGCAGCGTGACGCGTGCAGCGCCTATATCGCCAGCCAGCGCTCCGAGGGCTGGGTCGAACTGGCCGCGCACTACGATGACGGCGGGATTTCCGGAGGCACGCTGGAGCGTCCTGCGTTGAAGCGGCTGCTTTCCGACATAGAAGAAGACCGCGTCGATGTGGTGGTCGTCTACAAGATCGACCGCCTGTCCCGCGCGCTGATGGATTTTGCCAAGCTGGTCGAGGTGTTCGATCGGAACAACGTCACTTTCGTCAGCGTCACGCAGTCGTTCAACACGACAACGTCGATGGGGCGGCTCACGCTCAACATTTTGCTGTCCTTCGCGCAGTTCGAGCGCGAGGTCATCGGCGAGCGCATTCGCGACAAGTTCGCGGCATCTCGGAAACGGGGCATGTGGATGGGCGGTGTCGTGCCGCTTGGGTACGAGGTACGGGACCGGAAGCTCGTCATCAATGAGGCTGAGGCCAAGACCGTCCGGATGATCTTCGAGCGGTTCCTGAAGGTAGGATCGGCAACCGCCTTGGCGCGGGCGCTTATCTCGGAAAGTGTGCGCACCCGTCGTGGCAAGCTGATCGACAAGGGCTTCCTCTACAAGCTGCTGAACAACCGGATCTACATCGGCGATGCCGTCCACAAGGGCACGCCCTATCCTGGCGAGCACAAGCCCATCATCACCCGAGACCTCTGGGACAAGGTGCGTGCAACCCTGCAGGGCAGCCCGAGAATGCGGGCCGGTAGCACCCGCGCCGCCACTCCAGCTCTGCTCAAGGGTTTGCTGTTTGGGCCGACGGGCAGCGCAATGAGCCCAACCCACACACGGCGCGGCGACAAGCTCTACCGCTATTACATCAGCCAATCGGTTGTGAAGCGCGGAGCCGATGACTGTCCGGTCAGCCGGGTGCCGGCGGCCGAGATCGAGACCGCCGTCGTGGACCAGCTACGCGGCATGCTGCGATCGCCGGAGATCATCGTCAGCACCTGGCGCTCCGCCCGTCCGGAAATCGACGGCCTGTCCGAAAGGCAGGTCCGGGAGGCACTGGAGGGCCTGGATCCTCTCTGGGACGAGCTATTCCCAACCGAGCAGACCCGGATCATCCAGCTCCTCGTCGAGCGGGTCGACGTCGGCGTTGCCGGGCTCAAGGTCCGCCTGAGGGTGCAGGGTCTCGCCCGAATGGTCCAAGACCTGGCAGGGATCGCGGCCACCCCCCGGAGGGTTGCCTGATGGAACAGGTCAAGACGGTCACGATCGAGATACCTTTCACCATTCGCAAACGCGGCGGCCGCAAGCAGGTCATCACCCCCGACGGGGCATCGGCCTGGGTTTCCCCGCGCACCCGGATCGACAGCACCATGATCAAGGCCATCGCGCGCGGGTTTCGGTGGCGCAAGCTTCTGGAAACCGGGGTCTACGGGACCATCGAGGAGATTGCGGCTGCGGAGAAGATCAACTCGTCCTACGTGAGCCGGTTGCTGCGGATGACGCTGCTGGCGCCGGATATCGTCGAGGCGATACTGGATGGGCGGCAGCCGGCGGAGATGACGCTGGCGGGGCTGATGGGGCCGTTTGTGGTGGTGTGGGGGGAGCAAGTAGAGGCAGATTTCTCAGGGATATAACTGCTCAGCCTCGGCGACCAAGACATAGCTGGTAGCGGATTTCCGTGCAGGGACGAGGGCCTAGCGTAATGTCGCAGATACTTTCTTCGCAACTTCCGAACCGATGTGAAAGGCACCCTCGATCAGTCCGGGGCTGACGGTGGCCAGTTCAGCGACGGCCAGAAACACTCGGTCGGCCCAAAGCGGCTTACGCAGAAGCGACGGTGCGAGTTCCGGGTGTTGTGGAGGTTCTGCCACGTCCAGCGGCGCGCAGACGAACGCGTTTTCGGCCCAGTCCTCGATGCAAAAATAATCGGGTGTGCGAGCGTCTTCGCCGAAGCAACGGACAAGTTGCGCGACAATCGCACTCTGCAAAGTACTTGCATTGACCTGCCGGACCTGGCGAGGCCAACCAATGAACCCGAATAAGGCGGCGGGATCCCCCAGCGTTCCACTGTGATCATGCGCCTCGACGAGAGGGCCTACACGGCTGGCGATGCGGCCAGAGAGTCCCCTCACGCGCCAGAATGGCTTGTTGTAGACCGCGATGGCCTTGGCTTGTGCCGCCATCCATGTCGGCGTCGCCTCCATCAAGTGGATGATGCGGCTGTCGAGTGCGGGCGACCAGACAATCGAGCTCGCCGCCACACGCAGAGGCGTCGTCACAACCACTCGATGCGGTCGAAACACCGGTAGAGTGGCGTTGTCGGTTGTGACTTGGATTGATCCGGCTTCGCTGGAAACGCCAATAACGCGTACACCGGTAAGGATAGCTGAGGCAGGTAGTCGTCTCGCCAGCCGCTCCACGATGGCAGTCGTTCCTCCCTCGACGCGATAACTGCCATCCATGCCCGGCAACTGGTGCCTAGCCGGCGATGCGTCGATTGTCAGGTCAATGATTGAGTCGCCCTTGTCGAATTGTGGCGTCAGCTCGAGGTCGAGTTCCTGCATCCAACGGGTGGCGAAGGGCTGGGCCTCAGGCCAGATCCAGGTTGGACCGAGATCGGCAAGATACGCGTTCGAAACCCGGTCGCGTAGCGAGTGCACGCGTCCACCGAGACGTGCCGCAGCTTCGACGACGATCACCGAGTGACCAGCCTCGCGCAGCAAGACAGCCGCGGTCAGCCCGGTCAGTCCACCGCCAATTATTAGAACTTCGCAGTCGTCCTGGAGCGTTACACCCATCCGCCGTCCTACGCTGGGGCTGTCTTCGAGTATAGGCCGGACAACGCAGTCGCACAGGGCGTGAGGTGGTCGCGCTCATCATGCCGCCCTGGAGTGTCGCCAGGATTTGCTCGGCACTTCACCATCCGCAAGCACGGCGGCCGCTAGTAGGCGATACCTCTAAAGTCCTGGTAGATTTTTCAACTCATCGAAGATTTTTTTCCACGACCGCGGTGGCGTAAGGCACATACCGTCCGATCTAACAAATGCGCACTGCCCCTCAGTGCTGTTGTTCTTGCAAATATCCGGGTTGGAATGGCGGCACCCCAGTGTCTTGAGCGGCGTATCTTGCTCGGCAAGCGGCCGCCGCTGGTCAATCTTCCCTCTACGGGTTTTCATCACGCCGCCCATTCTGCAGATAATGCCTCCGCCTGCTGCAGCACATTCTGCACCGCCGCGTCCTGCAGGTCGGGCGGATAGCCGTACCTCCGCAGGATGCGCTTCACCAGAACGCGAATTTGAGCGCGCGCGCTCTCGCGGTGCATCCAATCGGTCGAGAGGTTACCCTTGATGCTCTTCACCAGCTCGCTCGCAATCACCCTGAGCTGCGGCTCGCCCAGCACATCGCGCGCGCTCTTGTTGTCGGCGAGCGCGTCGTAGAACGCCTCCTCCTCCTCGTTCAGCCCCGTCTCCTCACCCCGAGCCTTTGCCGCACGGATATCCTTGGCAATCTGGATCAGTTCTTCGAGCACCTGGGCCGTGGTCAAAGCGTTTGTGTGGTAGCGCGATATCGCTGCTTCAAGTCGTTCCGAAAATGCCCGTGACTGCGTGACGTTGCGCTTGCTCTGAGCGCGTACATCACCATTGATGAGCTTCTTGAGCGCCTCGATCGCGAGGTTTTTCTTGTCGGTCTGCCGGATCTCCGCCAGGAACTCGTCCGACAACACTGAAATATCGGGCCGCTCAAATCCGGCCGCCTTCATGATGTCGACAATCTCGGTCGAGACGACGGCACGGCTGACAAGCTGCTGGATGGCCAGCTCGCGATCCGCGGAGCTCTTCTTACCGTCACCCGGCACGCTCTTGGCCAGCGCCGCCTGTATCGCCTGAAAGAAGCCGACCTCATCGCGGATCTCGCTGGCCGTGTCGCTGGCCGATGCCAGGGTGTATGCTTTGGAGAGCGCTGCGACGGCATCGGCATAGCGCCTGTGCGCCCGCTTCTTGCCTTCGTCCGACGTCTCCTTCGCCGCGCCCTCCTGCTGAACCGTCAGCACCCAGTCGATCGCCCCCGCCATGATTGCCAGGCGCTCTTGTGGCTTGGCATTGGCCGCGAGTGCCGGGCGGTAGTCGAAGCCATTCTTGGCTTCCGGCCCGAATATGCCCCGGACGATCTCGTACTTCTCGCGAAGCACGCGCTCGGCCTCTTTCTCGTCGATGCCGGTCTGCTTCTGGTCGTCGGGCGAGTACACGCCCAACGCGTTCTTGAGGTTCTGTGCGATGCCGATGTAATCGACAACCAACCCCGCAGGCTTGTTGCTGAACACCCGATTGACGCGGGCGATGGCCTGCATCAGCCCATGCCCCTTCATGGGCTTATCGACGTACATGGTGTGCAGGCAGGGGGCGTCGAAGCCGGTCAGCCACATATCCCGAACCAGCACCAGCTTGAGCGGGTCCTTCGGGTTCTTGATCCGCTTCGCCAGAAGTTCGCGCCGCGCCTTCGGTCGGATGCCGATGTGGGGCTGCCACTCCGGCGGATCGGACGCGGCGCCGGTCATCACAATTTTGATGGCGCCTTCTTCGTCCTTGTCGCTGTGCCACGCGGGCCGCAGCTTCACGATCTCCTTGTAGAGCGCGACGCAGATGCGCCTGCTCATGCAGACGATCATCCCCTTGCCCTCCAGGGCGGCCGTGCGCGCCTCGAAGTGCTTCACGAGATCCTCGGCCACCAGGGCTAGGCGCTTCTCCGATCCAACCAGCGCCTCGACGCTCGCCCACTTCCGCTTGAGCCGGTCCTGCTCGCTCTGCGCCTCGTCCTCTGTCAGCTCTTCGATCTCGGCGTCGATCTTGGGCTTCTCATCCGCGTCCAGCTCGATGCGTGCCAGTCGGCTCTCGTAGTAGATCGGCACTGTGGCGCCGTCCTCGACGGCCCTGCTGATGTCGTAGACGTCAATGTTCTCACCGAACACGGCGCGAGTGCTGACGTCGCCATTCTCGATCGGCGTGCCGGTGAACCCTATGAACGATGCCTTGGGCAGCGCATCGCGCATGTACTTGGCAAAGCCGTAGCTGATCTCACCCGTCTCGCGCCCCACCCTTGCATCCAGGCCGTACTGGCTGCGGTGCGCCTCGTCGGCAATCACGATCACATTGCGGCGGTCTGTCAGCACTGGATACTCAGTCTCGCCGGGCGCGGGCGAAAACTTCTGCAGGGTGGTGAAGATCACGCCCCCGGAGGGACGATCGAGCAGCTTGCGGAGGTCGTCACGGTCTTCCGCCTGTTGCGGGACCTGCCGCAGCAGGTCCTTGCACATGCTGAACGTGCCGAAGAGCTGGTCGTCGAGGTCATTCCGGTCGGTAAGGACCACCAGCGTCGGGTTCTCCATCTCCGGGTGCTTGACGATCTGCCCCGCGTAGAACGCCATCAGCAGGCTCTTGCC
>CAMAYC010000210.1 GCA_945862125.1 Reyranella massiliensis 521
ACCAGATCCGCATGAAGATCGGCGTCATGTTCGGTAGCCCCGAGACCACGACCGGCGGCAATGCGCTCAAGTTCTATGCCTCGGTCCGCCTCGACATCCGCCGCATCGGCGCGCTCAAGGACAAGGATGAGGTCGTCGGCAACCAGACCCGCGTCAAGGTCGTGAAGAACAAGGTGGCGCCGCCGTTCAAGGTCATCGAGTTCGACATCCTCTACGGCGAGGGCATCTCCAAGGTCGGCGAGCTGATCGATCTCGGCGACAAGGCCGGCATCGTCGAGAAGTCGGGCTCGTGGTTCTCCTACGACGGCACGCGCATCGGCCAGGGCCGCGAGAACGCCAAGCAGTACCTGCGCGACCATCCCGATGTCGCCGCCGCCATCGAGCAGAAGGTGCGGGCCAACGCCGGCATCATCGCCAATGTCCTCATGGACGGCGAGAAGAACGAAGAGGACGACGACGACGACAAGTAGTCGTCTTCGTCTCTCTATCCGAACTTAAAGAGTCTTAGCGGCCCGATCCCTGTCTCGGGTCCCCGGGCGGTGCTGTACACCCACGCGCAGCACCGCCCACTTTCTTGTCCGCGCCCAGGCGCGGACAAGAAAGTGGGCGGGCGTCAGCGCTTGTAATCAAGCGCGAGAGCCCGCACGGCGCAGAACGAACATGGCTGGCGCCTCCGTCTTTTCTGCACGGCGTGAGCTCCCGCGCTTGATTACAAGCGCTGACGCTCACCTTTTTGAGCGCCGATGGCCCTCAAAAAACGCTGCACCCACTCAGGACCCGTCTTTCGCATATCACTGCGAGGACGGGTCTTGGCCCATTTCGTCAGCAGGGCGAGCGGGAACCAGTCCTCGCTATCGTTCTGCAGGCCGCGCGCGGCCATGGAAACCTTCGGTACCGGCACGGGTGTTACGCCTTCCTGACTTGGACCGGCGCACAATTCGGCCGACGAGGTCACGAGATACTCGCGACACACCAGCGGCCGGTCGGGATGGATCGAGCAGCTCTCTGCCTCGAGGAACGGGCAGGGGATGCCCAGCGCGAAGTAGGCCAGCGACAGTTCGCGGTCGCTGCGCCCCGCACGATCGGAGAGTCCGGCCTTGTCGAGGACCGCCTCGGCCGCGGCGAAGCGGGCATGCAGCCGTTCGCGCCGTTCCGCGCCCATCGTTTCGACCAGTGCCAGCAGCCGCTCACCCTCCGTGCGCGACACGGGAACGAGTTGGCGGCAGCAGGCGCCGCAGCCCTTGCGGCAGGAGATCGCCTTGCCTGCTTCTGCCGCGGCCACCACCGCGTTCACCAGCCCCTGCAGTGCCGGCACGACCTCGGTCGCGGGCACCGGCGCCGACGGCACGGTGATCGGATGGACGACCCGCAGATCGCCCACGGTGAGCCTCAGAGTGGCGGTAGAATGGGCCTCGGCGGCCATTTCCGGGTGGTTCCCTGTTCTGGACTTGGGCAGCAGCCGCACGCTACAAGGCCCGCATGCAAAGCGTCAGCGATATCCGCCGCACCTTCCTAGAATATTTCGGCAAAAACGGCCACGCGATCGTGGAATCGAGCCCGTTGGTGCCGCGCAACGACCCGACCCTGATGTTCACCAACGCCGGGATGGTGCAGTTCAAGAACGTCTTCACCGGCCTGGAAACCCGCCCCTATGTGCGCGCCACCACGTCGCAGAAGTGCGTGCGCGCCGGCGGCAAGCACAACGACCTCGAGAACGTGGGCTACACCGCCCGCCACCACACTTTCTTCGAGATGCTGGGCAACTTCTCGTTCGGCGACTACTTCAAGGAACGCGCGATCGAGCTCGCCTGGAACCTGCTGACCAAGGACTACGGCCTGTCCAAGGATAGGCTGTTGGTCACGGTCTATCACACCGACGATGAGGCGGCGGGTTTCTGGAAGAAGATCGCGGGCCTTTCCGAAGACCGCATCATCCGCATCCCGACCTCCGACAACTTCTGGGCGATGGGCGAGACCGGCCCCTGCGGACCCTGCACGGAAATTTTCTACGACCACGGCCCCTCCGTTCCCGGTGGCCCGCCGGGCAGCGCGGACCAGGACGGCGACCGCTTCATCGAAATCTGGAACCTGGTCTTCATGCAGTACGAGCAGGTGACCAGGGACGAGCGCGTCTCGCTGCCCAAGCCGTCGATCGACACCGGCATGGGACTGGAGCGCCTGGCTGCCGTCCTGCAGGGCAAGCACAACAATTACGACATCGATCTGTTCCGGGCCCTGATCGAAGCGGTGGCGCACGAGACCGGCGTCGATCCCGATGGCAAGCAGGGGGCCTCGCACAAGGTCATTGCCGACCATCTGCGCGCCACCTCGTTCCTGATCGCCGACGGCGTGCTGCCGTCCAACGAGGGCCGCGGCTATGTGCTCCGCCGCATCATGCGCCGCGCCATGCGCCACGCCCATATCCTCGGCGCCCAGGATCCGATGGTCTACCGCCTGGTGCCGACCCTGGTGCACGAGATGGGCGACGCCTATCCGGAGCTGGGGCGCGCGCAGGCGCTCATCACCGAGACGCTGAAGCTCGAGGAATCGCGCTTCAAGAAGACGCTGGGCACCGGGCTGAAGCTGCTCGAGGATGAGACGCGCGATCTCGGCGCCGGCGGTACGCTCAAGGGCGACGTCGCCTTCAAGCTCTATGACACCTTTGGGTTCCCGCTCGACCTCACGCAGGATGTGCTGCGTGCGCGCGACATCAAGGTCGACAACGAAGGCTTCGAAAAGGCGATGGATGAGCAGCGCGCCAAAGCGCGCGCCGCCTGGGCCGGTTCGGGCGACACGGCCGACCAGGCGATCTGGTTCGACGTCCGCCAGAAGGCTGGCGCTACCGAGTTCCTGGGCTACGACACCGAGCGCGCCGAGGGCCAGATCCGCGCCATCGTGCTCGACGGCAAGGAAGTACCTTCGCTCAGGGCGGGCCAGACGGGTTGGGTCATCACCAACCAGACGCCGTTCTACGCCGAGTCGGGCGGCCAGCAGGGCGACACCGGGCGGCTCGTGAGCGGCGCCAACGCAGCCTCCGTCGCCGATGTCCAGAAAATGGTGGGCGATCTGCATGTCCATCACGCCACGATCGAGAAGGGAGAGCTCAAGGTCGGCGACGACCTGGTCATGACCATCGACCCGATCCGCCGCGCGCAACTCCGCGCCCACCATTCGGCGACCCATCTGCTGCATGAGGCGCTGCGCCGCCACCTCGGCCAGCACGTCACGCAGAAGGGCTCGCTTGTGGCGCCCGACCGGCTGCGCTTCGACATCAGCCACACCAAGCCGGTGTCGGCCGGCGAATTGCGCGCCATCGAGGATGAGGTCAACGACCGCATTCGCCACAACTCGGCGGTCGAGACGCGCCTCATGACTCCCGACGAGGCAATCGCGGCCGGCGCCATGGCGCTGTTCGGCGAGAAATACGGTGAGGAAGTCCGCGTGCTGTCGATGGGTGGCGACGCCACTGTCGAAGGTGGCGAGAAATACTCAGTCGAACTCTGCGGCGGCACCCATGCGCGGCGCACTGGGGACATCGGACTGTTCAAGATCGTGGGCGAGGGCGCGGTGTCCTCCGGCGTGCGCCGCATCGAGGCGCTGGCCGGCGCCGCGGCCGAAGCCTACGTTCGCCACCAGGCCGACCTGCTGATCGAAGCCGCGGCGACGCTGAAGACACGCCCCGAGGACCTGCCGGCGAGGCTCGCGGCTCTGGTCGACGGCCAGCGCCGAATCGAGCGCGAACTCAGCGATGCCCGCAAGGCGCTGGCGCTGGCAGGCTCGGACGCCGGGGCCGGCAATGCACCGGCCGACGAGATGCGCGATATCGGCGGCGTGAAAATGATTGGCCGCGTGCTGAACGGCGTGCCGGGCAAGGACCTCAAGAGCATGGCCGACGAGTTCAAGAAGAAGCTGGGCTCGGGCGTGGTCGCACTGATCGGTATCGAGGATGGCAAGGCCTCGGCCGTGGTCGGCGTCACCGATGAACTCTCCAAGTCGCTGAGCGCCGTCGAACTGGTGAAGGCCGGTGTCGCGGCGCTGGGTGGCAAGGGCGGCGGTGGCCGGCCCGACATGGCGCAAGGCGGTGGCCCGAATGCGGCCAAGGCGTCCGATGCGTTGCGCGCGATCGAGGCGGCGGTCGGCGCCGCGGGGGCGAAATGAAGAGGCTCGCGCTTCTGGCGGCAGCAGCGTTGATGCTGGGTGGCTGCGGACAGAAGGGCCTGCCGAAGGACGACGCGCAGGCGGCGCAGTATGCCAAGGACGAACAGGCCTGCCGCGCGCAGGTCAGCCAGACCGCGAAGAGCGAACGCACCATCGAAGACCAGCGGCGAGCCACCTTCGACGGCGAGCGCGAACGCTTCGGTCAGCAGGGCCTCTACACGACCATGGCCAACCAAGGTTACACCAACAACTTCGACCGGCTGCTCGCGAATTGCATGGAAAACCGGGGCTGGGCGGCCAAGAAGACCTCGATCTTCCCCAAGCTCAGCTGGTGACAAGGCCGTTGAGAGTGAAGGGCGCCGCTACGATGCGGCCCTGAGCTCGTCCAGGCGGATTTCGGCCAGCGCCTTGAACTCGCCGGCCGGATATTTTTCCAGATAAGCAGCGAGCGACGCCGGGTTGTCGCTTTCGCGCACCGAATCCCAGAACGCCAGCTCGACCTCGCGGTCCTGCGGATCGCGCATGCCGCCCTGGTCCGAATTGAATTCCTCGAGGCGGGTGTGCGCCAGGGACGCGAAGGCACCCTCGGGATATTGTTCAAGATAGGCCTCGTAGTCGGCGGCCCGCACACTCTCCTTGATCGACTCCCAGAACACGATCTCGACGGACTGCTGCTCGGCCTGTGTCGGTTCCGGGGACGGCTGCTCGACGGCGAGCTGCTCGGACGGCACCGGCTCGGCGACCAGCTCGATCGTGGCCGGCAGCGGCTCGGCGTTGCCGCCGTCCGGCGCATCGGGCAGCAGGCGGAAGACGCGGATCGGCTGGGCGATGTTCTTGACGGTCTGTTCGCCCAGATCCTCGAAGCCATAGGGGACCTTGTGCCGGACGTGATCGCGCACGCCGCGCGAGATGCAGATACCGCCCGGTTCGGCGAGCCCTTCCAGGCGAGCGGCGATGTTGACGCCGTCGCCGAAGATGTCGCCGTCCTTCACCATGACGTCGCCGACGTTGATGCCGATGCGGAAATGCATCTGCTTGTCGTCGGGCAGGGTCTGGTTGGCATGGCCGAGGTCGCGCTGGATTTCCACGGCGCAGTCGACGGCGGCGAAGACGCTGGCGAACTCGGCCAGGATGCTGTCGCCGGCGGTGCCGCAGATCCGGCCGGAATGCCGGGTGATCAACGCGTCGGTGACGGCGCGATGTGCCGACAGGGTGGCCAGCGTGCCTTCCTCGTCGCCCCCCATCAGGCGGCTATAGCCTTCGATGTCGGCAGCGAGGATGGCGATCAGCTTGCGTTCGAGCGGCGGCGCTTCCATGTCGGTCGTACTCACTGAATTCCTGAAATGGCGCGATTGCCGGCACAAAGCTAACGGCGCCGGGAGCGGCTGGTTCCAGCCCTTGTCTGGATTACGCCTGAGGGCGATGCTCCGCCTCATGAAGAGCCTTGGCCTTGCAGTTCTGCTGCTGTTGTTCGCCCTGCCCGCTGCCGCGCGTGACGAACTGGTGACCTCGGCCCGCACGCCGGGCGGCGAGACCATTCCCTATGTGCTGACGACCAAGGCAGGGGCGCCAGTCTATGCCGTCATCCTGATGCCGGGCGGCTCGGGCGTGATGAATCCCCGGATGGTGGACGGCAAGCTGGTGTTCGGATTCGGCGGCAATTTCCTCATCCGCTCGCGTGAGCTGTTCGCCGATGGCCGCTTCGTCGCTGCCTCCACCGACGCGACGTCAACGCCTGCGCGCAT
>CAMAYC010000211.1 GCA_945862125.1 Reyranella massiliensis 521
AATAAGCTCCACGCCAATCACCCCCGCCAGCCCTTCCCAGAGCCAACACAGGCTCAAAAGGAAGCGACACTGGCATAGCCATCAGGGGGGGGCAGAATTGGACGCGAAAACCACCCCTCAGGGGGTCACTATTGCGCGCGATTTCACACCAATCGAGAAGGGACAGGTTCCATGGGTCACGGCTTCCAAGGCGCCACCGTCCATAGCTATCGCGGGGGAGGCTGGACGACGGCGGTCACTCCCGGTAGCGAGCTATGCGCGTTCGCTGCCCTTGAAATTCGTCATTTGAACGGTGCCGCAGCGCGGGCAGGCGGCGGGGAAGCAGGCCCGGCAAAAAGGCTTACCGCACGATGAGCACGCGTCTTGCGCGGCGAACTCGGTCAGATGCAGCTTGTCGTCGCAGACGAGACGAACCCGCTCGCGGCCAAGCCCGGCCTCGCAGAGCGGCGCTTCAGCCGCCTTGATCGCGGCATGCCAGTCGAGCTGGATCAGGCGCTCGCCTTTGCGGCGACGGACGAGCACCTCGAAGCGCTGCACCGGCACGTAAAGCTCGAGCGCCTGGACCCAGTCGACGGTAACGCGCAGGGCATAGTTGCGGCGCAGGTCGTCGAGCTTGGCACGATGCTCGCGCTCGATCGCCTCGAGCCGCATCGTCTCGCGTCGGCGGTCCGCCTCCTCCCGCTCGCCCTCGGCCCCGGAGAGTGCGGCAAGCCGCTTGGCGGCCACTCGATAGAGCCCGTCGTGATAGGCATGGACACGATCGCAGTCGCGCGCCAGTCGTCGCTGCATGGCCCGCAGGAACGGCTCGATCTCCTCGCGGATCCTGCAGTCGAGCAGCGGTCGTACCCGGGCCTCGATGTCTGCGCCGCTCCATCTCGGCCCGGCCGCCAGCTCCGTGGCCGGATCGGGCGGACCGCCCTGCGGCATCTGCGCCAGAGCCGGCTGAAGTTTCTCCAGCAGATCGTCTATGTTCGCCCCGGTGCCGGTGTTGAAGCCGAGCCAGATCAGGCCCTCGCGCTTCTCGTCTGACACCGCAGTGTAGCGGAAGGTCAGGATCAGGCAGCGCGCGCGGGTCTCAGCTACGCCACGCAGGCGGCAGATCGCATTCGGCAGATCGAGCGCATGGTCGAGCACCCGTTGCAGGTCTTGCGGCACCGGCGTGTCGCCGTCGAGCCGCAACTCCCGCTCGCTCCAGCGCCCGTTGTCCCGGAGCAGCACGGCAAGCCGATCCATCCAGTCGCCTTCCAGCCCGACCGCAACGGCGTCGTGCGATCGCTCCGGCCCGAACCCGAGCCGAACGAACTCGGGCCAGCCCATCTGCTCCTGGATCGACGGTGGCGCGAGTACCGCGAGTTCCTGCGATTCGGACGGCTCGACGATCGCACCGCTGCGCTCCAGCAAGTCGCCAACGAACGCTCTAAGGTCACTCACGCTGGGCCCTCGGAACGCGAATGAAACTCACGGCTGGGGCGCCCCCGACAAGAAGCAAGCTCTTCGCTTCTGGATGAGCTGCCGATGCTCGACATCACGTGGCTTCGAAGTCTTCGCCGAACAGGGACTCGTCGAGTTCCTTGGCGACGTCGTGCTGGTGCTTCGCCTTGTCGAGGCGGCCCGCGATAGCGGCCAGCGCCTCGCCGCGGCCCGCCTCCGTCGTCTGCAGCCAGGCATCGAGCATCAGCTCGGCGAAGTCGCGATCCTCGTCCAGCCCGCCCAGAATCGCCCCCACCTCGCCGACGACCAGCTCGAACATGGAGATTTTCTCGTCGAGAATGTGCAGGATCTGCTCTTCCAGGGTACCGCTCGTCACCAGATTGAAGATGAACACTTCCCGCTTCTGGCCAATGCGATCGATGCGTCCGATGCGTTGCTCGATGGCCATCGGATTCCACGGCACGTCGAAATTGATCAGCGTGTTGCAGAACTGGATGTTGCGGCCCTCGCCGCCCGACTCCGTGCACAGCAGCACCGGCACCTCGTCGCGAAACCGGGCGATGGCGGCGTCTTTCTCGGGGCCGCTCAGGCCACCGTCGAAACGGGCGAAGGCGATGCCTTCGGAATCCAGGAGGCCGGCGAGATGATCGAGCGTGTCGCGGTAGTGGACGAAGACCAGCTTCTTCTCCTCGGGATTGCGGCGCAGCAGGTCGAGCAGGCCAGCCTCCTTGCCGCCGTTGCCGGCGGCTACCCAGCGCTCCGCCAGCGCCCGCCAACCCGGCTCGTCAGGATGGCGCTCGGCGAACCGCTTCACGGCCGCCGCCGCGGCCGCCGGCGAGGAGCCCGCGGCACCGAGCAGATGATGAAGGGCGAGGCGGTTCGAAGAGGTCTTCGCCGCCGCCAGTCGCCGCGTCGCTGCCGTCAGTTCCTGGTAGGCCGCCCGTTCCTGCTCGGAGCCTTCCACCCGGATTGTCGTCGCGTGGCGGCGCGGCAGCGCCAGCGCCACGACGGCGCGCGTGTTGCGCACCATGGCAGCGCGCATCAGCGCGCGCAGCCCCTCGGGATCGGCCGGCTGGCGAGGCTTGCCGGGCGTCATGTGGGCGGCGCGAAAGTCCTTCAAGGTCTTGAAGATCCCGGGTCTGAGCAGGGTCAGCACGTTGTAGAGCTCGGTGAGGTCGTTTTGCACCGGCGTCGCCGACAGCAGCAGAAGGAAGCGCTTGTTCAGCGAGTCGACGAGCTTGTAGCTCTGGCTCGCGCGGTCGCGCAGATGATGCGCTTCGTCGACGATGACGAGGTCGAAGTTACGCTCGCGCAATCGCGCGGCATGCTCACTGCGCCGCGCCAGCGGCAGCGACGCGATCAGGCGATTCTCGTTCCAGAAACCCTCGGGGTCGCTGCGCAGCCGCGCATCGTGGGTCGTGGCGCAGGCGATGTCGAATTTGCCCTCCAGCTCCTCCCGCCACTGCCCGACCAGCGATGCCGGCGTGAGCACGAGCACACTCTCGACCATGTTGCGCAGCAGGTATTCCTTTAAAACCATGCCGGCTTCGACCGTCTTGCCCAGCCCGACCTCGTCGGCGAGCAGCACCCGACCGCGAAACTGCTTCAGCACCTTGCGCACGGTCTCGACCTGGTACCAGAAGGTCTCGATACCGCGCAGATGCGGCAGGCACAGCAGCTCATCGAAACCTTGCGCGAGCCCGAGGCGGGCGTGGCGCTCGCGCAGCTCGTACCAGACGCCGTCGTCGCCGGCCGGCGGCGTGTCGAGCGCCGCCATCAGCGGCCCGAAATCGATCTCGGTGCTGACCGGAACACTGATCTCGATACGCGCAAAGCCAGCCGGTTTGTCCTGAGTCTGCAGCGCGGCCTGCGCTGCGTCCCTCGCGGCGGGCCGGCGCGGCCCGGGCGCCGCGCCCCGAGATTTGCCCGGAGGGGCGGCTCGCTTGCCCGTCCCAGCCGATCGCTTCGCAGAGGGCGTCTTGTGCCGTTCGAAGATGCCGGCGAGCTCGCGCGTGAGCCAGGCCCGCCGCGTCATCGCCGCCGGGAAGTGAAGGCCGGCGCTGAACGGACTGGCGAGCCCATGCGTCTGGAGCACCGACCGCGCCCGCACCATCTTGCCCTGCTGCGCCAACGCCAAGGCAGCGAGGAGGTGGTACGACTGAATCGGCACGAAGCGCTTGAAGAAGCGCCTCAGGTAGGTCTGCGCTCGTTCGGGATGTCGCTCCAGAAGTGCGGCGGTGGCGGCGAGCAGCAGGATGCCGCCCTCTCCGGGGTGCGCCCGCACCGCGGCGTCGGCGAGCGGCAGGAAACCCGTGTCGCGATCGAGGTCCAGGAGCGCCGCTTCGAGCATTTCAGCCGGCGCGAGGAGATCCGCCGCCTCTGCGGGCGCCACCTCCGCCGGCGCAGTAGCGGGTGCGGCCCGTGGCGATTGAGCGGCGAGAGGCAGATCCATTTGCGACGACGGACGATCCATGACGAGCGGTGCGGTCCCCGGACGTTTCAACCCAGGCCAGCAGGCTCGACGAGATCCGAAGCGCGAACAAGTGCGGCGCTTGCCGCAGAGGATCACATCCTGTGGATGGGTTGTTCAATAGCGACGAACCGGAGTCCAGGAACATGTCCACCATTGGCTGCCGGCCCGGATGCGATCTCGTCAATCCGGCACGGCCAGCGACCACGGCTCCATCTCAGTTAACCAGCTGCCCCACTCGGTACCGTCACCGGCCGTCAGCGCTTCTCGTTCGGCCGACTCCTTCTTGCCCAGGGACTCTTCGCCCCGCGGCAGCGGCGCGTACTCCGACCAGCCCGCCCGCACTTTCAGCCAGAAGATCGCCGCCGACAGGCCCTCCCGGGTCGGCTTGCACGCCATGGTGAACAGGTTCTGCGCCACCTTGGCCGTGGCCTTGATGCTCCCCAGCTCGATCTGGTCGCCGTAGTGAAACCGCAGGGTCTTGGGATCGATCCCGACCAGGCGGGCGATCTCGTCCTGGGGGATGCCGAAGCCGGACAACGACTCCACGAGGTTGCGGGTTTCGTCGGTCGGCACGTGCGCGGGGCGGCCGGCCGGGGAGCGGGTCATTGGCTGTTCCTCTTTACGGCGTCCTGATCGGCTGCCAAGCCGATTCTGGAAATGCTGGCGCGATGAGGCGAAGGCTCCGAAAAAGCTGGAAATTGACGCGCGGACTGGAGCACATTCCAACATGCTCGATGTTCCCTTTGCGACTGGCCCCCTGGGCAAGCGCCGGATCGACGGCCGCCGCCTGCGAAGCGAGCGGACCCGGCGATCCATCATCGAGGCCTACCTCGATCTCCTTCGCGAAAACCCGCAGCAGCCGACGGCCTCCCAGATCGCCAAACGCGCCGGCTACTCCGTTCGTTCCGTATTTGAGCGCTTCGCCGACCTTATTGCCCTGAATTCTGCCGCCGCCGACCATGCCTTCACCCAAGGCATGGCCCAGGCCGAGAGCCGCCATGTCGATGGCGACCGGCAAACCCGGCTCCGGTCCCAGGTCGAGGCGCGTTCCAGAATCTGCGAGCAATGGCTGCCGCTGTGGCGCGCGCTGCTGCACAACCAACACCAATCGGACCTGCTCAAGGCATTGATCGAGCACATGCGCGATGCCGCCACGGCAAGTCTGCAATTGATGTACCGGCCCGAACTCTCGACCCTCCCGAAAGCCAAACGCAAACAACTCGTAATCGCCCTCGAGTCGCTGACCGAGTTCGAAAGCTGGGGGCGCATGCGCGAACGTCACGGCCTGTCGATCAAGGCCTCGCGCGAGGCCTGGATCAATGTCATCGACCTGATGCTTCCGCCGACGCCGTCGATGTCCTTGGCCGAGTTGGCATAGTTCACGTTGCACCGCGGATCGCTGATGGGCGACGGGAGCGCCGAAGCTTCGGGCATTGCGCCCGTACGCCACCAAGGTTGCCACGGCCCGGCGCTCCACGGCGTCGGCCGGCCACCTCGGACCAGACGCGGCCGCAGGGCCGGGTTTCCCGGCCGCACGGCGCCGTTCGAGCCTCTCAGCGGTCATGGTCGCCTTTCATTGCTGGTGCCCCTGCGAGGCGCTCCCGGAGGTGCCCCGCCCGGTCCCGGAGGCCATCACCTGAAAGTCACCGAACGGCTTGGAGGTGCCGTTCAGGCGGAAAAAACTGCCGGCCGGGCGGCACGACACGAAACGGCCTTGAAACGCCAGCCCTGCGGGCTTTCAGGGACGCCGCCGAGGCACAAAATGGAACGCCGCCCGGCGGCCTGGAGCGTATCCGGCGAGACAAAATGCCCAGTTTTACGGGCTTTCAGCGCCGAAAACGCGACGGGAAAAATTGTTTGAGCCCAATTTTACGGCCTTTCGGGGCCGTCGGCCCTGTTTCTGGCGGTATTTCATGGAGGCATTAGCGGACGGGAAATATTCGCCGGGCCGTGGTTTTAGC
>CAMAYC010000212.1 GCA_945862125.1 Reyranella massiliensis 521
GTCGACAATGCCGATGATCAAAATACATGTGCTAGCGACCCGCGCGAGGTCTCGAAGGCCGATGCTAACCGGATCGGTGAACTCACACGGACGGATCGCGAGGCAGCCTCGATCGAGCTCGCACGGACGATCGGCCCGTGTATGGCCCGGAAAGGCTGGCGGCTCGTGATCGCTGCCGGGGACATTCCCGGCATCGAGCGTCTGGCCATCGCAGCCCTCGATGCCGTCCTCGACAAGTTGTCTTCTTCTCTTCCTCTCGAGGTCGACCAGAACAGCGACCTGGTGCAGGTGACGCGATACAAGGCTGATGTGATCTATACGATGAAGGTCAAACCCGAAGCGCAAGGCACGGCCGCGGAACTCCGAAAATTCTATGCGACCGATCCCCGCGCCGCCGAAGCGTTGAACAAGAATCTGATGCAGAAGACCTATTGCACGACGCCACCGAACATCTTTCTCAGGGCAGGCGTGGCCATCAGCTGGGAGGTTTTTGACCAGAGGGGATTGGTTTGGCGTATTCGCCTGGCTTCGGATGACTGCCCGTGAGCGGATGCGAGCGCGCCGCAGATTGGCTATCGGCCGCCCAATCCAAACCGGTGAATGGACCCGAAGCCTCGCTTGAACCTCTGGTCGCTAGAGGGCGCAAGATGAACCTAACATCAGGCTAATCCACTCCCGATCGCCGGAGATCACATGTTTAGAATCCGCAAAGTACTCATCTTGGTTCTTCCACTTGTCGTGGTGATAGGGCTTGTTTCGGGGTCCTTGTCGGCCTCCACACCACCATTGTCCGAGCGGGTGCTCGGCAATCCCGACGCGCCGGTGACGATGATCGAGTACGCCTCGCTCACTTGCGACCATTGCAAGCGCTTCCATCTTGAGGTTCTCCCCCGTCTGAAGGAGACCTATATCGACACGGGAAAGGTCAAGCTCGTCTACCGCCATTTCCCGTTCGACCAGGTCGCCATGACGGCTGCCATCCTCACGGAGTGCGTGCCGCGCCTTCGATTCTTCGGCCTCCTCGAAGTGCTGAACCGCAGCCACGATGGCTGGGCGCATAGCCCGGACCCCAAAGCCGGCCTTGCACAGATCGGTCTGCTGGCCGGCGTCAGCCGGCCCGCGTTTGAGGCCTGCCTTGCTGACGAAAAACTGTCGACCGCCATTGCCGAAGAGATGCGTGCTGGCCAACAGCGTCACAACGTAAATTCCACGCCGACGTTCATCATCGGCGATACGGTACTGCGCGGGTTTCGGAGCTATGAGGAGATGGCAAAGGCGATAGACAAGGCCGGTGGGCGCTAACGGCGGTGCTCCGACTGGCAATGGGCGTGATCGGCGAGACTCTCGATCACCCGGCAGGTGGCCACACGTCCGCCTGAGCATTGTCGCACCATCCGCTTCAGTTCGCTGCGCAGCGACTGAAGGACGGTGATGCGTTGTTCAACCTGCTTCAGGTGATGACGCGCAATGGTATCGGCATCGGCACACGGCTGCTCCGGGTGTGTTGCGAGCGAGAGGAGATCACGAATCTGGCCTATTTCGAAGCCGAGGTCCCTCGCATGACGTATGAACCGCAGAGTATCGGCGGCGTTTTCGTCGTAGCGCCGCTGATTGCCTTCGGTACGGTCCGGCACAGGCAACAGGTCGATTGTTTCGTAATAACGTATCGTCTGGACTTTTACGCCAGTCCGCTTTGCTAGCTCGCCGATGGTGAGGCCAAGCCTGAGGGTCGTCATTGTTCTCTTGAACCTCTAGTCGCTGGAGGGTGCAGAGTAGGGGCCAAGTCGCAAAAGGACAAGCCGATGACATCTTCCGCCGTGATCACCACTCCATCGTCTCCCGTCCCTCTTCGCTTCCGTGTCGAAGGGATGGACTGCGGCTCCTGTGCCGGCAAGATCGAAATCGCCGTACGCCGCATCCCCGGCGTTTCCGGGGTCAAGGTTTCGTTCGCGACCAGCATGCTGACGGTCGAGGCCGATCCTGCTCTGGTTCCTGCCCAGACGATCGAAAGCGCAGTCGACGCGCTCGGATACCAACCGACTCAGGTCACATCGGAGGGGGTACCTGAAAGCGCCGCCCCGGGATCGCATGCCGCCGTCGCCTCCTCGGGAGACGTGCCGTGGTGGCGGACCGGCAAGGCGAAAGTAACCGCTGCGGCAGGCTTTCTCGTCGCCGTTGCTTACGGGTTGTCGCTGGTGATACCGGAGCGCGCCTCGTGGGTCTTCATTGCCGCGACAGCCATTGCGGCCTTTCCGATTGCGCGGCGAGCACTTTCAGCGGCCCGCGCCGGCTCTCCTTTCAGCATCGAAATGCTGATGGTGATCGCAGCGGCCGGCGCCGTGATCATAGGGGCGGCCGAGGAAGCCGCCGTGGTGGTGTTCCTGTTCCTGATCGGCGAACTGCTCGAAGGCTACGCGGCCGGGCGGGCGCGGGCGGGCATCCGCGCGCTGGCCGACATCGTGCCCAAGACGGCGCTGGTCGAGGAAGGCGACGCGGTTCGCGAAGTCGCCATGGCGACACTCTCCGTCGGCCAACGTATCCGCGTTCGGCCGGGCGACCGCATCGCTGCCGACGGCAAGATCGTTGCCGGTTCGTCCTCGATCGACGAGGCACCCATCACGGGCGAATCCGTGCCCAAGTCCAAGAGCGAAGGCGACGCGGTCTTCGCCGGCAGCATCAATGGCGACGGCGTCCTGTCGATCGTCGTCGAGAAGACGGCGGCCGACAACACGATTGCCCGCATCATCCGCCTCGTCGAGGAAGCGCAGGAGGCGAAGGCGCCGACCGAGCGCTTCATCGACCGGTTTTCGGCGTGGTACACGCCGGCCGTGGTCGTCGTCGCCCTGCTGGTCGCGGTCGTGCCTCCGCTGGCGCTGGGCGGACTATGGGCGGACTGGATCTACCGGGCGCTCGCGCTGCTTCTCATCGCCTGCCCCTGCGCGCTCGTTATCTCGACTCCGGCTGCCATTGCCGCCGGCCTGTCGGCGGGTGCGCGCCGTGGCTTGCTGCTCAAGGGCGGCGCCATTCTGGAAGCGGCCGGCAAGCTGCAGGTCGTGGCCTTCGACAAGACCGGCACCCTGACCGAGGGCAAGCCGAAGGTGACCGACATCGTCGGCGTCGCGGGCAACGAGAAGGAAGTTCTCGCGCTGGCCGCGGCGCTGGAAGCCGGATCGAGCCATCCCATCGCGCACGCGATCCTGGCACGCGCCGGGGCGGACTCGGTGGCGATTCCTGCCGCGGAAGGCTCGCGCGCCATCGGTGGCCAGGGCGTCGAAGGCCGGGTCGCGGGACGAGCGCTGTTCCTGGGCGCGCCGCGCTTCATTGCGGGCCGGGCGACCATTGCGCCCGACCTCGCCGGAAAAATCGAGAAACTGGAGGAAGACGGCAAGACCGTCGCCGTTCTGGTGGCGGACGAACAGGTCTTCGGCCTGTTGGCGGTGCGAGACGAGCCGCGCGCCGATGCGCGCGAGGGCCTTGCCAGGCTGAAGGCGCTGGGGATCGAGAGCCTGATCCTCACCGGCGACAACCGCCGGACGGCGGCGGCCATCGCGGCGCGCCTGGGCGGGATGGATTATCGCGCCGAACTGATGCCGGAGGACAAGCTCCGCGTCATCGGCGAGTTGCGTCAGGGCGGCCGGTCCGTGGCCCAGGTGGGCGACGGCATCAACGATGCCCCGGCTCTTGCCGCTGCCGATATCGGTATCGCCATGGGCAGCGGCACCGATGTGGCGCTGGAAACGGCGGATGCCGCCATTCTGAACAGCAACGTCGCGGACGTTGCCCGGCTGATCGTGCTGTCCCGCCAGACAATGGCCGTGATCCATCAGAACATCGTCGTCGCCCTCGGATTGAAGGGCGTGTTCATGATCACGACCGTCATCGGCCTCACCGGCCTGTGGCCCGCCATCCTGGCCGATACTGGCGCCACGGTGCTTGTCACGCTGAACGCCCTGCGGCTGTTGCGCCATGGGCGCTGACGGCATGCCAAGCATGAAGCAGGCGACGAACCAAAACACTAAGGCCGCCCGGCAGAAAAACCTCTTCATGCTCGTCGCGCTGTTGCTGGTCGGTGTCGGCTTCTACTTCCTCACGCTGGTTCGAATGGGGGAGCAATCGGCACGCGACCAGCACGCCAGCCCATCCGCAACGCTCTCGACCCGCTGAACGCCATGTCGCCACGCCTGCAAGTCATCGCCCTGTCCGTCCTGGTCGCCTTCGGTGCCGTGGCCGCCTATATCACCTGGACAGTTCCTCTCTCCGGCGAGCACGGAGACCGGACTGTACACGGGGGCGACGTTCTGGAATCCCTGGGCAAACCGATGGACGAACGCTTCAGGCTGGTCGATCACCTCGGCCGGAACGTCGGCCCGGAGACCTTCGCCGGAAAGGTCCGGCTGGTCTTTTTCGGCTTCACCCACTGTCCCGATGTCTGTCCCACCGGACTCTCCCTGATGTCGCAGCTGCTGGAGGAACTCGGCCCCGACGCGAAGCACGTGCAAGCGCTGTTCGTGACGGTCGACCCCGAGCGCGACACCGTCGCCATCCTGAAGGATTACATCTCCGTGTTCGCCGGCGACATCCTCGGGCTGACCGGTACGCCGGCGCAGATCGAGGAGGCCACGAAGGCCTTCAACGCCTACTTCAAGAAGGTGCCTCAGCCGAGCGGCGGCTACACCGTCGATCACACGGCATCGGTCTATCTGCTCGACCGCGACGGTAGCTTCCGCTCGACGATCGACATTCACGAGAAGCAGGAAGTGGCGCTGCAGAAGATCCGCCGCGTCCTGGCACCGCGGAGCTGATCGAGCTGTTCTTCTTGACGGACAAGTTCACCAAGGATGAAGGCACATGAAGAGATAGAATGATGATCGTTGCCGCCATGACGCTATGGGCTAGCGCGGCCGTGGCCCAGCACAGCCATGGCAGCATGAAGGGCCCGAACGGTGGGCCGATGCAGGATATCGTGGGCATCCATGCCGAGCTGGTGCTGGCGGGCAACGCCGTCACCCTCAACATCCTCGACGAGGCCAACAAGCCGATCGCGGCCAAGGGTTTCAGCGGCTCGGTGCTGATCGTCTCGGGCGGCAGCCGCGAGACGGTACAGCTGGTGCCAGCCGGCGACAGCGCGCTCAAGGGCGAGGCCAAGAACCCGGTGGCGGCCGGGGCGCCGGTGACGCTGGTTCTCAAGAATGCGGCCGGCAAGTCGGGGCAGGTGAAGTTCTGATCGCTTCACGGCGCGCATGTCCGGAAGCCGGCGAATACGTCGTTGCGCTCCGGCGTGAAGAAATTGCGATAGGTGGGTCGGGCGATGCGCGCGCTGGTCGCCCAGCACCCCCCGCGCAGCACCTTGCGCGTGCCGAACCAGGGCTCGGAATAGTCCTTGTAGGGATCGGCGGCGAAGCCGGCGAAGGGCAGGAAGTCCGAATCGGTCCATTCCCAGACATTGCCGATCATCTGGCGACAGCCGAAGGCGCTGTCGCCCGCTGCACAGGCAGCGACGTCGACCGGTCCATCGGAGGCATAGTCGAGATTCGCGTGGGCCGGCGCGGGCGACGCATCGCCCCACGGCCAGCGGCGGTGCGCATCGGCCAGTCGGGCGCCGTCCGGCGTCGGCGCGCCGATGGCGGCGGCTTCCCATTCGGCTTCGCTCGGCAGGCGTCGCCCGGCCCAACGGCACCACGCCTCAGCCTCGAACCAGGTGACGAATACGACGGACGCATGCGGCGCCAGCTCCTCGATCGCGCGATAGCGCCGGGCTGTCCACACGCCGTCACGCTTGGGCTGCCAGTAGACCGGGCGCTCGGCGTTGCGACCTTCCCGCCACGCCCAGCCG
>CAMAYC010000213.1 GCA_945862125.1 Reyranella massiliensis 521
AGCGGCTTCGGCCCCACGTTCAGATGGTCGCGCAGATGGGTGAGCTCGCGCCGCAGGCTGCCCTGGGCCTGCGGCCGGTCGCGCTGGCCCCACAGTTTTTCCTGCAGCCAGCCGCGGGTCCGCTCGCCGCCCTCGGCCAGGGCGAGCATGGCCACCATCGCCATGCCCTTGCGGCTGGCGATGTCGATTCGCTCGCCCCCCGGCCCGAGCAGCCGGAAGGATCCCATCAGGTTCAGCGCAAATTTACGGTTCGACTCGGCCATCATTCCCCCGGTCGCACCACGACCCTCAATCCCCACGCGACGGCAGGCGCGCATCCTAGGGGGCCCCAAAGAAATCGTCGATACATGCAGAAATAACGCTTTGCGAACGCTGGCGTCGCGCTGCCCGAGCGGCCCCACGGCTACTCAGGCCTCACCAAGTCAACGGAGAGCGCCGCCATGAGCAAGCTCGGACACCTGGATCGCGTCGAAGCCTTCGAATTCGCCAACTATCTCTGCCTCACCGGCAGCGGCAGCAACCCGGCGCTGGGCTGGACCAACTGGTTCTCCCCCATCGATCCCATGCCCAACACCTGGGAGTTCCTGCAGGAGGAGCCGGCCGGGCCGGTCCTGCCCGTCGCCATGCCGTTCAAGATCACCGGCATCTTCCCCTCCAACGGCGTCAGGGAGGTGGTGGTGCGCCATCTCGTGAAGAACAAGCCGGTCGACCTGCGCGTCGCGCTGCGCCCGATCACGCGCCTCGAGGAGGAGGCGATCGCCGATTTGATGTCCGCCTCGGCCCAGTCCTACCTTCGTCACAAGGGCGCCGACCGCATGCTGCCGCAGGAGGGCGCCAGCTTCACCATGCCGCTCGGCAGCGTCGACATCCCCTTCGCCTGCGGCACCTGGAACAACCCGCAGCAGGCGCTGCGCCACGAGCTCTGGCTCGCCGTCGATGCGCTCACGCCCGACACCGCCGAGATCGAGCGCGCGGTCCTGGAAGCTTTCAGGCGCGGCATGGTCGCGGCCCACCTCGAGACGGTGCTGACGCCGACCGGCTGGTCCGACGGGCCGCACGGTTTCCACCAGGCGCTGGAAGCCCACCTGCTGAACATCCTGGGCGAGCGGCTGGTCAATGTCCGCGTGACGACGACGTCCAGGAGCATCGAGAAACAAGGCATGGGGGGCCGCGAGCAGCCGGCCGCGCCCGTCCATTATCTGCGGCCGGTCTCCCCACTTCCGGGCCACCCCGTCCGCGATGGAGCAAATCCATGACGACCCTTCTGGGCCGCCGCGCCCTGCTGTCCACGGCTCTGGCCACGGGAACCGTCGGCGCCATGGCCTTCCCGCGCGGCATCGGCCACGCCGACGTGCCGCCTTCCCAGCGGGACCCGCTGGGTTCAAACCCGGCCTCGCGCATCGTCGTGCCTTTCGCGGCCGGCGGCACAGCCGACGTCTTGGCGCGCGTGGTGGCCGACATATTGAGCGCGCGCATGGGTACGCCGTTCAGGGTCGAGAACCGCGCCGACGCGGGCGGTGCCTTCAGCGCCGAGATGGCGCGGGCGGCGCCCGATGGCCGTACGCTCCTGATGGGCACGCTCTGCACCGCCGTCACCAACCAGTATCTGCAGAAGGACCTGCCCTACGACGCCACCGAGAGCTTCGCGCCCGTCGCCATGGTGGGCGAGATGGCCAACGTGCTGGTGGTCAACCGCAACTTCCCGGCGCGGTCGCTCCAGGAGTTCGTCGACCACTGCAAGCGCGTCGGCTCGTACAAGGTGGCCTACGCCTCCGCGGGCCCGGGCAGCGCCGGCCACCTCGCGATGGAATATCTCCAGTCCAGGACCGGCATGAGGCTGGCGCACGAGGCCCCAGGCTCCCAGGGCGCCACCCGCACCCGCCTGCTGGACGAGCTGCTGGCCGGCCGGGCCATGGTCGCCATGGACAGCCTGCCGACGTACCTGAACCAGATCGGCTCCGGCCAGCTGCGCGCGCTCTGCGTCAGCTCGGCCAACCGCTGCTTCGCGGCGCCCGCCATCCCGACCGTGGCCGAGCAGGGCTTCGGCGCCTTTGACGCGACGCAATGGTGGTACGTGGCCGTGCCATCAGGCACGCGGCGCGATTACGTGGCCGCCCTCTCGGAGGCGATCGTGTCCGGCCTCGGCCAGCGCGCGTCGGTGGCCCGCATCCGCGGCGTCGGCGTCCAGGAGCGGCCCGGCACCTCGGAGGATCTCTTCCTGCACATCGCGGCCGAAAACATGAAGTGGAAGAACGTGATCGCCTCGGCGGGACTGGTACCCCAATGAGGCGCTGATCCCCTCCGCACCAGTCGTCCGGGGTCCGCGGCCTGCCACCAGGCCGTATTGGGGGGCTTCGGGCGAGGGCGCCGCCGGCGTTGTCATCGCGCCGGGGATGGCGCCGGTGCCGGAGGGGGTCGGTCTGACGGAAATCCTCTCTCCCTTCCCACAAAGGCTGAGAGGTCGGGCGACGGAAACGCCGCCCGGGGCTGACGGGGGGACAGAGGTCTCCATCCACCTCTTTCCCCCCTCACCCAAACTTCCTGCGAGAAGAGGAGCGGAGCGCGCAGAGGACGCGGCCTAGCGTCCGACCTTCTCGAACAGCGAGCGATAGACGAGATACATCGACTGCGGCGAGACGCTGTTGTTCGTGAGCGAGACGCACACATCGTTCAGATAAGAGACATCGAGGCTCGCCGTGGCGATCGACACGTCTCCCTGAATGGCGCCTTCGTAGGCGGCGCAGACGCGGAACATCAGATCGAAGGCGAACAACTCGTTGTGGTAGCGGCAGAACAGGCTCTGCGCGGCACGCTCCCGGCTGCCGTCGCGGAACTGCCGGACCGGCAGGGCGGTCACGAAGGGCTTTGCCCGCCGCAGCCAGAAGCATATGTAGCCGCACCGCTTGAAATCGTCCGGTTCGGGGGCCGCGCCGTCCTGGCCGTCGATGTCTCTGGCAAGTCCGGCCAATCCCTTGGTCGCGTGGACGAAGGCATACCCGAACCATGATCGATGAAGCGGCGGAACGATTGGCTGGGCAAGGCTGAGGCGCGGAGATAAGATGCGAGAAGTGGATTGGGGGCTGTTCCTGGTCGGCGCCGGGCTTCGGTGAGAACCGGAGCCTTTCTGCTTTTTGAGCGACGACACGCCGCCGCCCCCTAATCCCGGAACACCGCGATATGAAACGGCCGCCGCGCCGGCTTCCCCGCGGGATCGTACGTGTGCACCTGCATCTGGTGCGGATCCTTCGCCAGCCCGACGGTGATCAGGCCGGGCGCCACGGCTTCGTCCAGGCTGCTGCCGATCGTGCCGGCAAAATTGGTCTTCGCCTCGCCCTGCAGCGCCACCTTCCAGGTGATGACGTAGCGGTTCTCGCCCTGCAGCTCGCAGCGCTCGATCATGTAGCCCCGGGCGATCGTGCCGTCGGCGTTGATGACGCACGCCAGTCGCTTTTCGAATTCGGCCATGGGGTCCTCGTGAGGGTGCTTGTGAAGGGAGCCAGGGAGACTAGGCGCGGGACGAGCGGGGCAGCAAGGATGGCGAAGTGCATAGCGTTCGCGAGCATTGCCAGAGGCGCTAGACAGGGGCGGCTCGAAACATTGGTAGCCGAGCGGTGTCGGGCACTTCTTTATTGAGGGCGGTAAGTCGTAGTGCGTGACCCAGGCTCTGTTCAATTGCTTTTCGCAAGCGCCAACGGTCGGGATGACTAAGATGCTTGTAGTAGCCGCGCTCCGAGTACTCAGTCAGTTCGTTCGAAGATTTGTGAATGTTCACAACAGTCGGCAATTCCATTGCCCAGGCTGCAAGCTGAGCTAACTCAGCCTCACTAAGGACGGTGGTTTTCACCGTTGCGACAAACTCTGCCAGCGTGCTGATATCGACACCTACAGCATGTCGCCCGAGTGCTATTGCCTCGACGAGCGTCGTTCCTCCGCCGACGTGGTTATCTAGAACCAAGTCTCCGGGTTGCGTAAACGCATTGATGGCAGCGCGCACGAAAGTAGGACTGAAACGCGCGGGATACTTGTAGAACCTGTGCGTCAGACCGTGAACTCGGTCTAGATCGCGTGCGCCGTTAACAAGATCCGCTTGAACCGCTTCGGGAAGGTCAATTGTTGGGCTTCGAAGCTTAGTCATGTTTAGAAGAGCTTCGAGTACGGCTTATTTTGCGTGCTGCAAGCCAATCACGAACGGCCGCCTCGGTAATTTTGTACGCCGTTGTCTCTTCGTCGAGTGCGGCCTTCTTCAGTCGTTTGATTACGCTTGGATCGAGATAGACGAGGAGAGGCTTTCTACCGTCGCCTCGTGCTTGTCGCGCAATCTTCGAGGTGGCTTTCGCGCTCATTCGGAGTCTGGCTGTTTAGATAGCTGGAATCTTAGCATGCTTGATGCTTCATTGCATCTATTGCGCGAATCTCCTGACCTCCCTCATTACCTCCCAGACAATCGCTTCCCGGCCCGTCCCGCGCTTCCCTCCGCCTGGGTCAACCATCCGCAGGAGGAAGCCATGTCCAGCTCAGCGTCGTCATCGGTCGCGACCGCCACCACGCCTGAAGCCGTCACCCCGTCGCCGGAGGCGATAACCGAAACCTACGTCGCCACCTGGAACGAGACCGATCCCGCCCGCCGCCGCGCCGGCATCGCTGCGGCCTGGGCCGAGGCGGGCACCTACCGCGATCCGGTGATGGCGAGCGACGGCCACGCCGGCATCGATGTCATGCTGGCGGGCGTGCAGGCCAGGTTCCCGGGCTTCGTGCTCAAGCGCACGTCCAGGGTCGATGCCCACAATGGGGCGCTGCGCTTCGGCTGGTCGCTTGGCCCCGCGTCGGGCCCGACGGTCGTCGAGGGCGTCGATTTCTGCACCCTGGCGCCGGATGGAAGGCTGGCGTCGGTGGTGGGGTTCATCGACAAGGCGCCGGGTTGAGAAAGCACGTATAGGTTGCTTTACTGATAGTGTCGGCAATCTACGATCCATCTGATGGGCTCTTGAATAACCCATCAGATGGGATATTCTCATGCCGACCGTCCATCGTGCCGGGAACCTGCGCTTCATGATCTATCTCGAGGATCATGGGCCGCCTCATGTTCACGTCTTTGCGGGCGGCGCCGAGGCGAAGGTCCTCCTGGGGCCACCGAACGACCGCCCGGTGCTGGAGTGGATGCGCGGTTTCGACCGTGCCGGCCTGAACCGGGTCTTCAAGGAGGTCGTGGCACGGCAGGCCAAGCTGCTGGCTGCGTGGCGGCAGATCCATGGAGCGGCGGAATGAAGGAGGTCCAGATGCCGGTCGAAAAAGCTGTCGGAAATGAAAAAGAACAGGGATGGTCGAAAGCGGAAATCGATCGCGCCCTGGCGAGGGGCCGGCGTCGTGCGGCCACCGAGCCACAGGCCAGCAGCGCCCGCTACGATCGGCGCACCGGCCGCGTCCTGGTCGAACTGACCAACGGCTGCAGCTTCATGTTCCCGGCGCGCTCGCTGCAGGGGATGGCGCGGGCGAGCGACGCGGAGCTGGCCGAGATCGAAATCATGGGGATTGGCTACGGCCTGCACTGGCCCGCGCTCGACGCCGATTTCACGGTGCCGGGCCTGCTGATGGGCGTGTTCGGCACGCGCGCCTGGATGGCCTCGGAGCTGGCCCGCCGCGCCGGCCAGACGACGTCCAAGGCCAAGGCCGCTGCCGCGCGGGCTAACGGCCGCAAGGGCGGACGCCCGCGCAAGCGGGC
>CAMAYC010000214.1 GCA_945862125.1 Reyranella massiliensis 521
AGCATCATGGTGTTGTCGCGGAAGAACAGCTCGTTGTCGACGCCGGCATAGCCCGAGGCCATGCCGCGCTTCACGAACAGCACGGTCTGGGCCTTCTCGACGTCGAGGATGGGCATGCCGTAGATCGCGCTCGTGGGATCGGTCTTGGCCGCCGGGTTAGTGACGTCGTTGGCGCCGATCACGAAGGCGACGTCGGTCGAGGCGAAGTCGCGGTTGATGTCGTCGAGCTCGAAGACCTCGTCGTAGGGCACGTTTGCCTCGGCGAGGAGCACGTTCATGTGGCCCGGCATGCGGCCCGCCACCGGATGGATGGCGTATTTCACCGTGACGCCGTTCTTCTTCAGGATGTCGGCCATCTCGCGCAGTGCGTGCTGGGCCTGCGCCACTGCCATGCCGTAGCCCGGCACGATGATCACCGAGCCCGCGTTCTTCATCAGGAAGGCCGCATCCTCGGCCGAGCCCGCCTTGACCGGCTTGTCGTTCTTGGCGTGGGCGGCGCCCGCCGCAGAACTGTCCGTGCCGAAGCCGCCCAGGATCACGTTGAAGATCGAGCGGTTCATGCCCTTGCACATGATGTAGCTCAGGATCGCGCCCGAGGAGCCGACCAGCGCGCCGGTCACGATCAGCGCGGTGTTACCCAGCGTAAAGCCGATGCCGGCCGCCGCCCAACCAGAATAGGAGTTGAGCATCGACACCACGACCGGCATGTCGGCGCCGCCGATCGGCAGGATGAGCAGGAAGCCCAGCGCCAGCGACAGCACGATCAGCAGGATGAAGACCATCGGATGGCCGCCCTTCCAGGCGAACCACACCAGCAACACGACGAGGGCGATGCCCAGCAATGCGTTGAGCAAATGCTGGCCGCGGAACATCAGCGGCGCGCCCGAGACCAGGCCCTGCAGCTTGGCGAAGGCCACGATGGACCCGGTGAAGGTGATGGCGCCGATCACGGTGCCGAGGCCCATCTCGATCAGGCTGTGGACCTTGATCTTGCCCGGCGAGCCGATGCCGAAGGCGTCGGGCGAGACGAAGGCCGCCGCGGCCACGAACACCGCGGCGAGGCCGACGAGCGAATGGAAAGCGGCCACGAGCTGCGGCAGCGCCGTCATCTGGATGCGCCAGGCCACGACCGCGCCGACCGCGCCGCCGACCACCAGGCCCCCCACGATCAGCCATGGCGAGACCACGCCCGGAGTCGCCACCGTGACGCCGATCGCCACCACCATGCCGACGATGCCGAACAGGTTGCCCTGGCGCGACGTGACCGGCGAGGACAGCCCGCGCAGCGCCATGATGAAGCAGATGGCCGAGATCAGATAGCCGTAGGCGGCGATTTCCTGGGTGATCATCCCTGTTGTCCCCTGCCTATTTCTTGACCGGCTGCTTCTTCTTGAACATCGACAGCATGCGGTGCGTGACGATGAACCCGCCGAAGATGTTAACGGCAGCCAGCGCCACGGCGATGGCGCCGAACAGCTGCGCGGCGCCCAGGCCCTTCAGGCCGGCAGCCAGCAGCGCGCCCACGATGATCACCGACGACACGGCGTTGGTGACGGCCATCAGCGGCGAATGCAGCGCCGGCGTCACCCGCCACACCACGTAGTAGCCGACGAAGCAGGCCAGCGCGAAGATGGTGAGCAGCGCCACGAACGGCATGTGGCCGTCGGGCAGCGACAGCGTGCCCTGCGCCGCCATGTCGGTGATCTGCTGGGCCATGCCCCTGAGGTTGCCGGCGAGTTCCCCCGCCTGGGTGGCGAGCTTGGCCGCCTCGCCTGCAAGTTTGTCGTCCATGGCCGGCTCCTAGGTCTGGCTGAGCGAGGGGTGCACGATCTGGCCGCCCTGCGTGACCAGGGTCCCCTTCACCACTTCGTCGTTGAGGTCGATCTTCAGCGCCTTGGTCTCCTTGTCGACCATGGGCGTGATGAAATTGAGCAGGTTGCGCGAGAAAAGCGCCGAAGTGTCCGTCGCCAGTTCGGCCGGCAGATTGGCCGGACCCACGATCTTCACACCGTACTTCTCGACCACCTTCCCGAATTCAGACAGCGGGCAGTTGCCGCCCTGCTCGACCGCCATGTCGACGATCACCGAACCGGGCTTCATGGTCTTCACCATGTCTTCCGTGACCAGCACCGGCGCCTTGCGGCCGGGGATCAGCGCCGTGGTGATCACGATATCCTGCTTGGCGATGTGCTCGGCCACCAGGGCCGCCTGCTTGGCGCGATACTCGGCGCTCATCTCCTTGGCATAGCCGCCCGATGTCTCGGCGGCCTTGAACTCCTCGTCCTCGACGGCGATGAACTTGCCGCCCAGCGACTGGACCTGTTCCTTGGTCGCGGGCCGCACATCGGTCGCCGTCACGATGGCGCCGAGGCGCCGCGCGGTAGCGATCGCCTGGAGGCCCGCAACGCCCACGCCCATGATGAAGGCCCGCGCCGGGGCGAGCGTGCCGCCGGGAGTCATCATCTGCGGGAAGATGCGGCCAAAATTGTTGGCTGCCAGCAGGACGGCCTTGTAGCCGGCGAGGTTGGCCTGCGAACTCAGAATGTCCATCGACTGGGCGCGCGTGATGCGCGGGATCAGCTCCAGCGCGAACGACGTCACGCCCTTCGCGGCGAGGGCCTGGACCAGTTCCTTGTTGTTGAGGGCACCGAGCGGCGACATCAGGGTCTGGCCGCTCCGCAGCAGCGCCATCTCGTCGAGGCCCTCGGCGGCCGACATCGGCCGCTGGATCTTGAACACGATATCGGCGGCGGCCAGGGCGGAAGCGGCATCGGGCACGATATTTGCGCCAGCCTCGGCATAGGCCTCGTCGGTGTAGGCGGCGGCAAGTCCCGCGCCTGCCTCGATCACGATCTCTTCAGCACCCAGCGCCTTCAGCTTCTTGACGGTCTCGGGGGTCGCGGCCACGCGGGTCTCATGCGGCCGGCGTTCTTTGAGAATGGCAATTTTCATGGAGCGCTTTTTGGGTCGGTTGGAGACGCGAAATAGCCGGTAGTGCGGCGCACCATGCACAGCGTTCCGTTCTTTGCCAAGCCGGTTTTTCGCCGCGTGGTAAAGCGCGATTTACCGCCACGGCAACCGCGTGATACTGCAAAGCATGGCCCAGCGTCCCGTCATTCTTACCGGTTTCCACTTCACCAAGACCACCCTGGCCGCGTTCTCAGAGAATTACGAGATCGCCGGCCACATGGATAAACCAGATCCGGCCCTGGTGCCGCGTGCCGTCGCCGGCGACGTGCAGGCCATCGTCAGCACCGGCAGCGTCGGGCTCTCCGATGCCCTGATGGCCGCGCTGCCCCGCCTCTCGCTGTTCTGCTGCTACGGCACCGGCTACGAGCGGGTCGATCTCGCCGCCGCCCGCAAGCGTAACATCATGGTCACGCACGGCGCCGACGCCAACGCACCCGACGTGGCGGAGATGGCCTTCGGCGTGCTCCTCGCCTCGACCCGGCGCATCGTGCGCGCCGACAAGATGATCCGCCGCGGCGACTGGAGCAAGCGGATCCCCAACCGCTTCGGCGCCATCGCCGGCATGACGGGCGGCAAGCTCGGCATCCTCGGGCTCGGCGCCATCGGCGTGGAGCTGGCAAAGCGCGCCAAGGGCTTCGACCTCGAGATCGGCTACTGCAACCGCAACAAGCGCGACGACGTCGACTTCGCGTATTTTCCCAACGTCATGGCGCTCGCGACCTGGGCCGACTACCTGGTCGTCTGCCTGCGCTCGGACGCCTCCAACAAGCACATCATCAACGCCGAGGTGCTGAAGGCGCTGGGCCCGCGCGGCCATCTCGTCAACATCAGCCGCGGCTGGGCGGTCGACGAGGCGGCCCTGGCCGACGCGCTCCGCCACAACGTGATCGAGGGTGCCGCGCTCGATGTCTTCGACGAGGAGCCTTACGAGGGCACCGAGCTTCTGCCGCTCGACAATCTGGTGATGACGCCACATTTCGGCGGCGGCACCGAACATGCCCAGCGCCGCATGACATCGCTCGTCCGCCAGAACCTCGACGCCCATTTCGCCGGCAAGCCCGTGGTCTCGCCGGTGCCCGAACTGCGCGATATGGCCGCTACTCCGGCCGGTCGACTCCGATAGTGATCGGCTTTCCCAGTACGCCCTTGGATGTGTTCATCCAGACGTCCCAGTAGGCGCGGAGCGCCGAGGGATAGCGGCGCAGCTCGGTGAAGATGCTGTAGGGCACATCGACATCGCGGGCCTCGAAGCCCCAGGCGTCGATACCCTGGTGCAGCGCCAGGAACAGTGCACGGCTGAGATGAAAGCGCTGCGAGACGATGACGAGCCGCGTCTGGCCGTAGATCCGCCGTGCCCGCACGATCGAATCGAGCGTCCGGTCGCCATCGAAATCGCGATAGATCGCCTCGGCCGGCACGCCGCGCTCGATCAGGCCGGCGCGCATCGCGGTCGGCTCGTCGTAGTTTCCCGCGCGGGTGCCGCTCACGATGAAATACCTGGCCTTGCCGGCCTTGTAGAGCGCCGCCGCGGCATCGAGGCGATAGACGAAATAGCGGTTGGGCCCACCCTCCGGGCCGATCGGCGCCGTGCCGAGGACCAGCGCCACGTCGACCGCGGGCACCTTGCCCACATCAGAAAAGGACTTGGCCTCGGCGGCGCGATCGAGCCGCCGCTCCGCGTACCAGGCTAGCGCGCCCGCCATCAGCGCAACGGCTGCGACGCGCAGTGCGACGTACAGGATCAGGCGCATGTCGCTCGCCTTGATCCCCTGCCGTGCCGCCTATAGATCATCGCCATGCCACGTCTCAGTGCCGCCGAAGCCACGGTCGAAACCCTCCTGCGCCACGGCCTCGACACGGTCTACGCCCTGCCCGGCCTTCACAACGATCCCTTGTTCGACGCCTTCTACCACGCCGCCGACAGACTCCGCGTGATCCATCCGCGACATGAGCAGACCGCGGCCTACATGGCGCTGGGCGCTGCGCTGGTCACCGGCAAGCCGCAGGCTTTCGCCGTGGTGCCCGGCCCCGGCCTGCTCAATGCCGGCGCAGCGCTGCTCACCGCCTACGGCATGAACGCGCCAGTGGTCGGACTGATCGGCCAGATCCCGCAGGCCGACATCGACCGCGGCCACGGCCACCTCCACGAAATCCACGACCAGCTCGGCCTGATGCGCCACATCACCAAGTGGGCCGAGCGCATCAGGAGCCCCCACGAAGCGCCGACGCTGGTGAGCCAGGCGATCTGGCAGGCGACCTCGGGCCGTCCGCGCCCGGTCGCCCTTGAATGCGCGCTCGATACCTGGGCCAAGCGCGCCGACGTCACCCTGCCCGCCTCGCCTTTGCCATTGCCGGTGGAGGCGATCGACGACGAGGCGATCACCGCCGCCGCCAAAATCCTGGGGGCCGCCCAGCGGCCGATCATCGTGGTCGGCGGCGGCGCACTCGATGCCAGCGCCGAGGTCATCGCCATCGCCGAGCTGCTCGAAGCGCCGGTCAGCTCCTATCGGCGCGGCCGTGGTGTCGTGCCGAGCTCGCATCGCCTGGCCGTCGACATGCCGGTCGGCCATCGCCTGTGGAAGGACGCCGACGCCGTGCTGGCGATCGGCACGCGCTTCTTCATCCAGAACGGCAGCTGGGGCATCGACAAGGATCTGAAAGTCGTGCGGCTCGACATCGATCCCGACGAACCCGACCGTTTCCGCAA
>CAMAYC010000215.1 GCA_945862125.1 Reyranella massiliensis 521
GTGCTGCAGGTGATGAGTCCCCTGCTCTACAGCGCGTCCCGCTACCTGGTGGCGGGCGCGTTCCTGTTCGCGGTGCTGGCGCTGATGCGGAAGCCCGTGGCGCTGCCGCGGCGCGACTGGCTGCCGATGCTGCTGCTGTCGCTGGTGGGTGTCACCCTGTTCCAGGCCTGCTGGGGGCTCGCGATGGCCAGAAGTGCGCCCAGCGTCGGGTCGATCGTGATGACCACGACCACGGCCTTCGCCGCCATCCTGGCCTGGTTCGGCGGGCGGCGGCTGCCGGGCATGGGCTGGGCCGGCATCGTGCTCGCCTTCGCCGGCGTGGTGCTGGTGGTGAACAATTCGCTGAGCGCCTTCACGCTCTCGTTCGGCAGCCTCGACGGCACCCTGCTCTGGATGCTCGCGGCCTTCGCCTGGGCGTTCTATGTCGAGCGGTGCGCGCCCTACAATCTCAGGCTGGGCGCGCTCAGGGTGATGGCCTGGACGACCCTGCTGGGCTCGCTGGTGCTGCTGCCGATTTCGCTCGCCTTCGACTCGCTGGGGGAGTTCGGGCGGCTGGACGACCGGCTCCTGGGCTTCTGGATCTACACTGCCATCTTCCCCGTGGGCGTGGCGTTCCTGGGCCTCACGGCCGGGCTCGAGCGCCTCGGGGTGAGCCGGGTGATGGTCTACATGTACCTGATCCCGGTGGCCGGGGTGGGCCTGTCGGCGGCGTTTTTCGGCGATCCGCTGACAACAGCCCGTGTGCTGGGCGGGCTGATCGTGCTGGCGGGCGTCATTCTGACGCGCGTCGCGCTCGACCGCGCCGCCCGCCTTCCTGTATGACCTTGCCATGGCCTCGACACACGAAACCCTGAAGACACCCGGCAGCGGCGGGCGGCGTGCGTCCGTCACCCGCGCCACCAAGGAGACCCGGATCTCCGCCGCCATCAACCTCGACGGCACCGGCGTCTACGACATCAAGACCGGCATCGGCTTCCTCGATCACATGCTGGAGCAGCTCTCGCGCCACAGCCTGATCGACATCACGCTGCGCGCCGAGGGCGACCTGCACATCGACTATCACCACACGACCGAGGATTCGGGCATCGTGCTGGGCGAATGCCTGGCCAAGGCGCTGGGCGACCGCGCGGGCATCCGCCGCTACGGCAGCGCCGTAATCCCGATGGACGAGACGCTGACCGAGGTGGCGCTCGATGCGTCCAACCGGCCGTACCTGATCTGGAAGGTGAACTTCTCCAAGCCCAAGCTCGGCACCATGGATACCGAGCTGTTCAAGGAATGGTTCCAGGCCTTCGCCCAGCTGGGCGGCCTCACGCTGCATGTGTGGAACCACTACGGCGACAACAACCACCACATCGTCGAGAGCTGTTTCAAGGGCATCGCGCGGGCACTGCGCGTCGCGGTCGAGATCGACCCGCGCCAGACGAATGCCGTGCCCAGCACCAAGGGCGTCCTCTAGGGACGACCATGACTGTTGCCATCGTCGATTACGGCTCAGGCAATCTCCGCTCCGCCGCCAAAGCCTTCGAACGCGCCGCGCGCGAGGCCGGCACGCATGAGCGCGTGCTGGTGACGTCGGACCCGCGCGAGGTGGCCGCGGCCGACCGCATCGTGCTGCCGGGCGTTGGCGCCTTCGCCGACTGCCGCGCCGGTCTCTATGCCGTGCCCGGCATGGTCGAGGCGCTGCAGCGCGAAGTCATCGAGCGGGCAAAGCCGTTCCTCGGCATCTGCGTCGGCATGCAGCTGATGGCGACGCGCGGCGTCGAATACGGCGTCCATGCCGGCCTCGACTGGATCGCGGGCGATGTCGTGCGCATCGAGCCCGGCAAGGATCACCTGAAGATCCCGCACATGGGCTGGAACGAGCTACGAGACCTGAAGCCGCACGCACTGCTCGACGGAATCGTCGAGCGCGACCATGCCTACTTCGTGCATTCCTTTCAGCTTGCGGCCAGCCGGCCCGAGACGGTCCTCGGCCTCGTCGACTATGGCGGGCCGGTCACTGCCATGGTCGGCCGCGACAATCTCGCCGGCACACAGTTCCATCCTGAGAAGAGCCAGGCGACCGGCCTCAGGCTCATCGCCAACTTCCTTCGCTGGAAGCCCTAAGATCGAGGCGGCAGGGTAAAGCGGGCGTCGAGCAGCTTGCGCTCGAGCACCGGAATGGCCTGCGCGACCGTCGATTCCTGCTTGCACTGGGCAAGCGCCACGCCGCCGACGACATCGGGCGTAACGGGCGTACGGGGGCCGGTCTCCGAGCGTCCGACATAGCGGATGTAGAGGTCGCTGAGGGCGGCGCAATACTGCATGTCGGCGTTGGGGTAACCGCCGAAGGGCTTCTGCTGGGCCTCTGCCACCGGCGACAGGGCCACGAGAGCGATCAGAAGCGCCGAAGTTCGGGACATAACGAAAAGGTTCCCTCGTAGAAATGGATTTCAGACGGCTGCCGGGCTTGCGCCACAGCAACCGGCATGACCTGATGGACCCTCACGGGGCATGGAGTTCGCCATGGAAAATCGACCAATCGACCTCAGCCCCAATGAGGCGATCACCTTACGGCGCATCGCCTACGGCGTCACCAATCTCGACAGCCTGCGGTCCGACGATATCGACCGGCTGAAGGCACTTCTTCTCGTCGAGGAGCGGCGGAGCGGCATCGTCATGACCCAGCTGGGCCGCAGTCGCATCAAGCAGTTGCCCGCCCTGAGGCTGATCGTGACGCCCCAGGCCCTCGACGAGCACGTCGTCGCCTTCTCCCGCGTCATCCGAAAGATGCGCCTGCACTGAGCGGCTGCCGCCGCGGCAAGCGGCGGAGGATACGGTGTCGCCGTGGGACCAAGACCAAACCGCTTCCTGGCGACGCTGCTGGCCGCCCTAGCATTCGCGACTCCCGCCGCGGCGCAGCATCATCACCAGCGGGCGCTGGCAACTCCCAACAACGACCTCTGGCTCACCAACACGGTCGGCATCGAATACCAGATCGACCCGCAATGGTCGTTCCATCTCGAGTCGCAGCTGCAGATCGACCGCGACATCACCCGCCTGCGCGGCCTCGAGGTGCGGCCAGGTTTCGAGTACGCGTTTTCACCTCACTGGGCGGCGGCGGCGGGCTACGTTCAGTACCAGCGCTATCCGGCGCCGCTGCGCACGCTGCGCGGTCCCTTCCAGGACATCCTGCATCGCAACCAGTTCGGCAAGATCAACTTCGCGGGCCGGCTGCGCAACGAAGAGCTGTTCTTCGAGAACACCGCCCTGCTGGTTCGGACCCGCGTGCTCGCCGGCATCCGCATCCCGATCGGTGAGTCTCCCTGGGAGTTCGCCTTCTCGGACGAGATCTTCATCAACCTCAAGGTCGACGGCACCGGGCGCGAGGCCGGCCTGCACCAGAACCGGACCTATGTCGGCTTTGGCCGGCCGGTCGGCGAACACCTCAAGATGTCGGCCGGCTACGAGCTGGACACCTACGAGGCGCACGGCATGTACCGCAACGTGCACCAGATCCGGATCGGCTTCGCCTACAGGCTCAACTGACGGCCTTGTTTTTCGCCAGAGGCCGTCGCGCCGCCGCTTGGCGCAAGGCATAGGGACGATGGGCATTGCGCTGGGCCGCATCCCACATCAGGCGCGGATCGAAGGCTTCGGCGGCAAAGATGGTGATGAAGACCACGGCGCAGAAAGCGAGCGCGCCCATGCCAGGCTCGATGGTGACCACCCGGCCGAACTGGACCAGCGCGCCCAGCAGCGACTCCATGAAGATGTCGACCATCGACCAGCGCCCGACCCAGGCGACGATGTAGTAAAGCGTCGTGCGCTGGCGCAGCAGCACGCCCGCGCCGGCCTCGGTCGTCACGATCATGGTGGCGCCCAGCATGACGGCGAGGCCGATCAGCTTGAACATGGGCACCATGATGCTGGCGAAGAAGACCAGCAACGCCAGCGGATACATCCTGGAGGCGAGCAGTTCCTCGACGCCGCCCAGGATAGTGCTGGGCTGGCCCGCACCGCCCTGCATCACCGTGAGCACGGGATAGACGTTGGCCGGGATGTAGAGGACGGCACCTGCGATCACCAGGGCCCAGGTGCGGCTAAGACTGTTGGGCTTGCGCTCGTGCAACGCGGCACCGCACCGCGGACATCGGTGAGCGCCGTCGCCACCGTGCTCTGGCGGCACGGAGACCAGGCCGCAGCTCTCGCAGCCCACGGCACCCGGCCGGAAGTCAAGGAGCGCCGCCTCGGCGATCGGCGCCGGCATCGGCGCATGGGTCTGGCCGCGCCGCTCGATTGCCTCCCACACGGCCTGGGGGTCGAGTGAGGTTTCGGCCCAGACGATGACGATGGAATAGAGGCCGAGGGCGTAGACGGCGGGGCCGATCTCGATATGAACCAGATCACCCAGCTTGGTGTAGGCCACGAACACACCCAGCAGCAGCACCTCCAGCATCGCCCAGGTTTTCAGGCGCAGCGCCAGACGGAAGACGCCGCGCAGGTTGGGCGGCATCGTCGGCATCTTGAGGCCAACCAGCACGTAGAGCATGCCCGAGAGCCGGACCAGCGGCGCAAAGGCGGTGGTGAAGGCCACGGCCAGAGCCAACGGCCACAAGCCGCGCTCGATCAGCTCGAGCGGTCCGGAATTCAGTGTTGTCTCGTGCACGATGCCGGCTGTCGAGACCTTCATCAGCATGGCGAGCCACAGGATGGCCAGCAGTACCAGGGCGGCGGCGGTGAGCGCCAGGCAATGGTCCATCGGCTCGGCACGGGTGGCGCGCAGCACCGTGCCGCAGCGCCCACAGCTTGAGCGCAGGTCGGGGCCAAGCGCCGGAACGATCTGAAACAGGCCGCAGCCCGGACATTCGCGGAGCTGCGGCCTGGTCACCGGTCCATCTGTCTGGACCGCGGTCATCTAGGTCTGCAGGAGCGCCGCGATCCCGTCGGCAAGCTCGGCCACGGCGTCGCTGGTGGCGGCCACATGGCCCGCATTGTCGGGCGTCGCTACGGGCTTTGTGATGGCGAAGTTGCGCGCGACCGACCGCGTCGGCCGGTTGAACTGCACGGCGACCTGGGCCAGCAGCACGACGGCGCCCGCCTTGTCGGCGTCGAGGCGCTGGATGTCGACGCCGACCACGGCATTGGGATCGGCCGTGATCGCACCGCTCTCGCTATAGACTTTGGAGTTGGGCAGGCGCTGCGAGAGCTCGATGACCATCACGCGGCCCAGCATGCTGCCCAGCGGCTCGCCCCACCAGGCATTGGCGCGGACGTCGAGCTTGTAGTCTTCCGAGGAGCGCACGATCTCCTTGCGGTCGAGATAGCCCGGCAGGCCGATGTCGCGAAGCTGCACGACACGCGGACCCTTGGGCAGGCTGGGGCCCTGGCGCACGGCCAGCGTATAGAGACCGGGTTCCGGCGACGAGCCGCAGGCGGCCAGGGCAGGGAGCCCGAGGGCCGGGAGTGCCAGAACGCCGAGGCGGCGGCGGCCGAGTCCGATCGGTTTCATTCCTTGCCCGTGTTGGTGCGGCCCTTGATCAGGGCCTCGGGGTGACGTGACAGAAGGTCGGCGAGCGCGCGGATCGAGCGCGCCGTGTCGGTGAGCTGCGGGATCAGGCGGTCGAGGTCGCGGTGGAACTTGGAAGTACTGCCGTA
>CAMAYC010000216.1 GCA_945862125.1 Reyranella massiliensis 521
TTGCCATTGCAGTTTCAATTCAGGGGTGGGCATCCCCTTCAAAGCCGCCACCCGTGCCAATACGCTGTCGTTCATCATCATGCCTTCTTCTGCTTCGGGGCGTTTGCATGACGGCTTCGGTGGGGCGGTAAGTCGACGAAACTGTCTCCACGGTCGGCAGATAGTGGACTGGACTTCCGGGCGTGAAGGCGGACGAGGCCGCGCGCCAGGATCTGGGCCAGCTCGGCGAGGCGTTCGTCGGGGGTCATGTGGTCAGGATGGAGAGGAGACACTGGGCGTTCCACGCTGGGGGGCATCGATGGGGGCGAACACCGATCAAAAGCCATCCCGGCGCCCGACATGAGACACGAGCCTGGGCGGTCCTGGCGCCACGGGCCTGCGGGTGCAAGCCTTGACCTGTTGCAGAGTGACGGATCCTCAATGATTATTGAGGGTTGAAAAGTTCAACGAAATAATTCCGTGAAGGTGACACTGTGCCGCGCAAAGCCACATCAGTTGGCCCGTCGACCCTCAGCCTGATCGAAGACGCACGCATCGACCTTGTTTGTGCGGTGCTTGACCGCCACGAGAGTGATGCCGAACCCGATCTTGTGCTTCCGGCGAACATTCCCGATCCCAATGATCATGAGGCGGGAACAACATTTCGGCAGGGGGTGATAGAGGCTCTTTCCAAGTTCGACCACGACGAACTTCGCCCCCTTGAGCTACGAAGTCGCAGAATTCGGCACCTGGCCGATGGGAAGGGTGTCGCTTCACTCAATACGATAGCAAAGCAGCAGTTTGACGATCAGGAACACCAAGAGTTCCAGAGGCAGCCGGATCCGCTGTGCCGGAGTATCTGGACATACCTACATGCGAACGAGATCTTTGAGGACGCCGAAAGCTTTCACCTCGCGCGGCGATTTCGAGACTACGGCAAGATGTACGACGCATTCGAAGTCGAACTCGAAAAGGCGAGTGCGATCGATGCTGCCTCGATCGATCAGGTCGCGCTCGCGGCCAAGATCACCCAGGTGCTGGAGTTAAAGAAGGCCGTCACGCTCAAGGCGCTTGATTTGCCGGCGACCAGTGCACATCCGGCGTCGATCATGCTGATCGTGCGACACGGTGGACCACTCTCAAGCGTCTACAATCACCGAGACGACGGCCACAGGCATCCCATCTATTACACGCCGCCAAATGAGGCGACGCTGATCTACACGCCATCGATCCGTCAGATCGAGGTCTGTGGAGACGGCCTGGTCGTTCGTCAGCAGGTCAGCAGCTCCTTTGCTGAGGTGGCTCTGGGGCACGACATCTCGCGTAAACCGCTCACCTGGAAGCACTACAACCTCTCGCGCTTCCGCGCGGCGCTCAGCTTGCCCCTGCCTTCGATCGATGGCTACCAGATCCGGATTGCCCGGGTCATCGAGGCTGAGATCCGCCTCGGTAAATGGAGCCGAAAGCTGTTGCTCAAGGTCGCCATTGACGATGACATAGAGGAGGTAGCCACTCGCTACCTCAAACCCAACAATGTTTTCAGGCGCGCCGACAGTTTCAGCCGAATCGGCATTGCCGTAATGTACAGCCAGGACGGTGACGAGAGGGAGCGATCGTTCAACATCACCATCTCGAGTAGCAAGAGCTGCAATCTCCAGAGTAACAAGAATCCTGAAGAGCGCAGCCTCGGCTACGCGCTGCTGGGTGAGTGGGGAATCCTGAGCGCATTTCGCCAGATTGAGAAGGGCGACCTGAGGGCGATGTTTCCGCAGCTGGTGCAGCTGTACGACCGCGTCGAGGACGAGGTGAGCGGCGCATATCTTCGGGAGCTTGGGTTGGATCCCAGCCGTTTGATCGAAGGCGGCCTGCTTGCGCGTCGTGGCCGACAGGATGTTGTTCTGATCGAGAACGACGACATCGATGAAGAGGTCACTGTCAAACCATCGTCGACGCCGGGCATGGTTCGCACGGTAGGTCCGTTCGGTGAGGACGCAGGCGAGCGGCCGGCGTCGGATTTCGAGATATACGCGATCAACCGGCAATGGCTGCATGAGACGGTGCTACAGTTGATGAAGCCGCTTTTGAGCAAGCGAGCCTCAGAGACCCTCGACCCCGACCTGACGCTGATCGGTTCCATGCAGATCGCAGGTGCGGAAGTGCCAGTCTACTTCGCGCGACGCCTTGACGATCTGAAGACTGTTGCAAGGCTCGATCTTGCCTTGAGGGCGCGAAACAATGCGGGCGTTGGCATCGTGCTCGCGACGAGCGCGGAGATGCAGACCTGGCTCGGGCCGAATGTAGTAGTGCCCGTGTTGTCGAACGTATCGTCCGCAGACGAAGAGTTCGCGCTCTCCCGGGATGGCCTTGAACTTGCGTTTCGGAGTGGGTTCTCGCTGGCGCGCGGAGGCGCCACCCCGCAGGTCCTTCGTTCGGGCAAACACTCGGCCTCCCTGCATGTGCCCGGAAAGGATCCCTTGGCCTTGGCCGGCGCCGAGCAGATTTTGATCTTTGAGCGTCTCGTGGCCGCGCATAGGGCGGGCAGCCCGAATGTACAGGTCAAGGAACTGATGGACGGCCTGGGGTCTCGTAGTCCCCAGCAGGCTTTCCAAGAGAATACCTGGGATAGCATCAAGAACGTCTACATCAGCAAGGGCGCCAAACGCGGCTACTGGCGTCTGGTATTCGGCGGCTCTCCAACGGAAGTGCCCGTCTAAAGACCGTCTAACATATCGGGGGGGACGGTCTAACAAAGTGCTGATTATTGGAAGGGCTCCACAGCAGAGGAGCACTTCAATGCCGACTCCCTTCCCTTCGCGCCATGCAGCCCCGACGAGCTGGATCGGCGCGGCGAACATTAAGCCTACCACTCCGAGCGCCGAATGGCGATGCATGCGATGTGACAAGCTGCTCGGCGTCTGCCGCGACGGCCGGATGCACCTGCGCTTCGCGCGGGGACACGAGTACTTCGTGGGCTTTCCGGTCGTGGCGACTTGCCGCGGCTGCGGGACGCTTAACCAGGCGACCGCTCCCGCGCGCTAAGGCGCGTATCCCCGAACCTCCTGAAACCGCAGAGACGCGCGACGTCCTGACCTGGCCACAACAAGGCGCTGGACGCCTGGCCGCAAGGCAGGCGTCCAATGTCCTTCGAGTGGCACGAGATCCGCGACCACCTCATGCGAACTTCTTTCACCCTCAGCTTTCATGGCAGTTTCGACTTGATACGGCGCAGCCAGAAGCACATCGCGCCATTCCGCGAGCCGTCCGCCATTCTGGATACGTTGCATCGGCAGTCGGGCGACAGCGAACAGAAGAACCTCATCCTTGTGGCGTTGGTGCGGGCCGCGCAGGGCACAGGCCCCGCAGCCGACTGCGCGCTGAGCTTGATGCTGCTGGCGCTCTGGCCGGGGCTCGACGCCATCCGGCGCCGGTCGACCTGGCGCAGGATTGGCGCCCCCGACGAGATCGCCTCGGACATACTTGCCCGAACTACGGAGGCTATCCGCGGCCTCGACCTTCAGCGGGTTAGCCGGGTCGCGGCCACCGTTCTTAGAAACGTCGAGCGCGACATGATCCGTGTGCGCCAGCGCGAAGCGGATTTTCAGAACCTCGCCAGCGACGTCGATCCCGACGACGTGACGGGCGACCACGATGGGCAGGATCCAGCGCTGAGCTACGTCCGGCTGCAAGACGACATGCAGCGGCTTATCGGCGCCGACGCGACGCTCGTGATCCGGGTGGCAATTGGGGGCTTCTCCCAGGCCGAGGTCGCCATTGAACTCGGTCTGTCCGAGGCGGCAGCGCGCAAGCGCTACCAGCGCGCGAGGCAGAAGCTGCGCGAGGCCTTTCATGAGATCGCCTGAGCAGATGTCCTGATTCGCATGTCGCCGTGGCTTTTCATCGATAACCGGCCCGTGCAGGGCAGGACGGCCCGAGCAAGGACGAACCATGCAGGAAACCCACTCTATCCCCGCAACCGAATTGGTCAGGATTCCCGGCCTCTACCGGCGCTGGGAGCTCGCCGAGGTGGTGAAGATCCATCACGCCTTTCGCATTGAGGATGCCGGCGTCCACCAAGACGGCACGCCGTTGCTAGCGATCTACGCCGCTAGCGATGGCTCTCCGCAGACCGCCGCTACCGACGTCCCGGATGCACGCGGCGGACCAATGTCTCGCGGGAGCGAGAAGATTTCTCGGCGGCGCTGAGACGTGGTGAGAGGGGAGATCGTGGTCATGCAGAATGGTCCTTTCGATGCCGGCCACGCCAGCCGTCCGCTGAAAGAGACCGCGTTCTGCGCGTGGCTCGGCCAGGCCAATCCCGGTGATGCGCTGGTTTACCACCGCGGACTGCTCGCGCTCGACGTCGGCCTCAACAACCAGATTCTCGACAGCAACGCGCGCCGTGAACTCGCTCGTGTCGCTCGGCGTGCCTGGTGGGCGGCCTCGCAGGGGTTGGTCCACCTGGTCCAGCGGCGCAACGGCGTCGACGACTTCTCCTACATCGCGATCGCGCGGCCTCGGACCGCTGAGGTCTCTGCATCGCTGTCATTGGTTCTTCTGAAGGAGGTTGCATGATGAGTGCCGACAGAACAAATCGCCCGCGTCTCGACAGCATAAGCACGCTGCCGATCGGCGAGGTCGCCGCGCTGCCCGCCGAGTACCTGGCACTCCTGCAGCAGGAGGCGGGCGCCGCCCTGAAGACGGCCAAGACCGTCGTGGACTGGATCGATGGCGCCATCGCGTTGCGCTTCGCCGACCACGTTCAGGCGCTGCGTCGCGAGGCCGGCAAGGACACCGGCACGGTCCGCTTCGAGCAAGACGGTGTCACCGTCGTGGCCGACCTGCCCAAGCGCGTCGACTGGGACCAGTCGCTGATCGCCGGCGTGGTCGAGCGCATCCGGGCCGCCGGCGACGATCCCACCCAGTACGTCGACATCGCCATCAAGGTGCCGGAGCGCAAGTACACCGCCTGGCCCGAGAGCATCCGCACCGCCTTCGCGCCGGCGCGCACCGTCAAGACCGGCAAGCCGAGCTTCGTTCTCACCCCGGGGGAGGACGCACGATGAGCCTCCGTATCGTCAGCGCCGACGAACGCCTGTCGGCGGCAAACAACAAGACCTCGCTCGCCATCTTCGGCCCGCCGGGATCGGGAAAGACCTCGCTGCTGAAGACGCTGCCCGCCGCCGACACCATCTGCCTCGATCTCGAGGCCGGGATGAAGTCGGTGCAGGACTGGCCGGGCGACAGCATCCCGGTGCGCACCTTCGCCGACGCCATCGACATCGGCTGTCTCGTTGGCGGCGTCAACCCGGCCGCCGATCCCAACGGCTTCTTCTCGGAGGGCCACTACCAGCATCTCAGCCAGACCTATCCCGATCTGGTCCGGATGATCGCCGGCAAGCGGATCGTCTTTGTCGACAGTATCACCGATCTCACCCGGCAGGCGATGGCGTGGGCGAGGACGCGGCCAGAAGCCTTCTCCGAGAAGACCGGCAAACCCGATCCGCGGGGCGCCTATGGCCTGCTCGCTCGCGAGGTGATTGGGCTCCTGAAGCACCTGCAGCACGCGCAGGGCAAGACGGTGATCTTCGTCGGCATCCTCGAGAAAGTTACCGACGAGTTCAATCGCACGACCTGGCAG
>CAMAYC010000217.1 GCA_945862125.1 Reyranella massiliensis 521
GCGCGCCCTGCCCGTTTCTCCTATCTCGAGTGGGGTCCCGTAATCGCCGGCGCATTGGGCGCCGCGGCGATCTCGCTGGTCTTCTTCACCTTCGGCTCGGCGATCGGCCTCTCGGTCGTGTCGCCCTATCCTTACGCCGGCCTCTCGCTTACCGCCTTCATCATCCTGGCGGCGCTGTTCACCGCGCTTGTTCAGGTCGGCAGCTTCGCAGCCGGCGGCTACCTCGCCGGGCGCATGCGCACGCCGTGGCTAAGCGGCGTCGAGCAGGAGCGGCAGTTCCGCGACGGCACCCACGGCTTTGCCGTGTGGGCTGTCGGCATCCTGATCGGTGCCTGCATCGCCATTTCCGGCGCCGGCAGCGCACTCAAGACGGCCGTGCAGACCACCGCCACCCTGTCGGCCGGCGCGGTCGCCGGCGGCGGTGCTGCAATGGGCCCGGCAATCGCCGATCGCGTCTCGATGCAGCCCTCGGATATGGCCATCGACCTCTTGCTGCGGCCGGCCCCCGGCCAGATGACCGCCGCTCCGGCTCCGGCTCCCGCGGCCGCTGCCCCCGTCGCTCCTGTGACCCCGCCGGCGGCCGGCACGGCGCAGCCCGAGACGGCCACCGCGACCGATCCCCGGCCCGCGATGGGAATGAACGACGGCATGCGGATGGAAATGCGCCGCATCCCGCGCGGCGAACTCCAGGCCCCGCTCACGCGGGTGTTCGCCACCAGCCTCGCCAGCGGCACCATGGCACCCGCCGATCGGACCTATCTCGCCGGGATCGTGGCACGCCAGACCGGCCTGCCGCAGGCTGAAGCCGAGAAGCGCGTCGACGAGGCCTATGCCGCGGCGAAGGATGCCGAGGCCAAGGCGCGCGCCGCCGCCGACAAGGCCCGCAAGATGGGCGCCATCGCGGCGTTCCTCGCCGCGGCCACGCTCCTGATCGCCGCGGCGGCAGCCTGTGCCGGTGCAGCCTTGGGCGGTCGCCATCGCGACGAGCAGGTCGCAACCCGCCTGTTTGGCGCCAGCCGCTTCTGGTAGGCGAAGACTTCCGCGACGCCCGGTTCCGCGAGGGACCGGGCGTTTGCGTGCGTGCCGACGAACTAGCGTCTCATTTTGAATGTGGCGTGCAGGTTCGACCTGCGCTCATTTGTAAGCTTGTGTCTGCTGCGCCCACCGCGCATTTTGGCGATGCAACCGCCGTCTTGTGTCGCGCCGGTTCTGGGGGACGGACGTAAGCAATGGTGGACATGAAGTCCGGCACGACGACGGGTGACCCCGAGGTCGACTACATCGCGTTGCCTCCCGGCGAGATGATCGGACGCTACGAAGTACTGTCGGTGCTCGGCCAGGGCGGCTTCGGCATCACCTATCGCGCCCGCGACATCCAGCTCGACCGCGAAGTCGCCATCAAGGAATACCTGCCGATCTCGCTCGCGATCCGCCAGGACGGCAACACCGTGCTGCCGCGCTCGACCAAGGTCGCCGAGGATTTCACCTGGGGTCGCGATCGCTTCGTGGCGGAAGGCCGTACGCTGGCCACGCTGCACCGTGCGCCCGGCATCGTGCAGGTCTTCGACTTTCTCGAGATCAACGGGACGGCCTACATCGTCATGGAGATGCTCCATGGCGAGACGCTCGAAGCGCGCCTGAAGCAGAAGGGTGCCCTGGATGCTGCTGCTCTGGACCTGATCGTCTGGACGCTGCTCGAAGGTCTCGAGGAGGTCCACAACGCCGGATTCCTGCACCGCGACATCAAGCCGGCCAACATCCTGCTCGACAGCAAAGGCAGTCCGACACTGATCGACTTCGGCGCCTCGCGCGCGGCCATGGTCGGCCGCACGGTGGCGATGACGGCGATCTTCACCCCGGGCTACGCCGCAGCCGAACAGTTCACCTCGGCCAAACAAGGGCCGTGGACCGATATCTACGGCCTCTCGGCCACGCTCTACCATGCGATCTCCGGCACGGCTCCACCCAGTGCCTTCGACCGCATGCTCGACGATTCTTATGAGTCGATCTCGCGACGCGCCGGGCCCGGCTTCTCGGCTGGACTGTTGGCCGGCATCGACGCCGGCCTCGCCATCCGCGCCTCCGACCGCCCGCAGTCGATCGCAGGATGGCGGGCCATTCTATCTTGGACCGCCGCTTCCGGCGACGACGCGACGGTGCTGTCAGGACAGCGCCCCGTTCCAGCGGCGGCAGCATCGACGCCGCGACCGGTCACGGCCGCGGCGCCTTCGGCCCCATTGCAGATCGCGGAAAGCGCACCGGCAAGGGTGCCCAGAAGTCGCATGCCGCTATTCGCCGGCATCGCCGTGGCTGCGCTGGCTTTGGCAGGCGGTGGATATTACGCGCTCTCCCCTGGCGGCAAGTCAGCGTCGACAGGCGTCGCCTTGCAGGATCTGAAGATCGAGGACCTCGAGCGTGTCCTCGCGGAGCGGCGCAAGGCCGATGCGGCGGCGGCCGAGAAAAAGCGGCTGGAAGAAGAGGCTCAGCGCAAGGCCGAGGCCGATGCCGCGGCAAAGCGGACCGCAGACGCCGAATTTGCGGACGCCCAGCTGAAACGCCAGAAGGCCGAAGAGGAACTGGCGAAGCTGAAGGCCGACATGGAAACGCGCCGCCAGGCCGACGCCGGCCAGCGCGAGCAGGCCGACGCCGTCGCGCGCCGTAATGCGGAAGAGGCAGCCCAGCGCAAGGCCGAGGCCGAGATGGCCGCGCTGCGCCAGGCCGAGGACGACGCGCGCAAGAAGGCAGCCGCCGAGACCGAGGCCAAGCGCCAGGCCGACGAGGCGCTTGTTAGGGCACAGGCCGAGCGACAGAAGGCGGAGGCTGAAGCGGCGCAGAAGGCCGATGCGGAAGCCAAGCAGAAAGCCGACTCCAGCGCCAAGGAGGTCGCCGAAGCGGAAGCCCGCCAGAAGGCCGACGCGGAGGCCAAGCGGAAGATCGAAGCGGAGGCCGCCGCCGCCGCTGCGGAAAAGAAGGCGGCGGAAGCTGCGGAGGCCGGATTGCGCCTCTCGCCTCTGGACCGCCAGCGCGTCCAGGTGGCGCTCACCGCGCTCGGGTTCGACACGCGGGGCAACGACGGCGCCTTTGGACCACGCAGCCGCGAAATGATCGCGAACTGGCAGAAAGCCCGCAATCAATCCGCGACCGGCTTTCTAAATGGCGGGCAGAACCAGGCGCTCCTGAAGGAGGCCGCACCCGCCGTCACCAAGTTCGAGGACGACCAGAAGAAGATCGAGGACGACAAGAAGAAGGCCGAAGAAGAAAAGAAAAAGGCAGACGAGGACGCCAAGGCGCGCGCCGCCGCATCAGCGGCCATTGCCCCTGTGCCGCCGCCGCCCCTGGCAGCGCCGCCTTCCGCGGCAGGTGCTGCCGCTTCCGCGTCTGCGGTGGGAGACACGCGCTGGGTTGGACAGGTGAAATGTGGGTACTGGCCCAATTCAGTGGCAATCGTGATCCCAGTGAACAACGGCCAGGGTTCCGTTACCGTCAGGGGCGGATACAGGGGGGCCATCACCATCACGATCAACGGCAATCGCTATTCCGGCAGCATCGCCTGGTCTCCGCCAGTTAACGCATCCAAAACCTTGAGCACCACATTCTCTGGCGCGATCTCGGGAAACGTGATCTCGGCCACCCCGCACGCCCGTTCCGACTTCAAGGGCGGCGGCGGTCCCGACGACGTTCCGTGCACGGTCGAGCTGTCCAGGTCACAATAAGCGGGACCAAGGTGCGGGAGGTAGCGTGACGCATTCAATGCAGTTCGGTTGGCTTACGCTTGCAATGTCGCCCTCGCCCGACGAGGACGGCGCCCGCATCCACAGGATCATCGAGCAGGCCTGCCTCGCCGAGACGCTGGGCTTCTCCGACGTCTGGCTGACCGAGCACTATTTCACCGGCGAGAGCGTCTACAACGACTCGCTGATGTTCGCGGCAGCCCTTGCCGTGAAGACCGAGCGCATCCGCATCGGCTTTGCCGTGGTGCAGACGCCGTTCCATCATCCGGTGCGGCTGGCCGTCCAGCTCGCCCTGCTCGACAATCTGAGCAACGGCCGCATCGACGTCGGCATCGGCAAGGGCACGGCCTATAACGAATACGAGTTCGTGGGCCACGGGCTGCGCAGCCACGACAGCCGCGAGCGCATGGAGGAGACGGTGGAAATCCTCGGGCGCGCGTGGCGCGAGGCGCCGCTCACCTTCGAGGGCAAGTTCCACAAGCTGCACATCCCGGCGATCCGGCCCAAGCCGGTGCAGCAGCCGGGCCCGCCCCTGTGGCGCAGCGTCATCTCGCCCGGTTCGTTCGCCGAATGCGGGCGGCTTGGCGTGCCGATCCTGACCGCCCGGCTGCCGGTGGCGCGGATCAAGGAACGATGGGCGACCTATGCCGCCGGCATCGACGCCGGCGGCCACGATGCCGCGACGAAGGCGCGGCTGCTGGCGCAGAGCGCGCTGTGGCGCAATGTCTATGTCGCGGAGACGAACGCGCAGGCCGAGGACGAGCTGGCGGCCCTCCTGGTCGAGACCCGCGCCCACATGATGCATGTCCGCGAGGCCTATAATCCCGCCGACTTCGCGCCCGATCCGTCTGCGCTCAATGCCTGGACCGATCCGAAGGTGCCCGATTCGGAAGCCATCCCCTTCGTGCTGTCGACCGGCTCGCTCTACGGCACGCCGGGCCGGGTGCGCGAACAGGTGGCCGAGCTGCGCGATGTCGGCGTCCAGCACCTGCTCTGCCAGACCGGCTTCGGCGCCATGAGCCACGAGCAGAACGTGGCCTCGATGCGCCGCTTCGGCGAACAGGTGATGCCGGCGTTCAGTTAGGCCGGACAGTCCCCGACACGTTTGCCGCTGAGCGTGCTGCTGCCCTTGAGCGTCGTGCCCGACTTGTCCTTGACCAGGAGCTGGCCCAGGCCTTCGTAGCTGGTCGGCGTGAAAGTGATCTCGGACTTGGCGTCGACGCCCGGCGCGGTGTCGGCGGGCGGGCACGACAGGCTGGATTGCAAAACGCCTGGCTGCTTCAGCCCACCTTCGTATTTACAGCCATGCTTGGCGATCTCGTCGGGCGGCGGAAACAGCAGGCGCTCGAGCTGCGCCTCGTCGCCTTTCAGGCACACCTGGCGCGACGTCGCGGGCATCGGTTGCACGCCTTCCAACGCTGTCTTGTCGTTGGTCTCCCACAGGCCGGCCTGGATCGCCGTCTGCGCCAGCGCCGAGCCGGCGAACGACGATGCTGCGGCCATCGCCAAAACTGCAAGTAATTTCATCACTCTCTGCTGCTCCTCGCCCTGATGGCGTGGCCCAGCATACCGCGCCCTGCTCCGCCGTTTCGCTAGAAAGATCGGATCGACTCCGCCGTCTTGCCAAAGTCCCTCACCCGTTGGAGGCTTGACCCACCCATACAGGATTGACCGCCATGCCCGACGCTTCCCACGCTCCCGCATCCGCCGCCTCAACCGGCCCTCAGCTCGACGTCGCCATCGTGGGCGGCGGCCTGGGCGGTCTCTATGCCATCCATCGCCTGCGCGGCATGGGCTTGAAGGTCCGCGCCTACGAGGCCGGGTCCGGCGTCGGCGGCACCTGGTTCTGGAACCGCTATCCCGG
>CAMAYC010000218.1 GCA_945862125.1 Reyranella massiliensis 521
TTCCAGATCAGCGGCGCCAGCGACAGGATGGCGAGGAAGAGCAGCGTGTACTGCCGACGTCTCGTTGCCAGCAGCGTCGCCGCCAACAGGCCCCACGCCACCGTCAGCCACGGCATGACGTTGATCTGCATCTGCGGATCCTGCGGCTGGGCGTAGAAATTGAACACCTCGCCCGCGCCCAGAGTGCCGAGAAAGACGAGCGCGATGGTGCGCAGGCGGCGATCGGCCCGTTGCGGCCAGAGCGCCACCACGGCGGCAACGAAGATCGCGGCCTGGAGCAGCACGGAGACCGACAGCGGAAACACCAGGCGCCGCGCGGTCACGGGGTCGGTGAACCCGCCCATGATCAGGAAATAGTTCCCGACGCCTGACAGCATCATCCAGGCCTTGTCCCAGGAAAGGCCGGCCCAGCCGCTGGCCACGCCCTTGCCTGTCCACAGCATGTCGTGGAGTCCGACCGCGCCGTTGTGGCCGTCCCACAGGAGCTGGACGATGCCCGCCGTGGCCAGGATCGCGCCAATCAGCGCGGCGATGCGCCTGAGCCGCCGCGCGATCGGGGTTGGCCACAAGGCCAGTGTCAGCACCAACGCAGGCAGGGTCGGAAAGATCAGCCGCCATTCGATCAGCCAGCCCAGGGTGAAGACCACACCGACGATCACCACGCGGACATAGCTCGGCCGATCGAACCACAGGCCGGCCAGCGCCATGGCGCCCAGGACCATGGCATAGCCCGGCATGATGTCCTCGCTGATCACCGCGAGGAGCAGGAAGAAGCCGCAGCCGAAATGGAAGATCGCGGCCAGCACCGACGCCGCGATGCTCTGCGTCACGCGATGGATGAACGCATAGACGAAGACGATGCAGAGGCTCGCCCAGAAGGCGTTGATGTAGGCGAGTTGCTTCCACGGCACGCCGCGCTCGATGCCGAGCCAATCGAGCAGCCGGCAGAACACGCCATAGAGCGGGAAGTAGAGGTAGTTCGAATCGTCGAGCCGCGCAGTGGCGGGATTGGCGATCCAGGGTTCGGTCTGGATGGCCTTGTACATGCCGTTGGCGGTCAGGATGTGGACGTTCTGCAGCCATCCGATCAGCCCGACGAGGACCAGCAGCGACAGCGCGAACGCCAGCAGGAGTTGCCAGCCGAGTGCAGGAGTCTTCATCGCAACATCAGGCAGGCTTGCGGGCCACGACGACGTATTGCGCACCGAGCGGCAGCCACGTGAGAAGCCGGTCCACGGGACGCAGGAACGCCATCCCCGGCGGCATGAACATCAGATAGTCGGTGTCGAGGTCGTAGCGCGCGGCATCCAGCAGACCGTGCCGGACCTCGGTCTCATCGAGCAGGATGGCGTTCTGGTCGATCGGCGTGCGCGCAATGACGTAGCGCACCAGCGGGTTGCGCGGATTGTGCTCGAAGACATAGAGCCGGCCGCCGGGCTTCAGCACGCGGCCGAGCTCGGCGTAGACCGCCGGCCGCTCGGCCACCGGCACGTGGTGTAGCACGGCGCTGACGGTGGCGATGTCGAACTGGCCATCGGCGAACGGCGTGCGTGCGCCCTGCTGCGGTGCCAATACCGGCGCCTTGCCGAGTGCCGCCGGCCAGCGCTTCTCGACCTGGCGCAGCATCCCGGTGGAGATGTCGCAGCCGGTGAACTCGGCCCGTGCGCCGGTCTCCGCCAGCACGCGCATCAGGCTGCCGACGCCGCAGCCATAGTCGAGCACGGCGAGCCCGCCGGTCTTGAGCTTCGGCTCGCGGCGCATCAGCCAGCGCGTCTTGACGGCAATGAACTGGTCGGGCGAGTTGCCCATCATCCGCTTGACCGGATTGTCGAGGCCGCCCTGGTACTCGGCGGCGTAGTCGTCGAACTCCGCGGGCTCCCCCGACCAGGATACGGGATCGCCCGGCGTCATTTCGGCCCGCCCACGATGTCGCGGATCATGAACAGCGGCCGTCCCTTGCTCTGGTCGTAGAGGCGACCGAGATAGGCGCCGATGATGCCCAGCATCAGGAACTGCATGCCGCTCAGCAGTCCCAGCGCCGCCATGATCGACGTCCAGCCGGGCAGGTTCGCGTGCATCAGCCAGCCGATCATCGAGTAGATGAAGAAGCCGAAGCCGACCGCGGCCATGACCCAGCCGATCGTCATCGATGCCATCAGCGGCACCACCGAGAAGGCGGTGATGGCGTCGGCCGCGAAACGGATCATCTTGCTCAGCGGATACTTGCTCTCGCCGGCCGCCCGGGCGTGGCGGTCGTAAATCAGCGGCACTTGTCGTCCACCGATCCAGGCAACCATGCCGCGAATGAAGCGGTGACGCTCGGGCATGGCGAGCAGCAGGTCGAGGACGCGGCGGGTCACGAGGCGAAAGTCGCCGGCATCGGCGGGTATGTCGACATCGGTCAGCCGGTTGATCAGGCGGTAGAAGCCGGCGGCCGTCGCGCGCTTGAACAGGCTCTCGCCGTCGCGCTGCCGGCGCTGGCCGTAGACCACGTCGGCGCCCTGATCCATCAGGGCCATCATGTCAGGCAGCAGCTCGGGCGGGTCCTGCAGGTCGGCATCGATGATCAGGATGCGTTCGCCGCGACAGACCGACAGGCCGGCCGTGAGAGCAAGCTGGTGGCCATGGTTGCGCATCAGGCGAACGGCCACGATCCGGGGATCGGCGGCGGCGGCTGCCGTCATGACGTCCCAGGTCCGGTCGCGCGAGCCGTCGTCGACCAGCACGACCTCTGCAACGCCGGCTGCCTTGTCCAATACCGCACCGATACGGCGCAGGAATTCAGGCAGGACCTCCTGCTCGTTGTAGCAGGGCGCCACCACCGAAAGCGCCGGATGGGGAAGTTCACTCATGGCCGCGACCAATAGCACTCCCTCCCCTTTCTCGTCCTCCCAATTTGGGGCGCAATGGGCTATCAAGCGGCATCATGACCTCCAACGACAACGACCACCGCGGCCTCCTGCCCGCCGGACTTGCCGACCTGCTGCCGCCCGACGCAGCGCGCGAGGCACGGGCCATCGACGTCGCCATCGAGCGCTTTGCCGCCTTCGGCTACGAGCGGGTGAAGCCGCCCCTGGTCGAGTTCGAGGAATCCCTGCTGGGCGGCCCCGGCGCGGCGCTGGGCTCGCAGACCTTCCGGCTGATGGACCCGGTCTCGCAGCGCATGATGGGCGTGCGTCCGGACATGACCGTGCAGGTGGCGCGCATTGCCGTCACCCGGCTGAAGCACGAGCCGCGGCCGCTGCGCCTCTCCTACGGCGGCAACGTCATCCGCGTGCGCGGCAGCGCGCTGAAGCCCGAACGCCAGTTCGCCCAGGTCGGCACCGAGCTGATCGGCGTCGATTCGGCCGAGGCCGATGCCGAGGCGGTGCTGCTGGCGGTCGATGCGCTCCGTGCCATCGGCGTTGCCGACCTCACCGTCGATCTCAACCTGCCGACCTTGGTCGCCGCTGTCGCCGCCGGCCTCAAGCTCGCGGCCGAGCCGGTGCGGCGCCTGCGCCGCGCGCTCGATCGCAAGGACGAGGCCGCGGTCGCCAAGGCGCTCGGTGACAAGAGCGACAAGAAGGCCACCGACATGTTCGTGGGCCTGCTGCGCGCGGCCGGCCCCGCCCAGGGCGGCATCGCCCAGCTCACGGCGCTCAAGCTCCCGCCTGCCGGCGCCGCCGAAGCCGCGCGGCTGGCCGAGGTGGTGAAGCTCGTGCATGCCGCGGATCCCGACCTGCCGCTCACCGTCGATCCGGTCGAGTATCGCGGCCTGGAATACCAGACCGGCGTGTCCTTCTCCGTCTTCGCGATGAAGGGCCGCCAGGAGCTGGCGCGCGGTGGCCGCTATTCCGCCGGCTATCCCGAAGACGGCGTCAGCGAGCCCGCGACCGGCTTCACCGTCTACATGGATGCCGTGCTGTCCGCCTCCGACCCGGCGCCGTTGCAGCCGCGCCTCTATGTGCCGCTCGGCATCGCCTGGCGCGACACCGCGCCCTGGCAGGCCAAGGGCTACGCGGTCGTGCGCGCTGTCGTCGCGGCGGCCGAGCCGCGCACTGAGGCCAAGCGGCTCAATTGCAGCCACGCTTTGATCGACGGCGACGCTGTCCCTCTTTGAGCTGAGGCCCGCTCTGAGCTGAGGATCGAATCGCCTCGCCTGCCCCGGGGGGAAGTGCTATCCGAACTCACGCCTCTCCGGCATCGGCCCCGGGGAGGCGTTTTCGTGTGTGAAGGGACAAGACAATGGCCAACGTGGCAGTGATCGGCGCCCAGTGGGGCGACGAGGGCAAGGGCAAGATCGTGGACTGGCTGAGCGAGCGCGCCGAAGTGGTGGTGCGCTTCCAGGGTGGCCACAATGCCGGCCATACGCTGGTCATCGGCAACCAGACCTACAAGCTCGCCCTGCTGCCGTCGGGCGTGGTGCGCGAGGGCAAGCTCTCGATCATCGGCAACGGCGTCGTGATCGATCCCTGGCACTTCCTCGAGGAAGTGAAGAAGGTCAACGACCAGGGCCTCTCCGTCACGCCGAAGAGCCTCAAGATCGCCAACCATGCCGTGCTCATCCTGCCGCTGCATCGCGATCTCGACGGCTGGCGCGAGGATGCACCCGACATCATCAGGATCGGCACCACACGGCGCGGCATTGGTCCTGCCTATGAAGACAAGGTCGGCCGCCGCGCCATCCGCGTCGGCGACCTGGGCGAGCCCGACATACTGCCGCTCAAGGTCAACACGCTGCTGGCGCACCACAATGCGCTGCGCAAGGGCCTCGGCCGGCCGCTGGTCGATGCCGCCAAGCTGACGGCCGAGCTGCTCGCGTTGGCGCCCAAGATCCTGCCCTTCGCCGAGGATGTGTGGGAGCGGCTCGACGGGCTGCGCGCCGCCGGCAAGCGCATCCTGTTCGAGGGTGCGCAGGCCACGATGCTCGACATCGACCACGGCACCTATCCCTATGTCACCTCGTCCAACACGGTGGCGGCGCAGGCGATGATCGGCTCGGGCATGGGCAACGGCGCGGTGGGCTATGTGCTGGGCATCGCCAAGGCCTACACCACGCGCGTCGGCGACGGTCCCTTCCCGACCGAGCTACTCGACGAGATCGGCCAGGGGCTCGGCCATCGCGGCAAGGAGTTCGGCACCAACACCGGCCGGCCCCGGCGCTGCGGCTGGTTCGATGCGGTGATGGTGCGCCAGGCGGTGAAGCTGAACGGCATCGACGGCATCGCGCTCACCAAGCTCGACGTGCTCGACGGCGAGAAGATCATAAAGGTCTGCGTCGGCTACGAGCTCGACGGCAAGCGCATCGAACGCTTTCCCTTCACCATGGGCGCCCAGGCCAAGCTGAAGCCCATCTGGGAGGAGTTCGAGGGCTGGAGCGAAAGCACGCAAGGCGCGCGGTCCTTCGCCGAACTGCCGGCGACCTGCATCAAGTACGTCCGCCGCGTCGAGGAACTGATCGGCTGCCCGGTCGCGCTGGTCAGCACCAGCCCGCAGCGCGAGGACACGATCCTGATGACGGATCCGTTC
>CAMAYC010000219.1 GCA_945862125.1 Reyranella massiliensis 521
CAGGGTGTCGGAGCACATATTTGGGACGCCCTGGAGCAGGCCCGGTCGGTCTCCGACATTTGCGACGATGTCGTGGCCCATTTCGACGTTGCCCCGGAAACCTGTCGCGACGATGTGACCAAATTCCTCGCGAGCATGCATGAGGCGGGCCTGATCGAGGCCGTCTGAGGTGATGCAGGCCCTGGCATGTCAGTCACCCGGTGACTGCAATTATATTGCAGTCATCACGCGATATGTGCACTATCGATGTGCCGGGTATTGCCAATAGCGGGTATGTGGTAATATTTCCCTTCAGATGCAAAGAGGCTCTCAGCCGATGGATGCTCAATCCACCAAGAATGATTCTCCTCACGATCCGTCGTCGGCAAAGAAGCCGTACGTGGCGCCTGTGCTCGTGCAATGGGGAACGCTGCGCGACATGACGCAGTCTGCCGGCAAGTCCAAGGGACCAGACGGCGGCAAGGGCAAGTCCCCCAGGAGAACTGGCTAAGGCAAGGTCGTGCGACCTGGCGGTCGTGGGCTGCCACGACTGCCGCTTGGCGTCTTTCGACTCCCTGAAGCGGTGTGACGGTGTCGCAGCCTCCAACACACAGTGTTGAATTCGACCTGCTGTGCTTGGCGGTACGTCCGAAGCCCGATCTGGGTCGGGCCTTGCAGATCCTGCAAGACGGTATCGATTTCACGAACCTGCTCGATGCGGCGGCCAATCATGGGGTACGCCCGCAACTGATCCGGAGCCTGGCGGAACTGTCGTGGGCGACGGTGCCTGCGGAGCGGAGGTCCGCCCTCGAGTTCTTTCTGCGGCGGCATTCCGCGCGAATGCTGTTGCTGTCGGACGAGCTCGGCCGGCTTGCCGCTGCCTTCGCTCATGACGGAATTCCGTTCGCAGCCTTCAAAGGCGCCGCCCTGGCGACCGCGCTCTACGGCGATCTGTCCCGGAGGGAATACAACGACATCGACATCATCGTGCCGGAACAACGCATGGATGACGCCGAACGCATTATCACGTCGTTCGGCTACCATGGCGCCCAGGGCGACCGCGCGTTCCGACGAGCTTTCCTGAACAGCCAGCGTCAGTATGCCTTTCATCGTGTCGACCGCGAGGTCGTCATCGACCTGCACTGGGCCTTCAGTGGCGCCCATCTGCCGTTTCCGCTGACGCCCGCCGAAGTCTGGCGCGATCTCGACCCCGTATCGATCGGCGATTGCGAGATTCCCACGGTGTCGAAAGAGAACCTCGCTCTTCTCCTGGCCGGACATGGAACCAAGGAAACCTGGAGATCTTTGTCGTGGGTCTGCGACTTCGCCATGCTCCTCGATCGGCAGCCCGATCTCGACTGGCTTGCAATTCATCGCCGGGCCAAGGCGCACGGATGCGGTAACGCAGTTCTGCTCGCCGGCGCGATGGCAAACGAGCTGCTCGAAACGTCTCTGCCGTCGGCGCTTCGGCAACTGATCGACGGCAGTACTCACGTGTCCGTGCTTGCCGGGCGTCTGTCGCGCCGGTTGCGGGAGGGCTTGCCGGAATCAGAGATGGAGAGGAATTTCTCGGACTTCCATCTTTGCGACCGTCGAATCGACAGGCTCAAGGGCGCGATACGGCTGGCCGTTACCCCAACCTCCGGTGACTACGAGGCGATGAGGCTGCCGCCGGTGCTGTGGCCCGCCTACTATGTGACGCGACCGTTCCGTCTCGCGGCCAAGGCGCTCGCCGCCCTTCGCTAGCGCTTCGGCGTGCTGTCGGCGTCCACCAGCCGGCCGTCGACCAGCGCGAGGTAGCGGTCGGCGCCGGCGATCGCTGCCGGCCGGTGCGTGACCACCATGATCGTCGTCCTGCCCTGCAGGCCGGCGATGGTTTCGAGGATGCGGTCCTCGTTCTGCGAATCGAGCGCGCTGGCCGGCTCGTCGAGCAGGATCAGCCGCGGTCCGCGGAGCAGGGTTCGCGCCAGCGCGAGCCGCTGGCGTTCGCCGCCCGACAGGCTGGTGCCGCGGTCGCCGACAACTGTATCCAGTCCGCGCGGCAGCCCGCGCAGCAGCTCGGCCAGCCCCGCCATGCGCAGCACTTCCAGCATGCGCGCATCCGACGCCGCGGGATCGGCCCAGGCGAGATTGGCCCGGATCGAATCGTGGAACAGGAAGGCCTCCTGCGCCATGTAGCCGACCGATCGGCGCCAGGCCGGTGCGAGATCGGCCTTCAGCTCGACGCCATCGATCAGGATCCGGCCTGCGCTGGGGGCGATCAAGCCGCCGACGAGATCGAGCAGCGTGCTCTTGCCCGCGCCTGATACGCCCGACAGGACGGTGAGCGAGCCGGCAGGCAGCGCGAGATCGATGCCGCGCAGCACGTCGCCCGCCGCCGTGTCGTAGCCGAAATCCACACCTTCGAGGCGGAGTTCCCTGTCGAAGGCGAGGACGCCGGGTTGCGCCAGTCCCGTGCGGTCGGCGGCGGCGTCGCACTCGGCGATGGTCTCGGCGACGATTCGGAAAGCCGACGAGGAATGGACGAATTCCTGTGCCATGCCCTGGATTTCCTGGAACTTCGGCATGATCCGCTGGAACACCAGGATGAGGACGAGAAGGCTGGCCAGCGGCAGCTCGAGCCAGCCAGCGGCCAGCCAGAGGAGGGCGGCCAGCACGACGGCCGTCGCGATCTCCAGGATCAGCTCCGTGTTGGCCAGCAGCCGTCGGCTCACCAGGCTGGCGCCCTCGGCTTGTTGAACGGCGTCGGAGAAGGCGCGGACATGCTGCGCCTCCGCGCCGTAGGCCTTGGTCAGCTTGAGCGCCTGCAGGAACTCGGTGATCTCGCGGTTCACGTGCAGGCTGGCCTCGGAGACGATGTCGCCGAGGCGCCGGCTTTCGATCAGTCGGCGTCGCAAGCCCCACATCAGGCAAAGGCCCAAGGCGATGGCCAGGGCCGAGAAGGCGGGGGCGATTGCGATGCCGATGGCGATATGCGCCAGGAAGATGACGAGGCGGGCAGGGACCTCCAGCAGCAGCTGCACGCCATGCTCGACGCGGTCGATCTCGGAGGCGAAGAGCGCGTGGAAGTCCGCCGCCCGCTTGCGCCGCAGGTACGACCATGAGGCGTTGGCAATGGCGGCATAGGTCCTGGTCTTGAGGTCGACGGCATAGTCGAACCGCAGCCGCGCAACGGCGTTGCTCTGCAGGCGGTCGACGACCGCACGCAGGACGGCGACGGCCAGGAACACCAGCAGCAGGCCCGTCAGCGTGCCGGGCAGGAGGGCGAAGAGCCAGCCGGCCACGCCCGTCAGGGCGGGCATCGGGGCGCCGAGCGAACTCAGCAGCGGCACGAGAAGCATCAGTCCGATGCCGTCGCTCACGCCTGCCAGGAGGATAAGCACGGCGACATAGGCGAGCCGGCGCGGCCCGATCGACGGCCCGCGCAGGTGCCAGGCCGCTTTCAGGTCAGCCAGCAGCATGCGGGGACTCTGTCATCGCCCGCCATCTTAGCGCGGCGGCCCCGGCGCGGCAGTGGCGAAATCGCGGTTCCGAGTCTCTACTCAGCGGCCACGGCGAAACGCAGATCGGGCAGCGGCTGGGCGCGGTCGATCGCGGCACCCGCATCGAACTTCTTCAGTTCCGGCATCACCGTCGCGGCGAACAGGCGGACGTTCCGCGCCGCCTCCTCGTGCGCCATGCCGGCATAGGAGAAGACGCCGACATAGGCCGAGTTGTTGGTCTGCTGGTGAATTTTCATGATCTTCTCGTAGACCTGCTCGGGCGTACCGTAGACCTGCAGGTCGGCGAAGAACTCGATCGCCTTCTGGTCGCCGTAGACGGCGAGCTTCTCGTTCATCTTGGCGTAGTACTCGTAGCCGCGCTGGTTCTTCATGTGCTCGCCCGCGAACTGATAGTGGTCGAGCACGGTGCGGTAGTAGCCGCCGATGTACTTGATCGCCATCTCGCGCGCACGCTCGGCGCTTTCGTCGACGAAGGTCCAGCCGGCCGAGATCGGCTGCGGCGCATCGGTGCCGTTGATATCGCGATAGAGCGCATTGTACTCGGCGAGTTCCTTCTCGACCTCGCGCCACGGCTTCTGCGGGATGATGAGGAGGCCGACGCCGAGCCTCGCCATGATGCGCGCGCTCTCGGGCGAGACCGCGGCGGCATAGGTCCGGCCGCGGAAGCTCTTGAACGGCGCGGGCCGGATTTCCACGGACGGCTGCTTGTAGTGCTTGCCCTGGTATTCCATCACGCCGGTCTCGAGGCCCTTCAGCAGCGCCTCGCCGTATTCGACGAACAGCTCGCGGCTGTCGCCCATGTCGAGGCGGAAGCCGTCGAACTCGACCTTCCCGGCGCCGCGGCCGAGACCCAGGATCATGCGGCCGCCCGACAGATGGTCGAGCATGGAGATCTGCTCCGCCACCCGCATCGGGTCGTGCCACGGCAGGACCACCACCATCGAGCCCAGCCGGACGTGCTTGGTGCGGCCGGCCATGTAGGACAGGAACTGCACCACGTCGGGGCACATCGTGTAGTCGGTGAAATGGTGCTCGACCGACCAGATCGATTCGAAGCCCAGCGGCTCGGCCATGTCGGCCAGCGCCAGTTCGTTCAGGTAGACTTGGCGGTCGCTGAGCGCGCGGCCGGTGTTCTGGAAGACGGTGGCCATTCCGACGTGCATCGAAGGTTCCCCCTTTGAGCCGAAAGATATTCGCTTACCCGCATGGTAAACAGGCGTTTACCGGCTTGGAAAGGGGTCAGTTTGCTTGATTCCGCCGCATTCGATCTTCATATGCAGCCCATGCGTATCCTCCTGGCCATCCTCCTCTCCTTCTCCTCGATCTTCGCTGTCGCGTCAGCCGGCGCCCAGGATATGGCGCAGGCCCAGCCGGGCACGGCCGAGGTCGAGAGGTACATCAACTCGATCCGCACGCTGAAGGCGCGGTTCGTCCAGAGCAATCCCAACGGTTCGGTCGTGCAGGGCACGCTCTACGTGCGCCGTCCGGGCCGTATGCGCTTCGAGTACGATGCGCCGTCGCAGCTCAAGGTCGTGGCCGACGGCTCGCAGGTGACGATGTGGGATCCGACCACCAAGGATTTCGGACAGTGGCCGATCGGCTGGACGGCGGCGTCGTTCCTGGTCAAGGAGCCGTTGTCGCTGAGCGGCGACCTGCAGGTCGAGAAGAGCGAGCGCCAGGACGGCATGCTGCAGCTCACCATGATCCAGGCGAAGAAGCCGCAGGAAGGCAAGGTCATCGTCCGCCTGTCGGAGAACCCCATGACGCTGCGGGGATGGACGATCATCGACAACCGCGGCAACCAGGTGAACGTGTCGCTGCAGGATGTACAGGCGGGCGGGCAGCTCGCCGACTCGCTCTTCAAGTTCGACGGCCCCGACCCCAGCCAGATGCGGCGCGGCGGAAACTGAAGCGCTATACTCCCCGCGTGAAACGACGCGGGGACAGGCAAACGTGAGTGGTTTGATCGTGCGGGCCTCGACCGAGGCCG
>CAMAYC010000220.1 GCA_945862125.1 Reyranella massiliensis 521
TCGAGGAAGAGGTTCCGAGCCAACCGTGCGCTGAGATAGGGACCGGCCATCCAGCCGAAGCCGGATTGCGACGTCGACACGTTGGAACTCTGATCCATCCAGTCGGTCTGGGCCATCACGCCGATGATGAGACCAGGCATGACTTTGTAGTCCGCTCCCGACATCAGGATATTGGTGTGGCCCTGATAGCGAGCATCAGGCTGCGTGTTCGAGAAGTACGACGATGTGCCCTGCACCCAGATATCGAAGGCAGCAGGTGTCCCAGGCCGTGGCGCACTCGATCCCGAGCCGAGTCCGAGCTTCGATGGGGCAGACACCTCGCCTGAAGAGGTCAAGCGGAAGCCGTCGCTGCCCTGATCGGAGACACTGGCACGCTTGCGGGCGTCCTCGGCAGCCGCTGCCTCACGCAACTGGCTCAAGCTGGTCGCGAATGCGAACCGGCCGGTGGTGTTGTCGCCCGAGCCGCTGAACTGAATGCCCTGCATGCCTGTGCGCCCTGCACTTGGATCGGCATCGTACTCGCGGCGCATTCGGCCGACACCCGTGGGATCGGCGCCCAGTCCGGACGGTGACCCGAAGGGTGAAGAGCCCGAACTCATCTGGGAGCGTGGTGAGCTCAGAGCCCCGAGCGGACCAGCGACGACGGACGATCCACCGAAGCTCGACGGCAATCCGCCGTAGCCGAGAGCTGAGCCAGACCCGGCAAATCCGGGGCTGGCGATAGCTCCAAGCCCTTGTGCCCCGCCGTTTCCGGCGGACGCAAAGCCGGCGGGTGCGGGTATACCGTTGACGGCGTTATCATTGGAGGAGCCATCCGCAAGACGCGCATGAAGACGTCCGCTGTCCGGTCCAGCGCCCATGGCGGCGTTTGCCCGGTTATTCATGAACGACCCGACAGCGGCTCGAGTGGCCCTTTTGATTGCTGCGGCGTTCGGGACACCGGGCGCCCCGGCGGACGGGGTGGGCACCGGGGGGGCCCCGGGGGTTAATGCGAAGCCGGGAAAAGTGCCAGGGGAAGTGTCGGTGGGAGCGGTAAGGAAGTACGAGCCGCCGCCCGGGGGGAAGGGGGCCGAAGTGACGGTGAAAGTCGGGCCGGCGGTGAGGAGCGGCCCGTATGGCACGACCGCCGCTGTGGCCGCCGCGATTGAGACAGCGGGCGCAGAAGAACTCCTATATCGCCGTGTCGGCAGCGTCCACGCTGAAGAGCGGCACGGCCGCATACCCCCACGAGAGGTGCGAGAGAAGCGGATGTGGTAACAGGCGTGCCCCACGCGGTCACCACTCGTGAGGCCGAAGGGTGAATGACTGCACAGCGAGTTGATAGAAAATGCCTCGGATCTGAAACCGGCGCCGGCGGTGGCAGCCGCACGGACCGAGAGGGTCGCGTAGCACGATTGAGCAGCCGCCTTATCGGGCGCTACCACAACGAAGCTTACAAGCGCACCCAGCGCCAATAAGCAAAGCCTCGCCAGTCGTCCTATCGATTCCAAACGCATGCGACAGTCCCCCATGAACCCAACCGCAGAAGCGGTGGATATATTGACGCAACCTGGCCTCGACCGCCTGCCGTCCTTGTGCTGTGCGCAACAGCCGGCGGTTTTGCTCGTAAAGCTGAGACATCTTCACTTTGAAGTTCTGGATCGTTTTGGCCGCCAGCGTGAGGCGACCGGGTTGTCCGGGCTCACCCTGCAGGTGGTAGCCCAGGAAATCGAACCCGCGGACTATCGGCCCGATGAATGTCTTGTCGGGATGCTTATCGAGCCCGAGGCCCGACAGCGTGCGATTGACCGTGATCACGGCACGGCGCAGCGACCATCGTGTCGGCGCCAGCACCAGAATGTCGTCCATGTAGCGGACGTACAGCAGACCATCCCGCTCGGCCTGCGCTTCCATCACGACATCGAGCTCGTAGCAGAAGAACGCGCCCATCACCGGGCTCAGCGCACACCCCGGCGACAGCCCCCTGTCGATATCGAGGAATGTCCCGCCGATCTCCACCGTTCGTTTCAGGTACTGATAGACCAGATTAAGCACGCGACGGTCTTTGACGTGCACCTCCAGCCGCTGCAGCAGCCGCTCGTGGTCGATCGAGGCATAGTAGGATTTGACGTCGGTTCGCATCACGAAACGGTGCGCGGGCAAGGCCTCGGCGACGCGGCGTACGGCGCCCTTCAGCCCACCGTGACCCTTCAGATGCGTGCAGGATGTTGAACGCGGCAGCAGCTCAGCCAAATGATTGGCGAGCAACTTCAAAACGACGGCATCACGCGACGACCACATATCCACCATCTCGCCCGCTGCCGTCTCGACCCGCAGCAAAGGTAAAAACCGATATGTACCGGCGACAAGCGCGGCCAAGACGTCGGCGCGGTCGTGCGCCCAAGACCGGCGCAGGTTCCAGATATCGGATTTAGCGGGATGAGCGCGGCGTGACAGACAGACGGCGCTGTAGGCAAGATCGAGCTTGGAGTCGGTGAAGACTGGCGGCAGAGCCGACGGTAAACGGGCGCATATCGAGCGCGCAGCCGACGGTCTTTGCATCACAGAGAACTCATCACCAGACCGACGCACCGCAACCACCCCCAAATCTTTTTCCGATCCGGTATTACAACCACGTCCTCTGAGAGTCCCCCCCCCCCGACACTGATGAAACGAAGATGTCGCACGTTTTCAACCGAGGGGGGCAATAAAATCTCGAAAATAGGGTCCTCGACGTTCTGAGTGGGCGCCTTCACCTCTGCTGAGCGGTCGGAGTGCGGCTTGATCCTGATGGCAGAGCGTAGGTCGTGAGGGCGGGTGGCGGTCAAGGACGCGCACTTGCGCGCCCCTTTGGGGCTTGTCCTTGAGGGCCGGCCGACAGCACGGCACACTGGGTGCCAGGATTGATCCAGCCCCGGTTTCCCATGCGTGACAATGACCTCTTCCAGTTGGCCCTCGGCATCACGTCGCCGTGGTTCGTCGCGTCCTCCGCGTTCGACGCCACCAAGCGGCGCCTCGATATCCAACTCGATTTCAAGGCTGGCAGCCGCTTCGATTGCCCGGAGTGCAACGCGAGCGGATGCCCCGTGCACGACACGGTCGAGAAGACCTGGCGGCATCTCGACTTCTTCCAGCATCAGGCTTTCCTCACCGCACGCACGCCGCGGATCGACTGCGCCAAGTGCGGCGTCCGCCTCGTCGCCGTGCCGTGGGCAAGGCCCGGCTCCGGCTTCACGCTGCTGTTCGAGGGCTTCGCGATGGCGCTCGCCATGCACATGCCCATCGCCACAGCTGCGGGCTTCCTCAAGATCACCGACCAGCGCATGTGGCGCGTCGTCTTCCACTACGTGCGTGCCGCCGTCGCACGCATGGATCTCTCTAGCGTCAGGCGCGTCGCCATCGACGAGACCGCCGCAAAGCGCGGTCAGGACTACATCACGCTCGTGGCCGACATCGATGATCGCCGCGTCGTATTCGTCACCGACGGCCGCAGCGCCGATACCATCAGTCAGTTTGCGGATCATCTCGAAGCGCACAACGGCGATGCCAGCCGCATCAAGCAGGCATCGATCGACATGAGCCCCGCCTTCATCGCCGGCGTCACCGAGAACCTCACCGAGGCCGAGATCACCTTCGATCGCTTCCACGTCATGAAGCTCATCGGCGAGGCGATCGATGAGGTCCGACGCGGCGAGGTCAAGGCGCGGCCCGAGCTCAAAGGCACGCGCTACGTCTGGGCCAAGAACCAGCCCAATCTCACGCCCAAGCAAGCCGACACGCTGGCAGCACTCAGCACCACCAATCTCAAAACCGCCCGCGCGTGGCGCATGCGTCTCGCCTTCCAGGATATCTATGCCCAACCATCGCGGCCATGGGGCGAACTGTTCCTCGACAGGTGGATCGCCTGGGCCAAGCGCTCGCGGATGGAGCCGATGAAGGCCGTCGCGCGCACCATGGAAAAGCACCGCGATGGCATCCTCGCCTGGTTCGACAGCCGCATCTCCAACGGCCTCATCGAGGGCATCAACAGTCTCGTCCAGGCCGCCAAGGCCAAGGCGCGCGGATACCGAAACAGAGAAACCTTGAAGACCGTAACCTACATGGTTGCCGGCAAACTCAACCTCAGGCTACCCACTTGAAACGTCGGGGAGCCCGAAAATAGCGTTCAATACCAGAGTATTAAACAACGCGTCCCATCTCGTTCTAAAACGCAAAGGGCACAATCGGGGGCCGTGGATAACTTTAAACGTGGGTGGCGCTGGCACGGTTGGGAAGCAAGCCGGACCGGTCAAGGCGGTGAGAGGTGTGCTCGGCCAGCGCTCGCCGAAGTGCCGGGAGGTGACGGTAGGCTTTCAATCGCCGGAAGCCCGCCTTTGCCTCCAACATGCCGGCCGCCGCCCATCGCAGAGCCATCGAGGCATCGCGCCAGCGCTTCACGTTTCGTGTGACACGGCGGATCGTGCCCTGCATGTTCTCGATCGCGTTGGTGCAAGCCAGCGAGCGGCGTAGCTCAGGTGGCAGGCGCAACCGGTTGACCGTGAGCATCTCGTCGAGGCCTTCCAAGAGGCTGCCCGACACGCCAGGCGCTTCCTTCTCCATGCGTCGGGCCAGATCCCGGATCAGGCGTTCTGCTTCTGCGGCATCATCGAGTTCCCAAGCCTTGCGCAGTGTGCGGCGGACGCTGGCAACTTGCTTCTTCGGGCAGCGCTCAGCGATATTGCGCGCCTTGTGCACTTGGCAGCGCTGGATCAGCGTTTGACGGCCGAATGTGGCGCGGACCGCCTTCGAGAGCGCCTTCGCTCCATCGAGAATAAAGAGGCGCTGCACCTGGGGATCGAGCCCGCGCTCGATGAGATTATCGAGCAGGGCTTGGGCAGCCGCGGCACTTTCGGTAGCACCCTCGACCAGCCCGAGAATGTGCTTGTCGCCGTTGCCGTCGATGCCGATGGCGCCGATCAGCACGATGTCTTCGGCCACGTGCAGGCCGTCTATCTGAATGACAAGCAGATCGAGCTTGGAGATGTCGCTGGCGAGCCAGTCCTCCAGTCGCTGCTGTGACAGCGCCACGAACCGGCGCGAGGCGGCTGACTTTGATGTCCCGTCACCATCGACGCGCGGGAGTGGTCCTTCCGGTAGCCGGACGGCACGGCCAATCTTGCGGGTGGCCACCCCGATCAGCATCAGGTTCATGGCCGTCGTACCGAGCCAGTCCTCGGTTGCCGCCGCTGACCAGCTCGGCAATGGCAGCTCCTCGCCGTCGCCACCGCGTACTCGGGGGCGGACAATATCGACCTTGCCGCCCTGATAGCCGATCTTGCCGCGTGTGCGGCCCCAGCGGTGACCGCGCCGTTCTGGGCTCCGAGCATGCCGGCGACCGCACAGATCTTCGACGTCAGCGGCCATCATCGCGTGCAGCGCTTCGATGCCGGCGGTTAGGCAGAAACGTCCGAAGCAGGCGTCCACGGCTTGCCACGCTTCTTCCAT
>CAMAYC010000221.1 GCA_945862125.1 Reyranella massiliensis 521
ACCGAGATCATGTAGGTCGGCGGCCGGATCTTGGTCTGGGTCATGAAGCGCAGGCGAATGCGCCGGCCCTTGGCGAGCGGCGGCGGATGAAGCGTCTCCATCTCGCGCAGCCAGCGATTGAGGATCGGCGTGGTGAGCCGCTTGTTCCAGATGTCGTAGGTCTCGAACACCTTTGGCATCAGCCGTTCGATGCCGCGCCCGGTCAGCGCCGAGAAGCCCACGATCGGCACGTCCTTGACCTGGGCGAACGAGGATTCGAGGCGATCGCGCAGCTTCTTCCACGCCTTGGTCGACTTCGCCTGGTCGTCGGCCAGCAGATCGGTCTTGTTGACAGCGATCACCAGCGCGCGGCCTTCGTCGATCACGCGCCCGGCGACGGCGAGGTCCTGCTTCTCCAGCATGTCGCCGGCATCGAGCACGACAACCACGACATCGGCCAGGCGAATGGCGTCAAGCGTGTCGGCAACGGAGGCGGATTCCAGGCGCTTGTCGATGCGGCTGCGCCGGCGCATGCCGGCAGTGTCGACCAGCCGGATGGCGCGGCCGCGCCACTGCCATTCGACACGGATGGCGTCGCGCGTGATGCCGGCCTCGGGCCCGGTGAGCACGCGCTCCTCGCCGACCAGGCGGTTGAGCAAGGTCGACTTGCCGACGTTCGGGCGGCCGACGATGGTGAGAAGCAGCGGCCGCTTGGTCGGCTCGGCCTCCTCGTCGTCCTCGTCGTCGGGCATCGGCGTCACATGCCGCGCCAGAGCTTCGTGCAGGTCGCTCAAGCCCTCGCCATGCTCGGCCGAGACCGGGATCGGCTCGCCCAGCCCCAGCCCGTGCGCTTCCGCGAGGCCGTTCTGGCCGGCGCGGCCCTCGCACTTGTTGGCGACCAGGATCACCTTGGCGGCGCGCTTGCGCAGCCAGTTGGCAAAGGCCTCGTCGAGCGGCAGGACGCCGGCGCGGGCATCGATCAGGAACAGCACGACGTCGGAGGCCTCGACCGCGCGCTCGGTGAAGCGGCGCATGCGCGCCTCCAGCACCTCGCCGCCCGCGGTTTCCCAGCCCGCGGTGTCGAGCAGCGTGAAGGCGAGGTCGCCGAGCTGGGCCGGCGCCTCGCGGATGTCGCGCGTCACGCCGGGCTGGTCGTCGACGAGCGCATGGCCCCGCCCGACCAGCCGGTTGAACAACGTCGATTTGCCAACGTTTGGCCGGCCGACGATGGCTACTCGAGCGGGGGCGACCCGCGGGAGGCGCTTGTCGTCAGCGGAGGGCAATGAGCCGGCCTGAGTCGGTCAAAACGTAGATGGTGCGATTGGCGATGATCGGTGCGAGGCGAACCGGATCGCGCACATCGAGCTTGCCCAGGATTTCACCCGTGTAGGGCGAGACGGCGAGCATCTCGCCCAGCGTGCCGACGACGAGCAGGCGGTCGCCTGCCAGCACCGGCCCACCCCACAGCACCGGCTTGCGGCGCTTGTCGTCCAGGTACTGCGTGAGCGGCGTCACCCACTTGATCTTGCCGTCGTCGCGGCCGAAGGCCGCGATGTCGGCGCTGGCGGTGATGACGAACAGGAAGCGGCCCGCGGGCCACGGCGTCTGGCTGCCGCCGATGGGACGCTCCCAGAGGCGTTGGCCACTGCGCAAGTCGACGGCGGTGAGCAGGCCACCCGAGCCCATGGCCACCACGACGCCGCGGTCGATCACGGGGCGGCCGCGGATGTCGGCCAGGTTGCCGAAGGCGCGAGACTCGCCGCGGGCGCCGATCAACGATTCGTTCCAGACCGGCCGGCCGTTGTCGAGGCGCAGGCCGACCAGTTCGCCGGAGCTGAAGGGCGCCACGACATACTCGCCGGAACCGGCCGGGCTGGTGCCGCCGACGAAGCCCGCGACTTCCTGCAGGGCCGTGTATTGCCAGAGGTCCGAGCCGTCGACGGCGGCCAGGGCCTGGAGCTTGTTGTCGATGCTGATGGCGAAGACGCGGTCGCCGAACACAAGCGGCGCGCCGCGCACCGGGGCGCTGACCGACGAGGTCCAGAGCTCCTTGCCGTCGTTCGGATCGAGCGAGAAGACGCTGGCGAATCCCGTGGTCACGAACAGCCGCCCGCCATAGTAGGCGAGGCCGCCGCCGAACTCGTCGGTATCGCGGGCCTTCTCCGGCTCCAGGGTGACCCGCCACAGCAGCTTGCCGGTGTCGGCGTCGAACGCCGAGACGGTGCTTTGGGCATCCTTGGCGAAGACCTTGCCGTCGGCCATGATCGGCGGGGTCGTGAGAATGCGCGACGACGACGAGCCCGCGCCGACATCGGCCGTCCAGATGATCTTGGGCGAATCGCCGACCGCCAGATGCTGCATGGCGTAGTTGGCGAAACCGCCCGATTGCGGCCAGGAATCGTTGACCACCGGCGCCGGCAGCACGATCTGCACGCCCGCCATGTCCTTGTCGGGCTCGAGTTCGCCGCGATCGCCGAACACGGCGATGCGTTCGCCCGGCAGCGGCACCTTGGAGCTGCCGAAGATGCCGTCCATGGCCCCGGATACCGATTCGCAGCCGGTCAGCGCGACGGCCACGACGCCGGCGACAAGAAGGGCCCGCAAGACACTCACGGGGCCGCTCACACTCGATACGCTCGGCATGCGTCTACTTCGCTTCGGTGGCGGCAAAGAGATTGAGCATCGCCGACGCCCGTTGCGCGGCGCCCTGCGGCGTGCCCGGATCCTTGGCGATCTCGCCCCACAGTTCGCGGGCCCGCTTGGCATCGCCCTTGCGGGCGGCTTCGAGTGCCTGGACCTCGCGGACACTGATCCGGAACGGCCGGTCGGGCCCGGCCAGCGACGCCAGCCGGGCGGCCATCTCGTCGGCCTTGGGCGTGTCGACGCTCTTCAGGGCCGCGATCACGGTGGCGAGGTCGGCGAGTTCGGGGCCCGACAGCTTCGGCCCGACGGCGGCAAGGGCCGTGACCTGCTCCTCGACCGTGGGCTGCAGTTGCGCCACGATCAACGTGGCCAGCGAGCGGTAGGGTTCGCGCGCCTCCGCCGCCTGCTTCTCGAGCTCGGCGCGGGCGGCGGCGGGATCGGTCGCGATCTTGGCGAGTGCGGTCGAGTAGGCGACGCTGGCGGCGGCGCGCTGGCCGGCATCGTACTGGCGCCAGCCGACGGTGGCCGCGACCGCGACCACCACGGCGACCGCGCCGGCCACCACCCAGGTGCCCCAGCGGTCCCACCATTCCCTGAGTTCGTCCTTGCGGACGGCCTCGTCGACTTCCTGAAAGGCGGTGGAATCGGACACGGTGGTACCCTCGGAATTATCGCGAAATATCAACAGCTTCAGCGGCGGTTCATAGCCCCCCACCCTGGTTTTGGCAAACCTCGGCCGAGGGTGATTTCGGGCAGCGTTTCAGGTGCTTTACCGGCCCTTGTCCATCTGTAACAATTCGAGCCAACGACATGGTTCAAGCCGTCATCGCATGACCAATCTCTACCGTTTGGCCGATCAACGGGCCCGGCGTCGGATTGTCTCATTCGATCGTCGGGAATTGTCCCGCCTGCTCGGTCTCTACAGCATGCGGGTGGCCTCGGGGGAGTGGCGGGACTACGCCATCGACTTCCGCCCCGGCATGGCGATCTTCTCGATCTTCCGCCACACCTCGGAGCAGCCGCTGTTCGCCATCGCCAAGGTGCCCAACGGGGCCCAGGGTGGCTATGTGGTCTACAACGGGCCGCGCAAGCTCGCGCACGGCGATTCGCTCGAAGACGTGCTCGCCGTCTTCGACCGCAAACTCAGGCTTCTGCTGGGTTGACCCCGCATCGTCGGGCGTGCTGCCCGACGACCTCGGGGCTGAGTCCTAGTGACTGCTGCCCTTTTCCGACGCCGTCGCCGCGCCGATGCCGGCACCCAGCGCTGCGCCCGCGAGGACCGGGGCCACGAGAGGCCAGCCGGCAATCGCGCCGACCGCAAGGCCCGCACCGGCGCCGATGCCGCCGCCGGTGACTGCACGCTCGCCCCAGGTGTCGCCACAGGCGGACACGGAGAGAGCCAGGGGAATAAGGAGAATGGACGCGAATTTGGTGGACATGGTGCGAACCTCTGAAGGGGAAATGAGCCGGTTCAGGCCGTCTAAATATTCTTGTCCGCCCAAAAGAACGGGCGTTTGATCATACCTTCTGACAATTAATTAAATTTGTCAAGAAAGCATGATATCTAATTGATTTAATTATCTAAATTGTCCCGCCATCGCGCCGGCGGCAGACCGAACTCACGCTTGAAGGCGCGATTGAAGGCGACCTCGGAGTCGTAGCCCACGGCATGGGCGATCTGGGCGATGTTGCCCTTCCCGCTCCGCAGCTTTTCCTTGGCCACGCCGAGGCGCCACTGGGTCAGGTAGCGGATGGGCGGCAGGCCCACCAAGCCGGTAAACCGATCGACGAAGGCGCTGCGCGACATCGACACTTCGCCCGCCAGCCGGTCGATGGTCCAGGGCGCCTCGATCCGGCTGTGCAGCAGCGCCAAGGCCTGGCCGATCTGGCGGTCCTGCAGCCCGGCCAGCCATCCCGACTGGCTGCCGTCGAGGCCCGCGGCATAGTCGCGGACGGCCTCGACCAAAAGCAGTTCGGAGAGACGCGACATGATGTCGGACGAGGCGAACCGGCCGACCGCCAGTTCCCGGGCGGCAAAGCGCACCGAGGCTTCCACCCAGTCGCGCGACGCCCCGCGGCGGATATCGAGCTTCAGCATCCTGGGCAGCGAGGCGATCAGCGGATTGTAGGCTTCCTCGCTGGCGAGGAACCCGCAGACGAGATGGGTCTCCTCGCCGCCGCCGCCGTGGACGATGCGGGCGAGCCCCTCGCCTTCCGGTCGCTGGACCAGGTCGCCGGCCTTGACGGGCTTCAGGCCCGTCGCGCTGGCGAGGTCATGGACATCGTTGCGCGGCAACAGGATGACCTCGCCGGCGCCGACCTCGATGGTTTCGCCGTCGACCTCGCACACCAGCCTGCCGCCGATCACGAAGTGATAGGCGAGGATCTGCGCCGGCACCGTCATGTAGGGTGTGCAATCCTCCGGCGTGAGCTGCGACCTCACGCACCACGGCGCCGTGAATCGGGCCTCGAGAAAGACACCGCCGGTCAGGCGGACCGAGCGCAGCACCTGCGATAGGGCGTCCATCCGTCGAATTATCCCCCGACCGATCCGGCCGATCGGTCAATCGGTCCGGTCTAACGATCATATTCAGGCGCGGCGAAGTCCCTATTTTCCCGCCATCGCCCCACCGCAACAACCGGGAAATGACGATGACAACCGACGCCACATACCGCCGGAAGCTGCCCCATCTCGAGGACCGGCTGTTCCTCACCGACGGCGGGATCGAGACCAG
>CAMAYC010000222.1 GCA_945862125.1 Reyranella massiliensis 521
GGCCCGAGACTGTCCTGGCAGGCGGCGCGGTCGCCCGCCTTGGCCGTCCTTTCCAGTGTTCCCGCTGCTTCGCCGAGGGCGCGGGCGCCGACCGCCAGCGCGCTGCCCTTGAGGCGGTGGGCGGCGGCGGCGAGAGCCGGCAGGTCGCCTGCCGTCATCGCCGCCTCGATGTCGCGCCGCGAGAGGGTCGCGGTCGCGGAGAATTTGCGCAACAGGTCGCGCCGCGCGACTTCGTCGTCGGCGATCCATGGATCGAGCACGCTGCGGTCGATCGCGGGCTTTGCGCCGGTCGCGCCGCGCAACCAGCGCTGCAGGGTGGCGCGCAAGCGGTCCAGGCTGACCGGCTTGGACAGATAGCCGTCCATGCCGGCGGCCCGGCAGCGCTCGTCCTCGCCCGCCAAGGCATTGGCCGTGACCGCGACGATCGGCGTGTGCGGCCGGCGGTCGACTGTCTCGACCCGGCGGATTTCCGCCGTCATCTCGAAGCCGTCCATCTGCGGCATGTGGATGTCGGCGAAGACGATGTCGTAGGCACCGCCGCGCCACGCCTGCAGGCCGGCCAGCCCGTCGGCCGCCGAGTCGGAAGCGACGCCCAGGGCGCGGAGCTGGCGGACCAACACGTCGCGGTTGATCGGATGGTCGTCGACCACCAGCACGCGGTTGCCGGCAAGACTCGTCGGTGTGGCGATGGCTGTCGTATCGGCCGGGCTCCGGTCGAGGGGCAGGTCGGTCAGCGGCGAGTCCGCCGGAGCTGCCAGCAGGGTGAGTGTCACGGTGAAGGTCGAGCCGGCGCCGGGAGAACTCTCGGCCGACACGTCGCCACCCATGAGTTGGGCGAGGCGCCGCACGATCGAGAGGCCAAGGCCGGTGCCGCCGAAGCGGCGTGTCGTCGAGCTGTCGGCCTGGGAGAAGGGCAGGAACAGCCGCTGCTGCTGCGCCTCGTTCATGCCGATGCCGGTGTCGCTCACCGACAGCAGGACGCGTGTGCCGCCTTCGCCCAGCGGTTCGGTGCGGGCGCGGATCATCGCACCGCCGCGGTCGGTGAACTTGAGCGCATTGCCCAGGAGGTTGAACAGGATCTGCCGCACCCGCGTGGGGTCGCCGACCAGCGCATCAGTCGAACCCGGGGCGACCGCGGCGACCAGCGACAGACCCTTGCGCTCTGCCTGCGGCCGGAAGGTAGCAAGCGCGCTCTCGACGAGGCCGGTCAGCGAGAATGGTGTCTCCTCGAGTTCGAGCGCGCCGGCCTCGATCTTCGAGAAGTCGAGCAGGTCGTCGATGATCCGCAGCAGCGCCTGCGCCGACTCGCGCATGGTCGCCACGGTGCGCGCCTGCGCCTCGTCGACACCTTCGGCCTCCAGGACCTCCATCATGCCGAGCACGCCGTTCATCGGCGTCCTGATCTCGTGGCTCATGGTGGCGAGGAAGGTCGACTTGGACTGGTTGGCGGCCTCGGCTTCCTCGCGCAGCTTCTCGGCGGCCTCCAGCGCGCGCTCGAGCTCGCGCTGCCGCCGCCGCTCTTCCGACACGTCGCTGACCAGGATGACCGACCGGCCGTCGGCCTCGTAGCGCATCGTGACGCGTGCCCACTGGTGAGGACCGTAGGTGACCAGCGCCGGTCGCCCGGCCTTGATCGCTGCGACCTGGCGGTCGGCCCAGGCCACGGGATCCTCGTTGGGAGGGCCTGCGCCGACCTTGCCGGCATGGCGCATGGCGTCCTGGAGCGAGGCGCCGGGTGCCACGATCTCGGGTATGTGCTGCATGAAGCGGCGGTAGGCCTCGTTGCACAGGACCAGCTTCTCGTCGCTGTCGAGGAAGACGATGCCGTCGTCCATCGCCTCCATGGCCAGGATCAGCCGCTCGCGCGCCTCGGCCGCCTCGTCGCGAGCCGCCACGGCTAGTTGTCGGGCGTTCTCGAGGTCGGTGACGTCGCGCTGCATGACCAGTCGCCAGCCATTGGCCAGGACCTTCAGCGTGAAGTGCAGGTTGCGGTCTCCGCGTTTCAGAAGGACCCAGCCATCGGTGCCGTTCTCGAACACGCGCCGGCGCGAGGCGACGAGCTTGGCGCGATGGACGGGGTCGCTCGAGCCATAGTCGCCGCGGTCGATGCGGTAGTCGATGATCGACCAGACGTCGGGAAGGCCCTGTAGCGTGTCGTGGTCGAGGCCGTGGAGCTTCACCATCGCGTCGTTGAAGAACAGCGACTTGCCTTCAGCGTCGTACATGATCACCGCGTCGGGCAGCTCGTCGAGAACGGTCTGCAGCGTGCTGCGCGAACGTTCCAGCTCGCGTTCGCGCGCCGTGAGTTCAGTGATGTCGCGGTAGGTGACGAGCAGTCGCCCGTCGGACAAACGATGCGAGGCTACTTCCAGCGTAAGCCCGTTGCGGCCGGTGCGGATGAACGGCGCGCCATCGCCCCGTGCCACCAGCTCGATGCGCCGCGCGATCTCGGCCTCGAGGTCGGCCATGGTGCCGAAATCACCGCGCTCCACCTGGAAACGAATGATGTCACCCAGGCTGCTCGCTGCCTGCAGCGTGGAATCGTCGATGTCGAGCAGGCGGCGGAAGGCGGCGTTGCGGAACAGCAGGGTGCCGTCGGCGGCGTAGAGCGCGGCGCCGTCGCCCATATTGTCGAGCACCGACTGCATGGTCGAACGGGTGCGTTCCTGCTCGGCCTGCGCCGCGGTGATCCGGCGCTCCTGTTCGACGATGTCGGTGAGATCGCGATGGACGGTGAGCACACGGCCGCCGGGCAGGGGCCGGTAGGTCGCTTCGACGATGCGTCCGGTCACGGTGCTGCGGCGCTCCGCCGGCTGGCCGGGCGTGTCGAAGCGGGCGACGCGGCTGGCGATCCAGCCTTCCAGTCCGCCGGGCAGGTCCTCGATCGGGCCATAATCACCGCGATGGGCGCGGAAGCGGATGATGTCGGCGAAGGTAGGCAGCGTCTTCAGCAACTCGTCCGGCATGTCGTGCAGGCGCGCCATCGCCTTGTTCTGGTAGAGCCAGCGCCCGTCAGCCTCGTAGAGCAGCGCGCCGTCGCTCATGTTGTCGAGGACCGTGCGCATCGTGTCCTCGGCGAAGGCGACGTCCCGATGCGCCTGGTCGAGCGACTGCGACAGGTCCGATGCGGCGAGGTCGCGCGCGATCTGATCGCGCATGCGGCGGCGCTCGATGTGCGCGAACAGGTTGATGATGATGAAGAAGCCGAAGGCGATCCCAGCCAACCCGATGGCCTGGCGACTGCCGTCGACCAGGACCAGCACCGCGCAGATCGGCAGCAGGGCCGCCGCCGCGACGAGTATGAAGGTGCGGCCATCGAGCCCGCGTGACGGCGACCAGCCGCCGATCAGGCAGAGCGCGAAGGTCCAGAGCGTGCGTTCCTGGTCGGCTGGCAGGGTGGCGAAGAAGCCGCCCATCAGGCCGTTGGCGAAGGTCGTTGGCACGGCGGTGACGGTGTAGAGCCAGCGCCAGCCCGACAGGCTCGTGGCGCCGGGATCGCGCTTGTGCGCGACCTGCACGCGCCACGATCCCCAGACCGAGACGAGGTAGATGACGGCCGGCAGCAGGAACATCCAGAGCGGCGCGATGCCGGCATAGAGCGACGCCGCCACCACTGCGAAAATCGGCAGGGCGACCAGCTTGGGCAGGATGGGGATTTCCACCAGCCGGTCGGTGACGATCCGCTCGACCCGCTTGGGATCGATGCCGGCGATGTCCAACTGGTTCATGTCGATCATGCTGGAAGCCCGATGTATCGGCCGTGTGTCGCCGGCCCCGCGCTTTGTATCGTTGAAGTCGCGGCCTATGCTAGGCTGGCGGCGGGGGAACGATGGACACGCGTCAGCACATTGTCGTGGTCGAGGACGAGCCGGCCCAGCGCCAGCTTTTGCTCGATTATCTGACCAAACAGGGGTTTCGCGTCACGGGCTTCGAATCGGGCGTCGGGCTGCGCCGGATGGTCGAGCGCGAGCTGCCGGCGCTGGTGCTGCTCGATGTCGGCCTGCCCGGCGAGGACGGCTTCGCCATCGCCCGATGGCTGCGCGAGAAGAGCGGCAAGGTCTGTATCATCATGGTGACGGCGGCGGGCGACACGGTCGACCGCGTGGTCGGCCTGGAAACCGGTGCCGACGACTATATCCCCAAGCCTTTCGACCCGCGCGAGCTGCTGGCCCGCATCAAGAGCGTGCTGCGCCGCGCCGGCGGCGCGGTGATAACCAGCACAGGGCCGCGCGTGCGCATGGGTCGGCGGGTCCTCGATCTCGACAAGCGTGTCCTGGTCGATGGCGACGGGACTGAGGAGGCATTGGCCGCCAGCGAATTCGACCTGCTGAAACTCTTCGCGGAGAACCCCAACCGGCCGCTGGCGCGCGACTGGCTGCTGGAGACGGTCGGCCATCGCGAGATGGAGACCTTCGATCGGGCGATCGACCTTCGGATTACCCGGCTCCGGCGCAAGATCGAGAAGGACGCGGCCCACCCCGAGGCGATCCGCACCGTGCGCGGCGTCGGCTACATGTTCGTGCCGCCCAAGGATTAGCTGCCCTCCAGATACGCTGGAAATCCATGGGAACATATCTAGAACTTGCGTCAATAAGATAAATGAGAACAGTGGGTTAATTCCCCTCTTGTCGTCTGGAACAAAATAGGTACATTGGCGCTCTACCCGCTGCGGACTTATCCGCATTGCTGCTCCTGACAGGGGCGTGGGATACCGAGGAGAGAGCCAATGTCGGCAGTGCTGAAAGTGGTCGAAAAAGAAGGCATGGAAAACAAGAACAAGGCGCTGGACGCAGCGCTCGCCCAGATCGAGCGCGCCTTCGGCAAGGGCTCGATCATGAAGCTCGGCCAGCGCGAAGCCGTGGAGATCGAATCGATCTCGACCGGCTCGCTCGGGCTCGATATCGCCCTCGGAATCGGCGGCCTGCCCAAGGGCCGCATTGTCGAAATCTACGGTCCGGAAAGCTCGGGCAAGACCACGCTGGCGCTGCATGTGCTGGCCGAGGCCCAGAAGAAGGGCGGCTCCTGCGCCTTCATCGACGCCGAGCATGCGCTCGATCCCGGCTACGCCAAGAAGCTGGGCGTCGACATCGGCAACCTCCTGATCTCCCAGCCCGACGCCGGTGAGCAGGCGCTCGAGATCGCCGACACGCTGGTGCGCTCTGGCGCCATCGACGTGCTGGTCATCGACTCGGTGGCGGCGCTCGTGCCGCGCGCCGAACTCGAAGGCGAGATGGGCGATTCGCTGCCGGGCCTGCATGCCCGCCTGATGAGCCAGGCGCTGCGCAAGCTCACCGGCTCGATCTCCAAGTCCAACACGCTGGTGATCTTCA
>CAMAYC010000223.1 GCA_945862125.1 Reyranella massiliensis 521
GCGCAGTCGACCGGCGCCGCCGTCGACCTCGGCGCCATTTTCGCCGACGTCTTCGGCGACGACGTCAGCCACAGTGCCCCGCCGCCGACCGGCGTGCTCGAGGACCGGGCGGAGCGCTTCGCCCGCGAGGCCGCCGAATACTGGCTGGAGAACATGCGCCGCGTCGGCGCCGACGAGAAGGCGCTGTCGCATCTCGGCGTCGACCGCCAGCATCTCGGCTGGATGATCGACGAGCTGGTGGTGGGCGCGCATCGCCTGAAACTGATCGACCAGCTCTCGCTGGAGGTCCGCTCCCTGGAGAACGCCGCCAACGCCAAGTGGGAGGAGATCGCCGAGCGCCAGGTGCGCACGGCCGCCTCGTCTCTCAACGGCTATATCAGCGCGCTGGGCTTCGACCGCCTGCCGCTGGAACAGCGGCCGGGCCTGCCGCCCAACGCGCCGACCCGCCGAGTGTTCGAGCATCCCGCCATGACGGTCGACGGCATTCCCCAGTTGAGCGAGGACCCGGCGCCGATCTACGCCGACTACTGCAAGGACTGGATGCGCGCCTTCCTGCAGCTCGCCATGGACAATGTCGGCTACGAGGGCGGCCGCGAGATCACGGCCGAGCAGAACGACCGGCTGGGCGCCATCCTGCGCGCCGTGCCTGCCTGAGCCACCCCATGGCGATCCGCGCGTCCATCGAAGCCCTTCCCGAGCCGGGTCACGCCGTCCTGCGCGTCAGCGACCTCGACGCCATGCCCGAGGGGCTGGCGCTCTCGATCCAGCGCCAGCAGGGACCCGATACGCATCTCGCCGACGACGGCTGGCGGCGCACCGAGGCCTGGCTGATCCCCGACGAAGTCGGCCGCCACGGCGACGTCCTGGAATTCCATCTCGGTCCGGAGATCTGCGATCGTCTGGCCGGCATCGCCACGATCCGGCTCCGTGTGAAGGAACCCGACATCGGCGTCGTCGGCACCACCGTCGTCGCCTGGCCCACGATGCTGACCTCTGGTGCCGCAGGGTCGAGCGGCACCTACGACGATACGGTGCGGCTGCGCCGCATGCAGCCCGCGGCGGCGCCCGTCGAACCGGAACCCGAATCTTTGCCCCCGCCCTTCGAGCCGCCACCGCCGGCGCCCGAACTGCGCGCGGCGCGCGATCCCGAACTCGTCGTCTCGCGGCGCGCCGGGCCCAACTGGGCCATCGTCGTGATCCTGCTGCTGATCGTGGGTGGTGCTGCCTATGCCGCCTATGACTACTTCAAGATCAATCCGCAGGACGTGATCGCCTCGGTGATGCCGCCCAAACCGCCAGCCCCGGCATCCGGGGAGCCTCCGAAGAAATCGGTGCGCGACACGGTGGCCGAGTATCTCGCCACCAAGCCTCCGCCGAACCCCGAGGCCATGCTGGCCAAGGGCCGTGAATTCCTGAAGGCGGGCGACACGGCGTCGGCCTTCCTGGTGTTCCGCCCGGCTGCCGAAGCCGGCAACACGGGCGCCCAGCTCGAGCTCGGCACCTTCTACGATCCGTTGACCCAGCCCGCGCGCGGCGGTTTTACACCCGAGGGCGCCCGTGCCGCCGACTGGTACGAACGCGCGGCCCTTGCCGGCGTGGCCGAGGCGCAGCGCAAGCTCGGCCTTCTGCTCGCCAAGGGCGGCGCCGGCCTCGCCGCCGATACCGCCAAGGCCAAGACCTGGCTGCAGCAGGCGGCGGCGCAGAACGACGCCGACGCCAAGAAGGCGCTGGACGCTTTGCCCAAGTGAGGCTTGCGTGAGACTTGTCGGCGCAATTCTACTGGCCGCGATCCTCGCCGGCCCGGCCTACGGCCAGACCAGGAGCGAACTCGTCTGCGGCGTCCTGAAGGCCGAGAGCTGGAAGGCGGCCGCCACCTCGCATTGGACCATCGCCGGCCCCTCGGAGAAGGTCACGGAAACCGGCGTCCTGAAGAGCGGTCCGCGCCTGGAATGCATCGACGGTGCCGTACTCGGCGTGGAGTTCGCCTCCTCGGCCGGGCACTCGATCTTCACCGCCTATTTCCCCGACGGCACCAACATCGCCTATGGCCGCCAGCAGATCGACCGGCGCGGCGGCCGCATCGTGCTCCCCATCCAGGCCAAGGCCCGCATCGCGGCCCCTTACCGGGCCGCCTTCGACTATCACTGCCGCCTCGACATGCCGACCGATCCCATAAAGCCGGCCACGCGCGCGGACTGCATTTTCTAGAGCGAAGGCGGCGGTGACGCAGGCAAACTCCCTGCCCGCATCCCCGGCCAAGTCGCACATGGTTTTTCACGGCCTGAAAGGTCGTTCGATGCCGTGTTTACACGGCTTTCGCGCATTATTTGTGGACGCCTGAATGTAACGCGTTCTGTCCGGAAACCTGTCCGGAATCGCGTCGCAAACCAGTCGCCCGCGACCGACGTTCGCCGTCGGCATTCATTTGCTCTTTGGGTCTCGTTCTTCTTGGTCGGAAGCATGGTCAGGACCATGCCAGGCGCAGCGCTCTCTGAAGAGCTTTGGGGGCACGCCGGAGGGAGTTCCGGTGGCACGGACGCCTTGGTTGCTTGCGTCACGCAAGTGGTGACGACGATATCAGAAATATAGCACAAAACCTGCTGAACTTGCAAGTTTTGTGTCTAGACCAACCGATAGCCGACGCCGGGCTCCGTGAGCACGTGGCGCGGCGAGGACGGATCGGCCTCGATCTTCTGGCGGAGTTGGCGGACGTAGACGCGCAGGTACTGCGGATCGACCGACTCGTCGCGCCAGACCTCGCGCAGCAGGTGCTTGTGGGTCAGCACCTTGCCGGCATGGATCACGAGCTGTTCCAGGATGTCGTATTCCTTGGGCGAGAGCTTTATGTCCTCCGCACCGCGCCGCACCAGCCGGCGCACCAGGTCGACGCTGAGATCGCCGCTGCTGAAACCGCGCTCGGCACCCTGCTCCTGCAGGCGATGGCGCAGCGCCGCGCGCAGCCGCGCCATCAGCTCGTCGGCGCCGAAAGGCTTGGTGACATAGTCGTCGGCACCGGCATCGAGTGCCGCCACCTTGGCGGCCTCCTCGCCCCGGCTCGACAGCACCACGATGGGCACCGGTCCCTTGGCGCGGATCTGGCCGATCAGCGCGAGGCCATCGATGTCGGGGAGGCCAAGATCGAGCAGCACGAGGTCGGGGCGATGGTGGCGCAGCGCCGCCAGAGCCTCGGCGCCGGTGGCGGCTTCGAGGACGCGATAGTCCTGGGCGGCGAGCGTCGTGCGCAGCAGCCGGCGGATCGGCGGTTCATCCTCGACGATCAGGATCAGGGCGGCATCGCCCGTCATGTGCGGCCAAGCATGTCAGGCGACAGGATAGCTCACGACGAACTCGGCGCCACTGCGATCGGCCCGGTTGCGGGCCGTGATCGTGCCGCCCTGGACCTCGACGAAGCCCCGGGCGATGGCGAGGCCGAGGCCCGTCCCGGCCAGCCGCCGGTCGCCGTCATGGACGCGGTGGAACTTTTGGAAGATCCGGTCGAGCTGGTCGGCGGCGATGCCCGGCCCCTCGTCGCGCACGGTGATCTCGACGCGGTCGCCCACCTTGAGCGCCTCGATCTCGATCCGGCCGCCGGGGCTGGAGTACTTCGCGGCATTGTCGAGCAGGTTGAACAGCACCTGCTCTGCCAGGACGAAATCGAGCGCCAGGCTGGGCAGGCCTGAGGCGACCTTCGATCCGACCTGATGCCCTGCCAGGAGCGGCATGGCGCGGCGCAAGGAGGTCGACACCAGGTCGCCCACCTCGACCGCCTCGCGCCGGGGCGAGATTGCGCCGGCATCGAGGCGGGTCATGTCCAGCAGGTTGCCGACGAAGCGGTCGAGCCGCTCGGCCTCGCTCAGCGCCGTGCCCAAAAGCTCGTCGCGCGTCGCCTCGTCGTAGCGGTCGCGGTAGCTCCGGAGGCTCGACAGCGCACCGATGATAGAGGCCAGCGGCGTCCTAAGATCGTGCGACACCGAGGTCAGCATCGCCGAGCGCATGCGCTCGCGCTCCGCGCCCAGCTGTGCCTGGTCGATGTCGGCCGCCAGGGTGACGCGCTCCACGGCCACGGCCGCCTGGTTGCCCACCGCGTCGAGCAGGCGCCGCTCGGCCGCGCCCAACCCGCCGGAGTCCTTGAGCGGCAGCACGCCGATCACGCCGATCGCCGAGCGGCTGGTGCGGATGGGCACGAACAGCCAGCGCCCGCCCGGCAGCGTATCGGTGCCCCTCCCGGTCGGCTGGTCGGCATCCCAGGACCAGCGCGCCGCCGCGAGCTCGGCCTCGCTCAGTTCCGTGCCGGGCGGAACGGCGGCGCGCGTCTCGAGCCTGCCGTTTCCCCCCGGCGCCATCTCCGGCATCAGGATCGCGACCTCGGCGTCGAGCAGGCGGGCCAGATGCGTGGCCACGGTCCACAGCAGATCGTAGAGGTCGACGACGCCCGCGATCTTGCGGCTGAAGGCGTAGAGTTCGGCCGTCGTGCGCGCCTCACGGCGCGCCTGCTCGGCCTGGGACCGCGTGCGCGCGGCGAGTGCGCTGGCCGCCACCGCCACGAACATGAACAGCACGAGGGCCACGGCATTGGCCGGGTCGGAGATCGTGAATTCGTAGAGCGGCGGCAGGAAGAAGAAGTTGAAGGCGAGCACGCTGAGCGCCGAGACCCAGAGCGAGGGCACGAGCCCGTGCCGCGCCGCGGCGAGAAGGACCGGAACGACGAAGACGAGCGAAATGTTGGGCAGATCGATCAGGTGATCGATCACCTTCCCCGCCGCCGTTGCCGCAGCCGTCATCAGAACGCCTTCGAGGTAAGGTCCGATCTGCCGCGGGGCGCCCAGCAACCAGTCGGTCGGACCGGCGGGCGTCGGACCGTCGGCCGAGGGCGCCACCTCGATGATGAGGCCCGAGCCGCTGCGCACCAGCTCGTCGACCACCGAGCCGTGGGTCAACTCGAACCAGCGCGAGCGCCGCGACTTGCCGACGACGACGCGGGTGACATTGCGGCTGCGGGCAAAGGCCAGGACCTCCTCGACCACCGACCGGCCGGGCACGGTGACGACCTCGGCGCCAAGCTGGCCGGCCAACCGCATGGCATCGGCAAGGCAGGCATGCTCGGCGTCGGTGAGACCGGCATGGCGCTCGGTCTCGACGTAGAGCGCGATCAGCTCGGCATCGAGACCATCGGCGGTGCGCTTGGCGGCGCGCACGGCGTTGGCGGCCCCCGGGCTCGGATCGAGACACACGATCACCCGCTCGCCGGCCGCCCAGGGGCCGGTGATCGCGTGCTCGCGCATATA
>CAMAYC010000224.1 GCA_945862125.1 Reyranella massiliensis 521
TGCAGGCCTCGGGCATGGTCGACGACCACGTCGTGGGCTGTCATCGCCACAAGGAGTAGTTTCTTGACCAAGCGTGTTTTCATCGCGGCCCTCGGCACCGAGACCAACCAGTTCGTTCCCTTCCCGACCGGCCTGCGCGGCTACCAGGAACACGGCATCTGGCGCGGCGACGCGACCCGGCACGCGCCGACCAACTTCACCGCGCCGCTGCATGTCTGGCGCAAGGAGACCGAGAAGCGTGGCTGGACTGTGATCGAGGGGCTGGCCACCTTCGCCGCGCCGTCGGGCACCACGGTGCGCAAGGTCTACGAGGATTTCCGCGACGAGATTCTGGCCGGCGTGAAGGCGGCGCTGCCGCTCGACGCCGTGCTGATCAACGTGCACGGCGCCATGGTGGCCGACGGTTACGACGATTGCGAAGGCGACCTGCTGGCGGGGATCCGCGCCATCGTGGGGCCGAAGGTGGCGATCGGCGCCGAGTTCGACCTGCACTGCCACCTGAGCGCACTCATGCTCGACAGCGCCGACGTGCTGGTGGGCTACAAGGAATATCCGCACACCGACCCGATGGAACGCGCGGCCGAACTGTTCGCGATCATCGCCGACACGGTCGAGGGCAAGGTCAAGCCTGTCATGGCCCGCTACGACTGCCGCATGATCGCGCAGTACCGCACCTCGGTGCCGCCGATCAGCGAGTTCGTCGTCCGCATGAAGTCATTCGAGGGCAAGGACGGCATCCTGTCCGTGTCGCTCAGCCACGGCTTCTCCTTCGCCGACGTCGAGGATGTCGGCACCCGCACCCTGGTGGTGGCCGACGGCAGCAAGGAAAAGGCCGAGGCGCTGGCGAAGCAGCTCGGCCGCGAGCTGTGGGACAACCGCGAGCGCTACGCCACCAAGTACCTCACCATCGACGAGGCGATGGACCGCGCTGCCTCGCACAACCAGGGCCCGCTGGTGCTGGCCGACCGTGCCGATAACCCCGGTTCCGGCGCGCCGGGCGATTCGACCTTCGTGCTGAAGGCGCTGGTCGCGCGCGAGATCGGACCGGCGCTGTTCGGCGTGATGTGGGACCCGATGGCCTTCCAGATCGCCGAGGAGGCGGGCGAGGGCGCCCGCATCCGCATGCGGCTGGGCGGCAAGTCGGGCGCCGTGAGCGGCGATCCGGTCGACCTCGACGTCACGGTGAAGAAGATCGCGCGCAACGTCTTCCAGCCCTACGGGCCGGTGATGTCGCCGCTGGGCGACATGGCGCTCTTGTCGTCGGAGCATGTCGACATCGCGATCTGCACGCGGCGCAACCAGACCTTCCACGCCGACGCCTTCCGCGCCGTCGGCGCCGAGCCCGCCGACTATCGCGTCGTGGTCGTCAAATCGGCGCAACATTTTTACAACGGCTTCGTTGGCCTGGCGAAGGAGATCCTCTACGTGGCCTCCCCCGGCGCCGCCGACCCCGACGTCACGCGCTGGCCCTACACCAAGCGCAAGACGCCGTTCTGGCCCAAGGTCGCCGACCCCTGGAAGTAACGCCCGGGGCCTGGGCTTTTCCAACACCCTGTTGTCGGGAAATCCGTGTCGGAAAATTCAAGGCGTTGATCCGCAAGGCATTTTGCCCGCCGTTTTCCGACACCTCCGTGTCGAAGAATGCGAGCCGTGCCGGCCTTCTGCGCGCCGACGAAGCGGTGTAATCCGCGTCGCCGAGCGGCCGTGCCACAGGCACAGTCGGGTAGATCGTCGTTCCCATGTGTGGTGTTTCCTTTCGGACAAAAGAAAACCGGCGGACCTGGGGTCTGCCGGTTGGATGGAGGTTTCGATATCGGACTCGCCGCGTGCGAAGGCGATGGGCTCCGGAATTGCGGACGAATCACCTCACGGGATGGTTCCGAAGGCGATCTCTCCCTGCCGCCCGCCCGTCGGCGGCGCCGTCAGAGAACGTAGAGATCGATATCGAAGTCCAGCTTCATCTCGACCATTTTAGCCATCAGCGCGTGGTCCAGCCCCAGCGTCGGCCGGTCGCCGTTCCAGGATTCTACCGCGAACGAGAGGGCCGCTTCTTCCGGGTCGATGGTCTTCAGCTTCGCGAAGTCCGGTTTCAGCTGGTCCAGCAAGTGAGCAGCATGCTCCGCCTGGGTAGCGGTCAGCGGCAGACTCGACCAGAAACGCCAACCCTTCGTCTTGCGAGGGCGGCGGCCGGAAGGCATGAGGTCGCCGACATTCCAGGTCACCGACGGTTCGACGCCGAAGGCCGCGCCGATGTCGTCGTGGCTGCAGCTGTAGTTGATCAGAATGAGAGAGGCCCGAATGTCCGTCCTCATCACGTCGTCTTTGTCGTTCATCACAGGCTCCTAACGATAGTTCCTGATGTTGTCGTGGGTCGGCTCGGCTTCACCTTGGCCGTCCTGCCGGCCGCTGTAGATGTTGCCGTGCCGGTCCTTGAACAGGTCGAGTGGTCTACTTTTGCCCTTGTCCTTTTCGTCATGTATGTCGAAGCCACCCTTCTTCAGCATCTGAATTTCCCCGTTGCTCAGCCTCGTGAGGTCCTTGACCGCGACCGGGTCCGACGATGTCGTCTCGCCATCCTGACCTCAGCCGATCGTAACGGGCGTGATCGGGATCGATCCGGCCCTCGGCGATGGCCGTCTGCGCGGCGGCCAAGCGGGCGTGGTCCGCCTCGCCGAGCGACAGGCGATGACGGTCGAGGTCAACCGCGGCGAAGCCGTCGCGGTCATGGACCATCTGGCGGTCGAGCCGTTCGAACAGGTCACGGTCGGTCTTCAGGCGGCCGCCGATGTAGAGGTTTTCGAGCCCCTGCCACTGATCCGGGGCCAGCCAGTCGCGGACCTCCATCGGGATCGCCAGGAACGACGCCTCGGGAGTCTTCCGGAACCAGTCCAGCGCGGCGACGCCGGCCTCGGCCTGCCGCCTGTGCCACTGCTGCTCGGCCTGGCGGTGGGCGTGATCGGCCACCTGGGCGATGCCGGCGCGCACGGCCTCAAAAGGGAGAGGCCGATCCAACGACTGGATCGGCCTCCCTCGACTCTTGCACAAGCTCTTCGAGCTTGGCGTCAATCGTGTTCTTGGCCGCGCTTCCCGTAGGCTTCCATGGCGGCAGGCGTCCATTCGAAGATGCAGATGTCGCCAATGGTCGGCAGGGTCTTCAGCGCCGCCCATTCGCGCTCGATCCGCGCGACGATCTCGTCCGGCGTCGTTTCGGGATTGTGTCTCCCGGTCGGAACGCCGCAGTCGAAATCCACGCGCGCGCCGCGCCGCAGCATCTCGCGGACCACGTCGAGCGTGATCCGCTTCACCTCATCGTCGTCCGCAATCTTCAGCTTGTCCTTCACCTCCCAACAAACCTCATCGAGGCCTGTTTCGTCCGGCACGGACAACAGGATGTCGGTGAGTTCTCCGACTTTGGGATGCATTTCGGTGTTAGTCATTGGCTACCTTTCTGGATTGTAGTGATAGCGAACGCGAACGACACCCGGCACATAGATATCCAAAGTCGGTATCGAGTTCTTCGCACCGCTTCGCGTGTCGTTGGCCATCCGGAAGCCAACCCGAATGCCTTGTCCGCCCGGCAGTTCGTACATCTCTCCGTTTCCGCCGATGCCATATTGCCCTCCGCCCGCGTAGACGCGCCGTCCGGCTTTCTTCAAATCGTCAAACACCTCGCGGAGATCGACATTGCCACCGATTGTTTTCACGCTGGATCTTTGCTCATACGTACTCGGAGCTTGCAGCTCATTTAGCTTCGCACGGACCTTCTCATCGACGATCCTTGCCACTTCCTTCTGGATGTCGTCCGTCGTGCGCTGATCGGGCGCCGTGCCGGACGCCGGTTCGAGCTTCAGCAGAGCGTTGTCCGGATCGAGTTCCTGCAGATGCCCCCGGTAAGTGTTGTAGGTGGCCACCCGCTTCTCGGCCGCGGCCTGCTGCGCCGCCGCCGCCGGGCCAGCAGTGTCGGGAACGGGCGGAGCCCCCTGTGGCGGTTGGGGCGCCGATGGCGATGGCTTGCCGGGCGCGGTCCCCGGTGACTGACCGGGCGGCTGGTTGTGGCCTGGTCCGGGCTGAGGCCTCGGGGGCAGCGGCGGCGTGGGTGGGCGGAGGGGCGGCGGGCGCCCACCCGCCTGTACCGGTACGATATGACGTGGATCGAAGGTGTCGCCCACGGCCGGCGGCGGCGCTTCGTCCGCGACATCGCCGGGAGCGATCCGGCCGACGGCCTCGTCGACGATGCTGTCGATGTCCTCGCCGACCGGCGCGCGGCCTTCGATGATCTCGAAGCTTTCCAGCCAGCCACGCGCGTCGGCGCGGATCTTCGCCGCCACGGGACCGTCGAGATCGATGCCCAGACCCTCGAGGCCTCGGTCGATGCCGAGTCTCAGCCGGTCGTAGCGGGCGAGGTTTGGGTCGATCCGGCCCTCGGCGATGGCCTTCTGCGCGGCGGCGAAGCGGGCGTGGTCCGCCTCGCCGAGCGACAGACGATGGCGGTCGAGGTCGACCGCGGCGAAGCTCGCGGGATCGTGGACCATCTGGCGGTCGAGATGCTCGAACAGATCGCCGTCGGTTTTGAGACGGCCTTCGATGGTGAGGGTTTCGAGACCCTGCCACTGGTCCGGCGCCAGCCAGTCGCGGACCTCCGGCGGGATCGCCAGGAACGACGCCTCGGGGTTCTGCCGGAACCAGTCGAGCGCGGCGACGCCGGCCTCGGCCTGCCGCCGGTACCATTGCCGCTCGGCGTAGCGATGGGCGTGGTCGGCCACTTGTGCGATGCCGCCGCGGATCGTGTCGCTCGTATCGTCCGGCACAAGGTCGTCGGCCTGTCGCTGGAAGACCTCCAGGCCCGGCGGTCCCGCCGGATCGAGCGGCAGGTCGGCCAGCTTCCGGTCGATGGCGCGATAGAGCGCGACCTCGCGCGCCCTCTTGAAGCGATGGTCGAGCGCGGCCTGACGCTCGGGATCGAGGACCGGGCGGGCATGCTCGTAGAGCGCCGCCGCGCCGTCGAGATCGTCCTGGCCGAGGGCCGCCTCGATCGCGCCGGCATAGAGGTCGCCGAGGCCCGCACGAACGCGCGTGTCGGTCTCGGCCGGATCCCAGCCGCGGCGCTCGCCCTGGTAGCGCAGCTCTTCTACCGCCGTCCGGCCGAGCTTGCGCAGATGGGCCGGGTCCTGCCACGCCG
>CAMAYC010000225.1 GCA_945862125.1 Reyranella massiliensis 521
AGCGAGAGGCCGGCGTAAGGATAGGGCGACACGACCGAGAGGCCGATCGCCGAGCCGAAGGTGAAGAAGACCAGCGAGATCGCCGCGGCGCCCAATGCGCCGGCGATTACGGGACCCCACTCGAGATAGGAGAAACGGGCAGGGCGCGCGACGGCGTCGCCTTGGGATACATCGACGATGGTAGCCATGGGATGACCTCCGGGGGTTCGGTTCAGCTCAACGAAGGCCGATGAAGGACAGAATGAACATCACGATCACGACAAGGCCGACGAGATAGACGATCGAATTCATTTGAGAGTCTCCTGGGTGTTGAAGGACGCCCGGCGCCAAAAAAGTCGATGCGAGGCTGCATCTCGGCATGCAACGCGGCTCACGCGCGGAAGTTGCGCAGCCGGCTCCGAACCGGCTAACAACCGGCCAGTCGATCCGTGCGGGTGGGAGCCCATTGCGTAATTATCTGAAGAACGCCCTGCTGATGCTGGTCTCGGTCGCGCTCTGTACGGCCGTGGCGGAGGGCATCGCGCGCTGGATGGAGGTGACGGACGACGCCGACGTGGCGAAGAACCTGGACCAGATCCCGCTGGCCGCCGGCGTCCAGCGCGCCTGGTATTTCGACGATCCGCCGCCGCTGCCCAATCGCGGCAAGGCGCCACCCGAATGGTACGAGCTCGTGCGACGGGTCGAGGAGAGCGGCCACACCGAGGGCACGCGGCGCGCCGACATGTTCAAGGCGTGGAACTCGGTCTTCGTCGGCGAGCCGTGCAGCCACTGCTACCTTCGGGACGCGCCGGGCCACCTGTTCGTTTATGACCCGCCCGATGGCAGTCCGCACCCTCGGTACCGCTTCATGCCCAATGCAACGCTGCCCAACGGGCTGGTCACCAACGCCTACGGATTTCGCGGGCCGCCGGTGCCCTTCGTGCGCACGCCGAAGACGGTGCGCATCGCCTTCGTCGGCGCGTCGACGACGATCGCCGCGCACCATTTTCCCGCCTCCTATCCCGAATATGTCGGCCACTGGCTCAACGTGTGGGCGGCGTCCAAGCGCCTCGATCTCCGTTTCGAGATTCTGAACGCCGGCCGCGAGAGCATCGGCTCGCCCGATATCGAAGCCATTGTCCGCGAGGAGGTGGCGCCGATGCGGCCCGACCTCGTCGTCTACTACGAGGGCGCCAACCAGTTCGATCTCCGCACCGTCGCGCCGTCGGTACCGCGGCCCGACGCCTGCGCCCGTCCCGCGACGGCGCCGGCGCCGAACCCGCGGACGCGCTGGCTGGACGAGGCCGCCAAGCATCTCACCTTGGCGCGGCGGCTGCGGACCCTGATTGCGGCGACCGACACGCCGGCGGGTGTGCCGGGCGATGGCGGCGAATGGCCCAAGCCTGCCTACGATCTCGTGTGGCCGGCCGGAGTCGACGAGCGCGATCCCGACATCGGCCGTCCCGACCTGCCGGTGAATCTGTCGACGATCCTGGGCGATCTCGATCGCATCCGCGCGACCACCGAGGCGGCGGGCGGTGAACTGGCGTTGGCCTCGTTCGTCTGGCTGGTGAAGGACGGCATGGTGCTGAACCCGATCCGGCATCGGCCGATCCTGGAGTATCTCAATCAGGGCTACGCACCGTTCCGCTATCGCGACCTCGAGCGACTGGCCGCCTTCGAGAACCGCGTGTTCGCCAAGTATGCCGCGGCACACCACCTGGCCTTTCTCGACGTGGCGAAGCTGATGCCGCGCGATCCCGACCTGTTCGTCGATGCCATCCACACCACGCAGAGCGGGGTGCGGCTGAAAGCGTGGGTCGCGTTCCAGGAACTGCTGCCGCTGGTCGAGAGAAAGCTGGCGAGCGGCGCGTGGCCGAAAGCCGACCCGGGAGCGGGCATGCCCTCCGTGCATCCGGCCTTTGCCCCGCGCGAACTCGACTTCACCTGCAAGGCGCCGCGGGCCTGATTTTCATTGGAATTGCCCGATTTTCTTTGGCAAATTTACCGCACTTCAAATGAAGATATATTGGGGATTCGAATGGTTTGGGGACCAAAGACCTTCCTTGTCGCCATTTTGGCGACTGTCCTGATCGGCATCGGCGCGACCGGTGCGCAGGCGCAGAACACGACGCACGGCTGTGCCTGCATCCACAACAATACCAAGGCGACGATCAGCTATCGCTACAAGTGGGGCGAGCAGCAGTGGCAGAACGTCAAGCTGCAGCCGAACTATCAGAACTGGATCTGCTGGAAGTACGCCGACGCCGCCAAGAGCTCGCCGGCGCTCGCCTTCCAGCTCGATGTCGACATGACCAAGGGCAATGCCTGGACGACATTCAATCTGCCACGCATGCAATCAACGGCGGCCACTTGCCAGGCAACGCCCAAGGCCGCGCATTACGACATCAGCTACCGGCCCAACACCAACAACCAGTTCATTCAGGTCACGCACCGATGAGGCAGGTCACGCACCGCTGAGGCGGTGCCGCGCTACTGGAACTGGACCGTCAGCGTATAGCTGGCGGGGCCGCTCTTGCTGTCGACGGCGATCAGGTAAATCCCGGTTTGCGGGATCACGCCGATCCACGCCATCGAGGCGTCCGCGGGCCCGGCGCCGGAGAGCGTCGTGCCGCTGACGACCGCGCTGCCGGTCGCTCCGGTCGCCGAGGCGCCGACGTCGTAGACCTGGAATATCGCGTTGTTGCCCGGCGAGGCGATGGTCACCGACAACGCCTGCAGGCTGTTGGCGGCTACGGAGTAGACATTGCGCCCGTTCGCCGCGACCTGGCCGGTGACGGTGGCGCCGCCCGGCGGCACCTGGAGAGTCGGGACGTTGGGCAGCGGCTGGGCGCCCGCCGACAGGGCGGCGAGCGGCAGCAGGAACGCAAGCAACGCAGCGAGAATTCTCACGCAACAGTCCTTCATGTCACTTCTTTGGTTTCGAAATCGGCCGGCATGGTGATTTCCAATACCTCGAAATCCTCGGAGTGATCGATCTCCTTGTGCTTGATTCCGGGCGGCTGGTAGACGGTCGAGCCGGCGACGAGCTTGTGCTGGCCATGGCCCTCGTACTCGAAGATCGCCCAGCCCTTCAGCACGTAGACGAACTGGAAGCTGAGCGCATGGGTGTGGCGCGGCGCGTCGGCGTGCTTGCCGGGCTTGGCGCGGATCACGTGGGCGCCGACCTTGCCGCCGGTCAGCTCTTTCAGGCCGAGCGGCCGGTATTCGAAGAACGGCCGCAGCCCGTCCTTCTCGAAACTGTCAGGGCCGAGATGATTGACGATGCTCGTCGTGGTGGCAGGCGCGTGGCTGTCGGGCATGGGCTTCCTCCATTTTCACCCGACAGCATGCTCCCGACGACGCTACAAGTCAGCAGAGGCCGCCGGCCGCCGGCTCGCGCAGCTGCCAGCAAATCGACTGCTTGTCCTCAAGACGGCCGGAGGAGTTGCAGTAGAAGACGTCTCGGTCCTTCTGCAACCACAGGCCACCCGTCACGGCGGCCTTGATGTCGTAGCCGGCGGCGATCAGGCCGGCCGGCGTGCGGCCGGGGACATCAACATACTGCGATACGCAGGCTCTGAGCGGGACCGCCGACGGCGGCTGTTGCTGTGCCACGGCGGGGCCGGCCAGCAGGGCGGCAAGGCCCAACAAGACAAACGTCTTCTTCACGATAACCTCCATCGAGTTTGAACAGACGATGGATCCGGCCCCACCGGACGCGCCCCACGCGGCTCCGGCAGGAACGGCTCCCTTCCCACATCACGGACGTAATATTACTGCACTTCAAACGCAACGTCTTTTATTGCAGTTAGAGTGCGCTAATTGGCGCAGGCAAACGACGGCAAGGCTGGCCCGACGCTGAGTCAGGCTTTGGCTGGTAAGCCCTGAGGACGATAGACAGGCGTCCGGTCAGCGGGCCGCTCTCTCTTGAGGCGTTCGCTGCCTTCACCGGTAAGGCTCAGCGCACCGGCGTTCAGCTTGATCAACCTCATCGACAGCAAGAGCTGTCGATGGCCGTCCGAAATCGGCTGTCTCGGATCGAAACTCAGTTGATGCAGCGCGGTGAGTTCATGCTGACTAAGGCACGCCTTCGACGGTCGATCCATGGGGTCCCCTCCATAGTCTGGGGCAAACGCTAGTCCCACAAAGGAACGCCTGCCGTTCAATAGAGGACTCTTTACGCGCGGCTCTTCGGGGAACAGTGAAGCTTCCGCGCCGTTATCTTTGGAGTCTGGCGATATGGGCCAGTCTGGAGATATTGGATGGTCGCTCACGCTATCATTGTGGTGGGCGTCTCCACCGGGGGCCTTATGCCCTTGCGGCGCATCATTGAAGCGCTGCCTCAAGAGTGCGGCGCCTCGGTTTTCGTCGTGATGCACAGTGGCGCTTCGCCCAGCATTCTTCCGGAAATCCTGGGCTGGCACGGACGCATCAGCGTGTCGTTTGCGACCGACTACGCGTTGATCGAAGCGTCGCACGTGTATGTGGCGCCTCCCGATTATCACATGGTCGTCGACATCGACCGCATCCGGTTGAATCAGGGCCCGAAAGTCCATGCAACCCGCCCCGCCGCCGATCCCTTGTTCGTCTCTGCCGCCAATGCCCATGGCGTTCGCGTCGTAGGCGTAGTCCTGAGTGGAGAAGGCTCTGACGGGGCTGCCGGCCTGGTGGCCATTAAGGCGCACGGCGGGTGCGCGCTGGTCGAGGATCCAAGGGATGCACCTGTCCCTTCCATGCCGGAAGCGGCCGTTGCCGCCGATTCACCTGAAGCGTTGCACATAGATGCTCTGTCCGCTCGCGTCGCCGAGTTCTGCTCGCTCGTTCATTCGGGCACGGCGGTCAACGTTTCCCTGCTCGATCGAGCCGCACCCCGTTTCGCCGGCCCGTAACCTGCTCGCTATGCGGCGAGCGGTGCTGCGTGCTCCGGCGGTACGAGGAGGAAGGGCAGCCGGATCCGGACCGTCGTTCCGGTTTCCGTCACGGGTGTCGGGACGACCGTTCCGCCCAGTTGGCGCACGAAGATCGCCACATAGTCGGAACCGCGCCTCTCCTGGTTCTTCGCCATATCGCTCTTGGTCATGCCGATGCCGTCGTCGGCGACGCTGAGCTCGATCTG
>CAMAYC010000226.1 GCA_945862125.1 Reyranella massiliensis 521
CCTCGGATCGAGCTCGATCAACCGCGCCCGCCGTCCTGTCCGTTCTGCGGCGATCATCGTGGTGCCAGAACCGCCAAACGGATCGAGCACGACGTCGCGGCTCTTCGATGAATTTCGGATCGCGCGCTCCACAAGTGCCACCGGCTTCATCGTCGGATGGAGGTCGTTCTTGTGCGGCTTGTCGAAAAGCCACACGTCGCCCTGGTCGCGCGCGCCGCACCAATAGTGGTCGGCGCCGTCCTTCCAGCCGTACAGGATCGGCTCGTACTGGCGCTGGTAGTCGGCGCGGCCGAGCGTAAAAGTGTTTTTGGCCCAGATCACGAAGGTCGACCACTTACCGCCGGCTTCACGGAACGCCTTCTGCAGTGTGTCGAGTTCCGACGACGACATGCAAATGTAGATGCCGCCCTTGGTAACGGCGAGCATGTTGCCGCTGGCGGCGTGGAGAAGGGCCTCGAACCCCTGACCCAGCGCATCGTTCAGGATCGGCCGGTTCTTACCCCGCAGCTTGTCCTTGGCCGAGTTGGCATAGTTCACGTTGTATGGTGGGTCTGTGAACGCCATGTCGGCCAGTTCGCCGTCCAGCAGCTTCTCGACGTCGGCGCTGACCGTCGCATCGCCGCACAGCACGCGGTGCTCACCACAGATCCAGAGGTCGCCCGGACGGCTGATCGGCTCGGCGGGCGGCTCGGGAGCCTCGTCCAGGTCGCCATCACCGGCGCCATCGGGGAACAACTTGCCCAGCTCCAGCTCGCCGAAGCCAGTAAGGCCCAGGTCGACGCCCAGGCCCTTCAGCTCGCCCAGTTCGAGCCGTAGCAGGTCCTCGTCCCAGCCGGCATTCAGCCCCAGCTTGTTGTCGGCGATGACGTAGGCCCGCCGCTTGGCTTCGGACCAACCGGCCGCAACCATCACCGGGATCTCGGCCAGCCCCAGCCTCTGGGCTGCCAACACGCGCCCGTGGCCGGCGATGATCGTTCCGGCCTCGTCGACTAGGACCGGCATTGTCCATCCCCATTCCCGGATCGAGGCGGCGATCTGGGCGACCTGCTCGTCAGAATGGACCCTTGCGTTCCGCGCATACGGCACCAGAGCCGCCACAGGCCGCCGCTCCACGGCGTCGGCCGGCCACCTGGCCTCAGTCGCGGCGACCGCGCCGGGTTCTTTGCCGGCACGGCGGCTTTGCGCCCTCTTAGCGGTCATTGTTGTCCTTTAGCTGGAGGCCCCAAACGGGGCCTTTCTTGGAGGTATTGGCAGACGGGAAAAATTCTCTGCGTGAGCCCCCACGCGGCAGCGCGTCCCAAAGGTCCCAAGGATCAGAGGCCCCCCGGCCTCCGAGCCGTGCGCTTCGCGCGTTCGGTGACGGTCTTCAAAGCATGGTGGACGTGGCACAGAAGTTGGCAATTCGATCGCTCCAGCGGCGCGCCTCCGTCTTTCAGCTCGACGATGTGATCGACGAACATGCGCCGCTCAGCGCGACCGCAGCCCGGCGCCTGGCATCGTCCATCTGCTTCACGTCGAACACGATCGCGCAGTGCGATCCATGCTGGCGAAGAGTAGAATCTGTCCGCCACTTTGGGCGGCAGTGCCGCCGTGCGCAGATTCGCCAGCGTGACGCGCGACCGTAGCGCTTGTAATCCCATGATCGTGTTGCTCCCGACAAAGCAATCGAATGATCCGCTTGTGTGCTTGGCTCGTGCCGCGATTGAAGCGCTTATGCGGTCACCAGAAACGGAGACCGACATGCGCCGCACCGCCCTCGACGCCTACATCGCCCGCAAAGCGGAGATCGACATGATGCTCGCGCGCCTCACGGCGCTGAGCGACGACCACTTCGGCGTCGGCCCCGACGAGATCAACTGGGGCCACGTCGGCACCCTCGCCCACTACGCCGAGCTGCTGAAGCGCATCACCGACAGCGCCTTCAAGGAAGGCGAGCACGCCGAGTAGCAAGCCTCTCGGCATCATCGCCCCGTGTTGCCGAGGCAACCGGGGCTCGGGCTCGTAGCAGGACCGCGACGGTCGTGGCCCGCTTCATCGAAGGGTCCACGTCATGTCGAAAGCTTCAACCGCCGCACGCACCAGCAAGAAGGCCACGCGTACCAAGGGTGCCGCCAAACCGAAGGCAGCCACCAAGGCAGCCAGCACGCCTCGCGCCGAAAGCAAGCAGTCGCAGCTGATCGCTATGCTCAAGCAGCCGGACGGCGCGACCATCGTCGAAATTGCCAAGGCGCTCGACTGGCTGCCACACACCGTCAGGGGCGCCATTGCTGGCGCGCTCAAGAAGAAGCTCGGGCTCAACGTCGAGTCAGAGAAGGCCGACGACCGCGGTCGCGTATATCGGATCGCCGAATAGCATCTGCTCGATCAATCAGCCGGTGGTCGCGTCAAGGCGTGGCCACCGGCTTTTCGTTCGTGTTGTTGACGATACCCACCGCGCGCGCCTCCGGCGAGCATAGCAAGAAATCTACCTTGTCTGGCCGAATCCGTCTGCGCGAAAAGTGTCTGCAAGGGAAGTTTTCCCGACGGCGCTCAACGATCGCGTCGGCGCGATCAGCGGCACACGACAGAGCGCAGGCAACGGCCAGTCGATTGGTCCGGAATTGGCCGAGAACCGGACATCGGCGGACATGACAAAATCGACGCGAATGACCGAAGCGGAAGCCTAACGGTCACCACGAGGGCGAGCACGCTCCCTCGGCTCAAACGGTGGCGCGTTTCCCAGCAGCCCTCGGTACGTTTCCCAGCGATGTTGATCTACAAGAGGTGGTTCGTACGGCATGGCATCGACGTAGGATTCTGAGACGCAGCCAGGCGTTTGCCGAAATCGCTCGTAGAGCCTCAATATCTTTTGCCCCAGCGCTGCGTCCAGTGGCCGTCGTCGCGATCTGAACTTGCTGGAGAAACGCGCGACGGCGCTTCTTCGACGGGCGTCGCTGATCTCTTCCCACAGTTCCGGGATATCCGACTTGCCGTCGTTATCAATCAGGAGCGGTGCCGAAGCATAGGTGAGGGGCATGTCAGGCGGCGACCAATTCGCTTCGCCGAACGTGCCGTGGCGCCGCGTCTCCACGGGCGGGGTGACGTGAACCAGTTTGATGCCAAGGTGACCATTCTGAGCAAAGCCAAGGCGCATTCCATTCAGTTCCGCCAGCTTCTTGGGGTTCATTACGTTGCCGCGATGACACTTCGTACATCCAAAGCTCCCGAACTCCCACAACGGGTCCGTCCGCTTCTCCTTTGGTCTGCTGCGCTTCGGCTGTCGAAGCATGACCAAGATGACTTGTGACTTATCCATGGGCGTTAATCCCGTCTTCGATGTCTCCACGAATGAGCGCTTTCACACGTTCGAGCCAGGGCAACGCTTCAGGTGTCGTGGAGATATCAGAGACAAACTCCTGACCTTTTGCGACGGAGACGAGCGTCTCTTCCCCGACCCATCGGTCCGGCCGACCGTGATAGGTCAAGCCGGCAGTTTGAAGCCACGGGGGCACTCGCCAGCGGCTCACCTGTCCGCCGATTCGGGACAGGCGCAGGTCTGCATGTGCGTTGATGGCAACATGACCCCGTCCGATATAGATTGTATTGTTCTGGTTCCATTCACCGATGATGTGCGGATGCGGCCTGGAGAATCCGGCCGGTTGGCTCGCAGCATCTGGTTTGGGGCCGAGAACATTCACGCTCTCGACCTCGAAATAGCCATGGATCCGATGATGCCGATCGCGCCCGCCCGCATCGTCAAACAGACCGAAGAAGAGGAATACGTCGCCAACGCCGACACCTTGATTGCGAAGATGCGACTGAGCGGCACCGGTCTGGCCGAAGGCGCAGCGCCCGGCCTCAAACATTGGGTCATGATGGCACAAGCTCAATCGGCTCAGACGACCTTTTGTTACCTGCTCGACGATATCGCCAAGTTCGAGATCGCCATAGGTCGTCGTGGAGCGTCTCTGAGTGGGGATCGGCAGACTGATTGGCCTGCCCGCTATGATCGGAGACGGAACCCCGCCGGCCCCACTGTCAAATCCCTTGCGGCTGAATACAATTTTCATTGGGAATGTCTGCCCGTGACCTGCAGCTTTGTTGCAGTGTCATGGAATTGCTGAGCAAACACTACCGAGTTCTGCCAGCTCTCGGAAAGGTCACCTTCTGGCACGTCGCGTCAGTCCGGCCTGCTACGCAGGAGGACCGCTGACGACTCTAAAGCGGACCCGCGCAATAAGCCGCCGCCTGCCGATGTGCGTCACCCGCCCCTTGCCGTTCAGTCTCCACGCGATGGCGCAGAGCGCGTAGAGCCAGTGCTCGTGCGCCGCGGCCCGTGCGAGGCCGACTTCCCAGCAGATCTCCTTCCACCGCGTCCCGCTGGCCCGTAGCCACGCGATCTTCGCGTCGACGGGCTCGAGCCAAGGCATCCAGCCGAGCGTCGCTTCCATCCGGCTGATGGCCGCGGCCGACGGCGGCGGCGGCCGCATCGGCTCCGGCGTCTGGCCTACCAGATCGCCGAACTCGACGAACATCGTTGGCCAGGTGCTGAAGTAGCCCTGCTTGCGGGGTGGCGGCAGGCGACTCAGCACCGACGCTGCCTCGATCAACCGTTCCTCGACCATCTCGGGTGTCCAGTCATTCATGGCGGCTCTCCTGTCGTCTCGGCTTCTGCCCGTACAGCTTCTCGCCCAGCTGGCGGACCAGCTCGCGCTCCGGCCATGTCAGCCGCTCGTCGTCGGCTTCGATCACCAGCACGCGCTGGGCCTGCCAGCCTTCGCGTTTGATGTGCTCCGGCGGCCGGCGTTCTCCACCGAATCCTTTGGGCGCCCACTTCATTGGCGGGTTTCCCCGATTGTCGTGACGCCCACGGCGTGGTTCGCTTCCGGGCTGGGATGACGTGTGGGGAGACGCGCGATGGTCGGACAACGTTTCAATGTCGAGCGCACGCC
>CAMAYC010000227.1 GCA_945862125.1 Reyranella massiliensis 521
CCTTCCTGCCGCACAAGTTCATCGACCACACCCATTCCAACGCAGTGCTGTCGCTGACCGACCAGCCCGACGGCGAGGCACTCGCGCGCGATCTCTACGGCAAGCGCGCGGCGATGGTGCCTTACGTCATGCCGGGGTTCGGCCTTGCCAAGAAGTGCAGCGAGGTCGGCAAGGCCAATCCCGATGTCGAGGGGCTGATCCTGCTGAAGCACGGCATCTTCTCGATGGGCGCCACGGCCGAAGAAGCCTATGTGCGCATGATCGATCTCGTGACCCTGGCCGAGAAGCGGCTGGCCAAGGAGACACGCAAGATTTTCGCCGGCGCCAGTCTGCCCAGGGAAATCGCCAGTGCAGCCGACGTGGCGCCGATTCTGCGGGGTCTGCTGTCTCTGCCGGCCAAGAGCGGCGGACGCGAGGCGGCACAGCGCTTCGTGTTCGAGTTCAGGACCGGGCCGGAAATCCTGGCCTTCGTCGGCGGCAAGGAAATCGCCCGATACAGCCAGCAGGGCCCGGTGACGCCGGATCACGCGATCCGCACCAAGAACCTGCCGTTCATCGCGCCCGTGCCCGAAACCGGCAAGCTCGATGTCTTCGCCAGGGACACCAAGGCCGCCCTGGAAACATTCGCCGCCGACTATCATGCCTATTTCACGCGCCACAACGGCAAGCTCGTGACCGCCAAGAAGGAACTCGACCCGGTCCCGCGCGTCGTGCTGGTGCCCGGCCTCGGCCTGTTCGGTCTCGGCAATACGTCGAAGGATGCCAAGATCGCGGCCGATCTTGCCGAGACGACGGTGGCGGTGATCGCCGACGCCGAGCGGCTGGGCACCTACCAGTGCATTCCCGAGCCCGACATCTTCGACATCGAGTACTGGTCGCTGGAACAGGCCAAGCTCAGCGCGGCGGCCGAAAAGCCGCTGGCGCGCCGCATCGTCGTCGTCACCGGCGGCGCCTCCGGCATCGGCGCCGCCACAGCGGCAGCCTTTGCGCGCGAGGGCGCCGAGGTCGCGGTGCTCGACCGCGACGTGTCCAAGGTGAAGGGCTTTGCCGTAGCCTGCGACGTCACCAAGCCGGCCGAGGTGCGCGCGGCTTTCGACAAGGTCGCGGCAACTTACGGCGGCGTTGATATCGTCGTGTCGAATGCGGGCGCGGCCTGGCAGGGCAAGATCGGCACCGTCGACGAAGCAACATTGCGCGACAGCTTCGAGCTCAATTTCTGGGCTCACCAGAGCGTGGCGCAGAACGCCGTGCGCATCATGAAGGCGCAGGGCCTGGGCGGCTGCCTGCTGTTCAATACCTCCAAGCAGGCCGTAAATCCCGGCCCCGACTTCGGACCCTACGGGCTGCCCAAGGCCGCGACCCTTTTCCTGATGCGCCAGTATGCGCTCGACCATGGCGCCGACGGTATCCGCGCCAATTCGGTCAACGCCGACCGCATCCGCTCGAACCTGTTGACCGACGAGATGATCGCCCAGCGGTCCAAGGCGCGCGGGCTCAGCGAGGCCGACTATATGGGCGGCAACCTGCTCGGCCTCGAGGTAACGGCCGACGATGTCGCCCAGGCCTTCGTTTCGCTGGCCAAAGCGGGCAAGACGACGGGCGCTGTCACGACCGTGGACGGTGGTAATATCGCGGCGGCCCTGCGCTAGGGTCTCTCCCGGGAGGTCTTCATGGCGATCGAGACACGCCCGCTCCATCCGCATGTCGGAGCGGAGATGACCGGTATCGACGTGCGCAAGCCGCTCACGCCGGCGGAAGTCGCCGCCGTCGACGCGGGCATGGACAAGCATGCCGTGCTGGTCCTGCCCCGGCAGGACATCACGGACGAACAGCAGATCGAGTTCACCAGGAATTTCGGTCCGCTGCAGAACGGCGCCAACGCGACCCTGCGTCGACCCGAGCTTCGGCTCGATCCCGCCTTCGCCGACGTGTCCAACCTCGGCAAGAATGGGGAAAAGCTCGCTCGCGACGACCGCCGCCGCATGGCGTCACTCGGCAACCGGCTCTGGCATTCCGACGCGAGCTTTCGCGTCATCCCCGCGCGCTATTCGATCCTGAGCGGTCGCATCGTGGTGACCGAGGGCGGCAACACGGAGTTCGCCGACATGCGCGCGGCCTACGACGCGCTGGACGCCCGGACCAAGGCCGAGATCGAGGACCTCATCTGCGAGCATTCGCAGATCTTCTCTCGTGAGCAGCTCGGCTTCACCAACTACCTGCCCGACGAGCGCGCCATGATGAAGCCGGTGCGCCATCCGCTCGTGCGCACGCACCCCGGCTCGGGGCGCAAGTCGATCTTCCTGTCGGCCCATATCGGCGGGATCCTGGGCTGGCCGCGCCCCGAGGCGATGGCCTTCATCCGCGACCTGATGGAGCACGCCACGCAGCAGCAGTTCGTCTATTCGCATTGCTGGACCCGGCATGACCTCGTTATCTGGGACAACCGCACCACCATGCACCGCGTGCGGCGCTACGACGATCTCAACGCCGTGCGCGACCTGCGCCGCACGACGACAAAGTGCGACGGCCCGACGGTCGCGCAGGAAGCGGCTTAGGCGCGCGCTTCGAACTCCGCGTCCTTCTTGGGGATGAGGTCGTAGGGCAAAGCGAAGCCCGGCATCGCTCTCAGGCGGTCGCGCCAGGCGGCAAGGTTGGGACGCGTGTCGATCGACATCCCGCCTTCGTGCGCGAACACCATGCGGCCCCAGCAGCCGATGTCGGCGATCGAGCAGGCATCGCCCACCAGCCACTCGCGTCCGGCCAGGGACTTGTCGGCGAAGTCGAGGGCCGCTTCGGCCTGGGGCCGGAAGAAGTTCACGATGTCCTGCGACACGTCGGGCCGGAAGCGCGCGAAATGGCGGACGCGCGCCACATTGGTGATGGCGTCGTTCTCCCACGACAGCCACTCGCGCGCCTGCCAGCGATGCTGTTCCGTCTTCGGCTCGAAATGCCCCGCCGTGCGCGCAAGATAGTCGAGCACGACGTTCGACATCACGAGGGTGAGGCCACGGTGGCGCAGCACCGGGACCTGGCCGTAGCGGTTGATGGCGAGGTGCGCGGCTTCCTTCTGCACGCCCTTCTTGAGATTGACCGTGCGGAAGGAGAACGGCAGGCCCGAGAGCGACAGGAAGAGCATCGGCTTGTAGCTCGAGCTCGAGGTGAAACTGCCGTGCAGAACGAGACGTTCATCGCTCATGGTGTCTCCTATGGCCTTGGCCGAACGCAATTCGTACTCTGTCCCCGTTCATGGAGGAAACGAAGATGACGGCGCTCAAGCGACGCAAGGTCGGCAGAACGAAACTCGAGGTCACCGAGCTCGGCCTTGGCGGCGCGCCGATGGGCGGCTTTCGCGCCACTATTCCCGATGCAGAAGCGGTGAAGCTCACCGACGACGGCTATGATGCCGGCATCCGCTACTTCGACACCTCGCCCTACTACGGCTACGGCCGCAGTGAGCTGCGCATGGGCGCAGCGCTGCGGGAGAAGCCCAGGGACAGCTACGTGCTGTCGACCAAGATCGGCCGCGTCATGCATGCGATGAAGCCCGGCGAGAAGCCGCCGGCGGATTTTCGCGAGAACGGCCTGCCCGGCTTCGCGCCAGTCTACGACTACACCTACGATGGCGTCATGCGTTCGCTGGAGCACTCGCACATGAGGCTCGGCCTGCAGAAGATCGACATCGCCCTGATCCACGACGTCGATTTCTGGACCACCAAGGACCGCGCCGTGCTCGAGGAGCGTTTTAGGACAGTGATGGACAGCGGCTACCGCGCGCTCGACGAGCTGCGCAAGGCCGGCATCATCGGCGCCATCGGCGTCGGCATCAACGAGAGCGACACCAGCACGCGCTTCGTCAAGGCGGGCGACTTCGACTGCATGTTGCTGGCTGGGCGCTACACGCTGCTGGAACAAGGCGCGCTCGAGGAATTCCTGCCCGAGTGCACCAAGCGACATGTCTCGGTGATCCTGGGCGGACCTTACAATTCCGGCATCCTGACCGGCGGCGTAAAGCCCGGCGCCACGCACGACTATGTCGCGGCCCCCACGGCATTGATCGAGAAGGCGCAGAAGATCGAGGCGGTGTGTACGCGCCACGGCGTGCCTTTGGGAGCCGCGGCCATGCAGTTCCCGCTGTTCCATCCCGCGTTCTGTTCCGTCATCCCGGGCGCGCTCAGCGTCGCGGAGGTGAAGCAGAACGTGGCGCATATGAGCGTCAAAATTCCGGTCGAGCTGTGGAGCGAGCTGAAGCGCGAGAAGCTCCTCGATCCTGCAGCGCCGACACCGAATTGAGTAGGAGACTGAAATGAGGATCGTCGACGCGCAGGTTCATATCTGGTCGCAGACCGTCACGCCGCCCTCCGGCCTGCACCGCAAGGTTACGAAGTTCACGGCCGAGGAATGCCTGAAGGAGATGGACGAGGCCGGCGTGTCGGCGGCGCTGATCCATCCGCCCTATAGCTGGGACCCGACCTCCAACCAGCTCGCCCTCGATGCTGCCAAAAAATACCCCGACCGCTTCGCCGTGATGGGCCAGTTCCCGCTGCAGGATCCCGAGAGCCGCAAGCGTATCGTGGGTTGGCGCAACCAGCCCGGCATGATGGGGCTGCGCTGGGCGCTGCTCCAGCCGGCCGAACAGCAATGGCTGGATGACGGCCTGCTCGACTGGGTGTGGCCCGCCGCCGAGAAGGAAGGAATCCCGGTCGCGACGATGGGCGGAATCTTTCCCGACAAGTTCCGCGCCATCGCCGAGAAGCACCCCAACCTCAAGCTGATCGTCGATCACTGCGGCCTCAACCGCCACGGCCAGGACGAGGAGGCCTTCATCCATCTCGACAAGCTGGTGGCGCTCGGCAAGCTGCCCAACGTCGCGGTCAAGGCGACCGGCGCGCCGCATTACTCGACCAAGGGCTA
>CAMAYC010000228.1 GCA_945862125.1 Reyranella massiliensis 521
CATGAAAGTGCGGTAGCGAAGCGCCGCTGAAGTCATGGTTGCAATCCGAGCCAGTGTTTGTACGCGGAGCATAGTGGGAGGACGCTCCAAGAGGCGCCGTTACATGCCGGCTGCTTTTGTCGGGATGACTTGGCGAGACGACTCTCACATTTCCCGATCCCGTATGGCCAAAAAACTGATCCGACCGACGCACCATCACGCCGCCTCACGATGATAGTAGCGCAGGAGCCCGCCCAATCTCTCGCGGCACCGAACCGCGTTTGGTCAAAAAACTCGAACGGCTGGAAGCCGAACGCCCACGCGGGGGCAGCGTGGCGGTGCCGGAGGTGGCCCCGTACAATTTCCAGACGGCCCACGACGCCGTCGCCGGGGTCAGGACAGAGCAGGAGGCGGTTATGGATTGGGCGCGCATCCTGGCCTACGTGACGGGGACGGTGGATCAGGAGCTGCTTTACGCAGGGCAGGCCCAGCCTTATAGCGAACTGAAGTGCCTCGATCCTTGACTCCGCTGCTCTTGCGCCGTCGCACCGTTCTTACGACCGCCTCCGCCAGCCTCGCCCTGCCGCTGATTGGCGCTTGTGCCGGTTCGGCGCAGTCTGGCGCCGACTCGTTCGTATTCACCGACGGCATCGGCCGACGCGCAAGCGGTCCCAACCTCGCCATGCTTAAGGGCGGACAGGCGGCGTTCCCGCGTGCCGACCGTCGGACCTGGTGGCAGCCGGGTTACAGTGTCGATTCCTTTTCGCGGCTTGACGGCATTTTCCCCGCCTCGACTGCCCGCGCGGCGGACGTGGCTTCGCCCTGGCAGCGGGCCGCACGCGAACCCGATATCCGCTATACCAGCCCGGCTTCTCTTGGCGGCGGCCGCTACGACATCGACGGTTATCTCGACCGCAATCCGGTAACCGGCCTGCTGATCGCCCGCAACGACACGATCCTGGTCGAGCGCTACCAGTACGACCGTGATGAGGCCATGCGTCTCACCTCCTTTTCGATGGCCAAGACTATCATTGCCCTGTTGGTTGGCCTGGCGCTCGAGGATGGCCTGATCCGCTCCCTCGGCGATTCGGCCGCGACCTACGCGACGACCCTGGAGGGCACCGAATATGGCCGTACGCCGATCCGGGCGCTGCTCACGATGTCGTCGGGCGTGAAGTTTCGCGAGGAATATGATGGGGACGACGATTCGGCCCGCCTATCGCGCGCGACCTTCGTCGGGTTCAGTGCGGGCGGTGCCGCCGCCGTTCGTGCGTTCAACGAGCGCATCGCTACGCCTGGCGCGCGTTGGCACTACGCCTCGGCCGAGACCTACGTTCTGGCGATGGTCTGCCGTTCCGTCTTCGGCCGGCCGCTGACCGCGGTGCTGCAGGAGCGCGTTTGGCAGCCGATGGGAGCGGAGGCCGCCGCGACCTGGCTCACCGATCGGTCCGATCTCGAGATCGGCTATATGGGGTTCAACGCGGTCCTCCGCGACTATGCCCGTCTTGGTCGGCTACTGGCCGACGGTGGCCAAGCCTCGTCCCGTCAGTTGGTCCCGAGATCGTGGGTCGCCGCCATGACGGCGGCGGCCTTCACGCCCGGACAGACCGGCCGGCCCTTCGGTTATGGCTACCAGACTTGGATTCTGCCCGGCCGCGATCCGTCCTTCGGCCTGTTCGGTGTGCGCGGCCAGTACATTCTCGTCGACCCGGCACGCCGGCTCGTGATGGTCAATACCGCGGTACGCAGCGATGCGCGCGACCGCGGCAATGCCGACACCTTTGCCCTGTGGGAAGGGGTGCGCGCGACGCTGCGCGGCTGAACTTTCGTCCTCCGTCCATCCGCTAGGCGCCGAGCCAAGACGGCTGTCCATGCTCGAAAGTCCATCCAGCCAGGAATTTTGTCGATGAAGACTGCGGTCGACGAAATTCGGCAATCGAATAGAGCTCCGCTCTCTTGCAACGCAGCTCATCTCTTGCAGCGTAGTCTCCATGCATGGGTTCTTAGCGCGCCTGCCTCCGAGCGACGCAATAGCGGCCGGCGACACGCCCGGCACCGCGACGGCGGTGCAGGGTCAGTCACGGCAAACGGTTCAGGCCGCGCGACGCTCGTAGCGATAGTGCAGGCCGGTATGTTGCCGCCGCAGGACCGTCAACTGATGTCGCAGGGCGACGAGTTCGAGCTCCAGGGTGAGGCGACCACGAACCCGAAACGAGAGCAGGGAACCGAGGGCGAACAGAAGCGTGAGCATGCCGATGACGTTATGACTGCGGCACAACGAACGCTACACTTGCTCGGCATTTTAGACTTTTGAGTGTCAATTCGCTTCCAACCGTGACCCCCTTTTCGCGTCCAATCGTGACCCCTCTGGGAGGTCAGGAATGGGCTTATCCCCGTAGTGCACAGGAGGGGCCCACGCGCGTCGCGGGAGCGCCTCACGCACGCGGACGCGAGGCGCGTGGGAGGTCCCTGTGTACCCACGTGGGATAAGCCCGGGTGGGGGTCTGGGGGAGGGTTTTTCAGCTGCGGTTTTTGAAGCGCCAGCTGGTGTTGCCGGTCTCGATGATATCGCAGTGATGGGTCAGGCGATCGAGCATGGCGGTGGTCATCTTGGCGTCGCCGAACACCTGCGGCCAATCGGCGAAGGCGAGGTTGGTGGTGATCAGCAGCGATGTGTTTTCGTAGAGTTTGCTGATCAGATGGAACAGCAGCTGTCCGCCGGATTGGCTGAACGGGAGATAACCGAGTTCGTCGATGACGATGAGATCGTGGCGCAGCAGTTTCTCGGCCAGCCTGCCGCTTTTGCCCGCGGCCTTCTCCTGCTCGAGCTGGTTGACCAGATCGACGAGGTTGAAGAACCGTCCCCTGGCGCGGGCACGTATCACGGCAGAAGCGACGGCAATGCAGAGATGGGTTTTGCCGGTCCCGGTGCCGCCGATGAAGATGGCGTTGCGCTTGGCGTCGAGGAACGTGCCGGTCGCCAACTCACGAACCTGCCCCTGATCCAGCGGCGTGTCGTCGAAGACGAAGCTGTCGAGATCCTTCAACACCGGGAACCTGGCGCCGCTAATCCGGTAGCTGATCGACCGGGCCTGACGATGAGTGTGCTCGGCACGGATCAGGCTGGCGATCAGCGGATAGATCTCATCCCGCCGGGTCAGGCCCTTGCCGGCGATCTCGTCGAAGCTGGCGCGCATGCCATAGAGCTTGAGCTCGCTCATCGCGTCCAGAATCTCGTGGCGTTCCATTAGGCGACCTTCCTGAGGCTGTCGTAGCGGCCACAATCGGCCACCGGTTCGATCTTGAGCCGCAGGGCATGCGGCGTGGTGATGCTGGGCACCGGCGGAGGCTGGCGTTGCCGGGCAAGCACGGCGAGGATCACGTCGCCATTGGCGATGCCCGCCGATAACGCTTCCGCACAGGCGGCCTCGACGGCATCGAGCCCGTGGTCGAGAACACCGCCCAGCACCTTGACGAACTGCCGGTCGGCGTCGGGATGATGCTTGAGCCGCTGGCGCACCTGCGCCAGGGCGGGCGGTAGACCCCAGTCCTTGAACGGTGCTCCATTGCGTAAAGCGCCGGGTTTCTTCAGTAAAACCGGGAGGTAATGCCACGGATCGTAAATCACCTGGTCGCGCTTGAAGCTGCGGAGATGATTGGCCACCACCACTTCGTCGAGCAGCACGACCAGCCGTTCAGCGTAGGAACGTACCAGCACCATCCGACCGGCGGCGCGGGCATCGACGCTGTAGCGATTATGATCCGCCGTGATCAGGCAGGTCGTCGTCGCTCGCACCGCCTTCTCGACAAAGCCGTCGAACGGCGCCCGCCGTTCCATCAAGCTCGGGCGCTCTTCCTCGAAGACCTCCCAGATCGTCCGGTCCTTGAACTCCGGATGCTTTGTCCGCTTGGCATAGGCGATGCACTGGTCTTCCAGCCAGCCATTCAGCTCGTCCAGGCTGCTGACCCGCGGCTTGGGCCGGAACAGCTGATCGCGCAGGTTGCCGACCTGGTTCTCGACCTGGCCCTTCTCCCAGCCCGAGGCCGGGGTGCAGGCTACCGGCTCGATCAGATGGTGCGAGCACATCTGCAGGAACCGCCGATTGTACTGCCGTGCCTTGCCGATGAAGATCGCCTCGACCGCCGTCTTCATGTTGTCGTAGATGCCGCGTCGGCAGGCCCCGCCATAAAATGCGAAGGCCCTGTCGTGGGCATCGAACACCAGTTCCTGAGTCTCGCGGAAGTAGGTCCGCACAAACGGCATCCGGCTGTGCGACAGCTTCATGTGCGCCGCCTTGACCATCAACGGCAATCCCTGAAGCGTGATCGTCTCGTGGCTCCAGTCGAACTGATAGGCTTCGCCCGGCGCAAAGCTCATCGGCACAAACGCCTGTGCCGGAACCCGCGCTCGTTCCTCCCGCCATTCCTTCACGAACCGATGAACGCTGTCGTGCGCGCCGTCATAGCCGCGGCCGCGCAACTCCTCGAACAGCCGCTGCGTCGATCGCCGCTCCCGCTTCGGCAGCTTCGATTCCGACTCCACGATCTCCGTCAGCGGTCCGATCCACTCGCCAAGCTTTGGCGACGGCTGAACCTCTCGTGCGTACTTGAACGTGGTCCTGCCCGAGCGCACCACCTTGCGCACCGTCGTGCGTGACACCCGCAAATCCCGCGAGATCTCCTTGATTGCCCGGCGATGCTCGAAAAACGCCCGCCGTATCTGCCCAATAAGCTCCACGCCAATCACCCCCGCCAGCCCTTCCCAGAGCCAACACAGGCTCAAAAGGAAGCGACACTGGCATAGCCATCAGGGGGGGGCAGAATTGGACGCGAAAACCACCCCTCAGGGGGTCACTATTGCGCGCGATTTCACAC
>CAMAYC010000229.1 GCA_945862125.1 Reyranella massiliensis 521
AGCTTTTCCCAGAACGAGACCGGCTTCTTGTCGGTGAAATCGATGCTGACGATCGACTTCACGTTCTTGAAGCCGTACTTCCAGGGCGCCACGAGGCGCAGCGGCGCGCCGTTCTGCTTGTGGATCGGCTTGCCGTAGAGGCCGGTGGCGATGAAGGCGAGGTCGTTCATCGCCTCGTCCATCGCCAGCCCCTCGGTATAGGGCCAGGGATAGAGAAGATCGCGCTGCTCGCGCATCACCGACGGTTTAGACAAGGTCTTCATGACGACGAACTTGGCGCTGCCGAGCGGCTTGCAGAGCTCGACCAGCGAGCGGACCGGAAAACCGCTCCACGGCACGATCATCGACCAGGTCTCGACGCAGCGGTGACGGTAGACCCGCTCCTCCAGCTGCATCTTTGCCAACAGGTCGTCGATGCCGATCTCGAACGGCTTCTCGACCATGCCGCCGACCTTGATCGTCCACGGGCGAACTTCGAGCTTCTGCGCCTCGCGCCAGATGCTCTTGTCGGTGCCGAACTCGTAGAAGTTGTTGTAGGTGGTGGCCAGCCGCTCGGTCGTGACGGGCGTGGGCGTGCCGTACTTGTCGTTGCGCTTGGCCGGATAGAGGCCGGCCGACGGATCGGCGGATTTGTCCTGCGCGAACGATGCCGCGGGCAGCGCCAGGGAGGCAGCGCCGAGGCCCATCGCCCCGATCAGCGCCCGTCGCTGAAGGTAATGAGCCTCAGGCGTCGCCAGACGTTCGGGCAATTCCCAGCCGCGTGTGCGCTTGATCAGCATTCGTCCAACTCCTGTTGCGCCCCTGTCACGTCTCGCTTGTCATGACGTGACGGCGGGGCCGCCGCAAATCAACCTTGCTCACCGGACCGTGACGTCACCTTTGCCCAAGGGGTGGGCACCCATGGCATCGGTACCCATGGCGCTGGCGAGGTCGCGGCGATGGCCCATGACCACCATGGTCTCGGCTACCAGGAACATCGGGCCGATGAAGCCTTGAAAGATGTTGTCGAGGAGCGCCGGCCGCTTGCCCTCGTAGTGATGGCCGAGGAATTGCAGCATCCAGCCGCCGACGAAGAGCACGGCGAAAGCCACCGTGACCGCCGAGGGCGAGCCCAGCGCGCCGGCAAGCGCCTCGGCCGCATACCACGCCGGCGCCATGACCACGGCCATGACGATGCCGATGCCGAGGTCGAGCGCCATCCACGCCAGGATTGCCAAGGTTGCGATGGGAAGCGACATCGGCCAATCGCGGCCGCCCGCCTCGAAGCGCCAGAGCGAGAAGATCAGCAACAGCGAGAAGACGATGACGGGAATGCCGACGAAGTGCGTCGCCTTGTTGCGCCAGTCGCGATGGACCGAGGCGTAGGTGGCGAGCTGGCGGCGGAACAGGTCATTGGTCATCGGGTGCCTCCAATCGTGCCGGCGCCGCTCCTAGGGGCTTGTGCCGGTCACATCCAAGATGGTGGGCCACATGACGTCGCGCCAGGCATTGTTGCCGGCCGTCGACATCGTGACCTGCCGGTTCTGGACCAGGAAGAAGCGGGGGACTTCGAAACCTTCCTCGACGCCGACCTGGCTCATCAGGAACGTATCGAGGAGCCAGCGCAGGTCGGCGGGCCATGTCTGCTGCTTGGAAAGCAGTTTGGACGTCGCGGCATTGACGACGCGGTAGTCGAGCTTCTTGTAGGCGGGCGAGGCGAGGAACAGGGGCTCCCACTGGGTGCGCCAGACCTTGCAGGCTGGCGACGTGTCGTCGCTCACCAGCACCAGCAGTGGCCGGCCGGTCTGCGCCGCGGCAATACCCGCGAACCCTGTCGCGGCCGACACCAAGGCGGCGATCGTGAATGATCGTCTGTTCAACATCCGGATATGCCCCCGTGAAACGCTTCCACGGGGGCAATATGGATCAACTCGGCGGCGTCGGAAACCAGGCCCCGAGGAACCAGGCCGGAGACCTAAGCTTTCGTGCCGGTCACGCCCTGGATCGCAGGCCACATCTTGTCTTTCCAGCCGGCGTTGCCGGTCACGGTCAGCACGACTTTGCCGTCCCGGAAGAGGATGAAGCGCGGCGTCGCCGCGGGTGCCGACTTGCCTTCTTCGGTGTCCAGGAAGGCGGCACGGATCGGCCGCGCGGCGGCCGGCCAGCTCTCTTCCTTCGGCACCAAGTCTGCGTTGGCCGGATAGACGACCTGATAGTCGAGTTTCTTGAAGGCGTCGGACTTGAGGAAATCAGGCTCGGACTGGGCACGCCAGATCTTGCAGCCGCCTCAAAGCTCGTGGCCGACGAATACCAGTGTCGGGCGCCCAGCCTGGGCTTGCGCGACGCGAGCCAGAGACGGTGCGGCTGCCATCACCAGGCCACCCACCATCAAAGACCGTCTGTTGAACATTGCGATAGTCTCCTCGTGGAAAATTCCACGAGGAGACTGTGGGTGAAAGCCGGTGCCGGGAAAAGACGCGCGCGGCCGTTCTCACCACCTTGTGACCGGAAGAGGCTTCACGCCGCCTGACGCTTCCTGGTCTCCTCGACGATGCGTTCGGCGGTGCGGCCGGACAGCTCCTGCAGATGGTCGAACTCGGTGCGGAAGGTGCCGACACCCTGGGTTACCGAGCGGATCTCCACGATCATGTCGGCGATCTCGGCCTCCGGCATCAGCGCCGATACCTCGTCCCAGCCATTCCAGCCCGCGCGGGTGTCGTAGCCCAGCAGCTGGCCGCGGCGACCGGAGATCAGTCGCTGCAGGCGCGGCGTCGAGTCGCTCGGGCCCGCGACCGTCACCTTCAGGATCGGCTCCAGCAGCACCGGCCGGCACTTCGGCATGGCTTCGCTCATGGCGATGCGTGCCGCCATCTTGAACGACATTTCGGAGCTGTCGACCGCGTGATACTGGCCGTCGACCAGGGTGACCTCGATGTCGACGACCGGCTGGCCGAGCGGACCCTCCTTCAGGTACTCGACCAGGCCTTCCTCGACCGCGGGGATGAAGTTGCGCGGCACCACGCCGCCCACGATCTTGTCGACGAAACGGAACCCCGAGCCGCGCGGCAGTGGCCTGATCTCGACCTTGATGTCGGCGAACTGGCCATGGCCGCCGGTCTGGCGCTTGTAGCGGGCATGTTGCTGGGCGCCGGCCTGGATGGTCTCGCGGTAGGCCACGCGCGGCGTCGCGGTCTCGATGGCGACATTGTAGCGGCCGGCCAGCTTGTCGACCGCCACCTTGAGATGCATCTCGCCCTGGCCCTTGAGCAGCAGCTCGTGGGTCTCGCCGCGCGCCTCGAAGGCAAGCGAGGGATCTTCCTCGACGATCTTGTGCAGGGCGCCCGACAGTTTGACCTCGTCGTTGCGGTTCTTGGCGGCCAGCGACAGGACGAACACCGGAGACGCGGGCGCCGGGAAGTCGGCAGACGGCGCGATCCCCGCTGCGCTCAGCGTCTGGCCCGCCGACAGCGCCTCGACCTTGGCCAGCGCCACGAGTTCGCCGCTGCGGGCTTCGGAGATCTTGTCGAGCCGCTGACCGAAGGGCCGCAGCATCGCGCTGATGCGATGGCCGCCCAGCGACTGGCCTTCGCTGAGGGCGCCCGACCAGACGCGGCACAGCGAAAGCTTGCCGGCGTGCGACTGGTGCAGGACCTTGAAGCATTCCGTCACGGCCGAGCCGTTGGTGACGCCATTGGTCATGATCGCGCGGCGTTTCGCGGTTTCATCGGCGAACGGCGTGTCGTGGCGCAGTGCCTTCAGCAGCCGGCGCACGCCGTTCTCGCGGTCGCCGGCGCCCAGCAGCACGGGCACGATCTTGTCGGCGCCGAACTCGTCATGGAGGTCGCGGTAGATCAGGGATTTCTCCGGGGCGATATCCTCGATGAGCTGCTCCAGCAGCGTGTCGTCGAATTCGGAAAGCGTTTCCAGGAGGTCGCGGCGTGCTTCGGCCTCGCGCGGCAGGATTTCCGCCGGCATCTCGATCAGGTCGGAGGCGCCGCTGCTCTTGTATCGGTAGGCGCGCTCGCTCACGAGTTCGACGTAGCCGATCGTCTCCTCGCCGCCATCGTTGGTCGGGCGGCGGATGGGAACCTGACGCAGCACCAGCTTGCGGTTCGACACGGTCTGCAGGGCCGACAGCATGTCGCGTACGCGCGCTTCCGCCGAATCGATCTTGTTGACGAAGATGATGTGCGGGATGTGCCGGTCTTCGATGTATTTCAGCAGCGGCGCCAGGGTAGTGACGCGCTCGGGCGAGGGCTCGCAGACCACGACCGCCACGTCGCACACCGCGAGGGCCGCGAAGGCATCGTGCTGGAACTCGATCGAACCGGGAACGTCGAGGAAGGTCCATTGATCGCCGAGATAGTCGACCGAGGCGACGTTGATCTCGGTGCCCATGCCGCGCTTGCGCGATTCGGCGGCGGCATCGCCGATGGAGGTGCCCGCGCGCGTCGAACCGCGCCGGCCGATGGCCCCCGTGGCGTAGAGAATGCTCTCGAGCAGGCTGGTCTTGCCCGACAGGTACGGCCCGCACAGTGCCACCACGCGATGCGCGCCGCTACCTGGCCTGCCGCCGGTGATCGTTTCCGTTTTGAGATCGGCCATGACAACGTCCTCCTTCTTCGCAAAAGCGTAGAAGCTCCGGACGAAAGTCGCGGATAGAGGAAGCGCTACCGAACGTTCCGGACGGAGCGAAGCCTACTTGTCATGGAAATCGTTTCACCCCCGCCAGGGGGAGTCAATCCGCCGGCGGGGGAAGAAAGCAGTGCAAGTTTAGCTGAGCGCGCCGCAGGCCCGCTGGATGCGGCGGCCGGCCTCTTC
>CAMAYC010000230.1 GCA_945862125.1 Reyranella massiliensis 521
CTCGCTCGGACTCATGAGCGAGCCGGAGGCTCGCGGTCCGCTATGAGTTGCTCGAAGCGGCGGAAGTAGTCGTTTGCATGGGCCGCGTAGTCGACGCCCGGTGTCTTCAGGTGAACATCGGAGACCATCGCCCACAGCGCTTCGCGGAGCGCGCTGGCGGCCTTCATGGCAGCGAAGGCGCGACGCAGATCGGCCGATACCTTGCCTTCGAAATAGGCATCGAGCAGCGTGGCGTCCTCTCCCTCGCCAAAGCCGCCGTTCGACGAGAGATTGGCGAGGTCGAACATGGCGGTGCCGAAGGCGCCGTACTCCCAGTCGATCAGCCACAGCTTTCCGCCGCCCTCCATGAAGTTGCCGGGCAGCAGATCGTGATGGCCGAAGACCACCGGCATCGGCACCTGCGCGCGCTCCAACTCGTCGGCCAGCGCCAGGTATTTCGGATCGGCATCGATCAGCCGCACGTAATCGCGGATCACGTGGAAAACCCAGAAGGCGTTGGCCGGTCCGCGCACGCGCCGGCCGACGTTGGTGTGACAATTCCTGAGGAGCGGCACGATGCGGCCGACGTTGGCGGCGAGATCGGCTTCGCTGAAAGTGCGGCCGTCGATGAAGCGCAGCACCATGATGCCCGGCTCGGAATAGACGACCTCGGGCGAGAGGCCGGCCTCGAAGGCCGCGATCGAGGCCGCGCGCTCGCGGTCGCGAAAGACGTGATGGACGGGAATGTCGGCGCCGCAGCGCACGACATATCTGCCGCCGCGATCGGTCGCTACATACGAAATATTGGTCAGCCCACCCTTCAGCGGCTCCAGCGTCACCGGCCCCTGCCATATCGGCAGGCGGGAGAGCTTGTCCGGAAGGGAGTCCATTGCCATGCCGCTATGCTAGCGTGCCGGAACAACGGAGGAAACGATGCCTGACGCGCTCCCCAAGACCAATACCATCACCGGCCGCGACGCCTTTCTCCGCGTGCTGAGCGACGAAGGCGTCGTAAAAATGTTCGGCAATCCCGGCACGACCGAGCTGCCGATCATGCATGCGCTGAGCTCGGCGCCGGAAATGGGCTATGTGCTCGCGCTCCAGGAGGCTGTGGTCATCGCCATGGCCGACGGCTACGCCCGTGCTTCCAACAAGCTGGTCTCGTGCAACGTCCATGTGGCGCCCGGCCTCGGCAACGCCATCGGCTCGATCTACACGTCGATGATGTCGGGCACGCCGATGATCGTGACGGCCGGCCAGCAGGAGCAGGGCCACGGGCTGACCGAGCCCCTCCTCTACGCGCCCCTCGTGCCGATCGCGACGCCGGTCGTGAAATGGGCGACGGAGGTGAGCCGCATCGAAGACCTGCCGCGCATCCTGCGGCGCGCCGCCAAGATCGCCACCACGGCGCCGACCGGGCCGGTGTTCATCTCGCTGCCCGGCGACATCCTGAACAACGAGGCCGCCATCGACATGGGCGAGGTGACGCGCGTCGACACGGCAGTGCGTCCGTCCGATGCGGCGCTGGAACAACTCGCCAAGCGTCTCCTTGCGGCGAAGAAGCCTGTCATCCTGGCCGGCCACGAGATCGCGACGTCGGACGCCTTCGCCGAAGCGACCCTGCTGGCCGAAACGCTGGGCGCGCCGGTGCTGCAGCAGACCGTGGCCTGGGGCGCGCATTTCCCCTCCGAGCATCCGGCTTACCTGGGCGCGCTCAACCGCGACCAGAAATACGTGCGCCGCGTGCTCAGCGACTACGACCTGATGTTCTGCGTCGGCGCCGACGTGCTGAAAATGTCGGTGTGGAGCGAGACCGAGCCGCTGCCCGAGACGACGGCGGTGGCCATGGTGGGCCTGCGCGACTGGGAGATGGGCAAGAATTTCCCGGCCGAGATTGCGCTCCGCGCCGATGTGAAAGAGACGCTGAAGGCCCTCGTGCCGGTCCTGAAGAGGCTGGGCGGCGCGCAGCTCGCCGAGCGCGCCAAGGCCTCGCTGGCCGAGATCGCACCGCGTAACTGGACTGCCCAGCGCAAGGCGCGCGCGGCCAAGCTCACCCAGCCCACGAGCGAAAAGCCGCTGCAGGCCGAATGGGCGATGATGCGGCTCACCGACAAGCTGCCCCGGGACGCGATCATCGTCGAGGAAGGGCTCACCAGCACCGCGACGCTGATGAATTACTTCCCCTTCCGCGATCGCAACAGCTTCTTCGGCAATGTGAGCGGCGGCATCGGCTGGGGCATCGCGGCGGCGGTGGGCGTGCAGATCGCCGAGCCCGCGCGGCGCGTCGTGGCGGTGATCGGCGACGGCAGCGCCATGTACTCGATCACAGCGATCTGGACGGCGGCCAACCAGAAGCTGCCGGTGATCTTCGTGATCACCAACAACGAGGGCTACCAGATCCTGAAGAACCGCCTGAAACTGTTCCACGGCAACGACACGCCGATCGGCATGGATTTCAACGACCCGCCGATGAACATCGCCAAGATTGCCGAGGGCTTCGGCCTCGCCTCGGAGCGCGTCGACACCGCATCAGGCTTCGACGCGGCGCTCGACAAGGCGCTGGCCCGGACAGATGGGCCAACACTGATCGAAGTGATGGTGAAGAGCTGAGCTACTCCGCCGCCTGGGCGCGCGCCTGGAGCTTGGCGAGTTCCTCGGCGATCTGGACGGCGTTCCAGGCGGCACCCTTCAGCAGCTGATCGCCGGCCACGAACAGCACCAGGCCGTTCGGATTGGAGAGGTCAGCGCGGATACGGCCGACGTGGACGTCGAGGTCGCCCGAGGCCTCGAGCGGCATCGGGAAGTGGTTGGCCTCGGCATCGTCGACGAGCTTCACGCCCGGCGCCTTGCCCAGGATCTCGCGCGCCTGCGCGGGCGACAGCGGGCGCTCGAGTTCGAGCGTGATCGCCTCGGAATGGGCGCGCAGGACCGGCACGCGGATGCAGGTCGGCACGATCGCCAGCTCCGGCATGTGGAACATCTTGCGCGTCTCTTCGACGACCTTGTTCTCTTCCTCGTTGTAGCCGTTCTCGGCCACCTTGGTGTTGTGCGAGAAGACGTTGAAGGCGATCTGGTGCGGAAAGACGCTCCTGGTGACTTCCCTGCCCCCGGCGTGCTGCTGCACCTGGTCCTCGAGCTCCTGCATGGCGGCCGCGCCGGCGCCGGAAGCCGATTGATAGGTCGACACGACGATCTTCTTCACGCCCGCGGCCTGGTGGATCGGCCACACCGCCGTGGCGAGGATCGCCGCCGTGCAGTTCGGGTTGGCGATCACGCCCTGATGCCTGGCGAGATCCTCAGGGTTGACCTCGGGCACGACCAGCGGCGTGTTGGGGTCCATGCGGAAGGCGGAGGAATTGTCGATCACGACCGCGCCCGCGGCCTTGGCGTGGGGAATGAACTCGCGGCTGCGCGTGGCGCCGGCGCTGAAGAAGGCGATGTCGACGCCCTTGAAGGCCGACGCGGTCAGCTCCTCGACCTTGTGCGGCTTGCCCTTGAACTCGAGCGTCTTGCCGGCCGAGCGGGCCGAGGCGAGCAGCTTCAGGGAAGCGACGGGGAAGTTCCGTCGCTCGAGGACGCGGAGGATCTCTACTCCAACCGCGCCGGTGGCGCCAACGATGGCAATATTCTGGGCGTTCATGATGGGCCGGAACATACAGGAGCGGCCAGGCTGCGAAAAGGCCGCTAGTCCGCTGCCTTTTCATGTTTCTTAATGGCCGGCATTAGCCCCGTTGGGTCAACCAGCTTGCCGTGCGCCAGCATGTTGTGGGCATGGGCGAGGTGATGGAGCGCGAACGAGGTCTGCATGGCGCCCACCCTGCCCTGCGCGTCCTGGGCCGCATTGATGGCCTGCTTCACGAGCTTCAGCGCGAACAGCGGCTTCTGCGCGATGCGCTCGGCCATCGCCATGCCGAACGATTCGAGCTCGGCGCGCGGCACGACGTGATTCACCATGCCCAGCCGGTGCGCCTCGGCCGCCTTGATCCAGTCGGCGGTGAACAGGAACTCCTTGGCCTTGCGGATGCCCATCTCCCAGGGGTGGGCGAAGAACTCCGCGCCGCCCACGCCCATCGCCACCGAATGGTCGAGGAACTCGGCGTCCTCAGCGCAGACGATGAGGTCGCACGGCCACATCAGCATCAGGCCGCCGATCATCACCTTGCCGTGGACGAGCGCCAGCGTCGGCTTGGGGATGTTGCGCCAGCGCTCGCAGAAGCCGAGGTAGATCTCCTGCTCGCGCGCATACTGGGCCTCGGCGCCGGGCTTGCCGAAGCCGCCCCAGGTCGAGACGGTCTCGTGCTTCGCCATGTTGCCGTGGCCATCGACCTCGCGCAGGTCGTGGCCCGAGGAGAAGTGCGGACCGCTGGCCGACAGCACGATCACCTTCACGGTGTCGTCATGGGCGGCGCGATCGAAGGCGTCGTTCAGGGCATAGAGGAACGCCGTGTCCTGCGCATTGCGCGTCTCGGGGCGGTTGAGGACGATGCGCGCGATGCCGCTCGGCAGCGTCTCGTAGAGAATGGGCGAAGTCGTCATGGTAGGCTCCCGGGTGTGCCGGGGGAGCCTACCTTACTGGACGTTCCGCGTCGCTCAGCCGTGCGCGGGGGCCGGCTGAGTGGTCGGCCTGGCGGCGGCTTCCACCACCATGTTCTTCATCGCCTTCTGCAGCTTGTCGAAGGCGCGCACCTCGATCTGGCGCACGCGCTCGCGGCTGATGCCGTACTTGGCGCTGAGGTCCTCGAGCGTCTTGGGCTCGTCGACCAGGCGCCGCTCGACGATGATGTGCTT
>CAMAYC010000231.1 GCA_945862125.1 Reyranella massiliensis 521
CCCGAGCAGGGCTGGCGCGCGGCGGCATTCGCCGCGGCGCTGTTTGCGATCACCCTCAATTTCCTGCAGCCGCTCGCCCACGCTGCCCTGATGCGCGACGGCGGACCCGACGTCGCCGCCAAAATGTGGGGCGTCTTCTGCCTGCCCGCAGCGGGCCAGGACGACACCCAGGGCCAGGCGCCGACCGGCGGCAAGATGCACGAGTGCTGCCTGGGCCTCGCCCACGCACCGGCACTGGCCGAACTCTCGACCGTTTTCGTCGCAATCGAACATGTCGCGACCCGCGTCCACCTCGTCACGACGACGGATGCTCTGTCGCCCGTCGGCATCCGCGACGGACCCAGCCAACCCCGAGCGCCGCCCTCTTTCGTCTGAACGCCGTCCCCGCGCGCCGCTTCGTGGCGCGTCATCTGTTCAGCCGAAAGACGATCAATGTCAGTTTTCCCCGCCGACGCGGCCAAGCGCGCTGCCACGGCCGGCCCCTTGCCGGATCAGCCGCGCGGCCGGCTCTACGCCATGCTGTGGCGCTGGCATTTCCTCGCGGCGCTCATCGTGATTCCCTTCGTGCTGTGGCAGGGCACCACCGGCGTCATCTACCTCTGGTCCGAAGCCTTGATCGATTGGCGCCATCCCGAATTGCGCTTCGTCACGCCGTCGGCGGAGACCGTCCCGGCCAGCGCGCAGCTCGCGGCGGCACTCGCGACGGCCCCGAGGCATTTCCACCCGAAATCGGCGACTGTCGGGCACGGTCATGGCGTCAAGCCCGCCAGTCCCGCATCGGACATGGAACAGGGTGGGCCGCCGGTGCAGGAGATATTGCTGTCCAGCGATCCGCGTCGCAGCACCATCGTGATGTTGCTCGGCGAAGCGGGCCTCCCCTATCCCGTGTTCGTCAATCCAGGCGATGGTCGCGTCCTCGGATCGCTGACGAGCACCGAGTGGCTCCCTGGAATCACGCGCGCCCTGCATGGCGGTTGGCCGCTCGGCAAGCCTGGGAGCTGGCTGCTCGAGCTGGCGGATGGCTGGGCCATCTTCATGATCGTTTCGGGCCTCTACTTGTGGTGGCCACGCGGCCGCGGCTTCCTGATGTCGCTATGGCCCCGCTTCGACCGCGGATCGCGCATCCTGACGCGCGACCTGCATGCCTCCGTGGCGGTGCTGTTCTCGATCGTGTTCCTGTTCTTCCTCGTCAGCGCCTTGCCATGGACTGCCTTCTGGGGTGGAGAAATCCTGTCGCGGATACAGACGAGTCTCGGTCAGAAAAGCCCCTCCGGCTTTTCACCCGGCGGCGCCTCGGTGGCGCAGATGACCGCGGCGATGCGGCCGGTCGACGAGATCGCGGCCGAAGCGCGCGCGCGGGGTGTTGCCGGAACCTTGATCATCCGTCTGGCGCCATGGCCCAAGGCCCCGCTCTTCCTGATGAATCGCGACGGCTCCCCGTCGGACGATCGCGTGCTCCATGCCGATCCGAAGACGGGAAAGATCACCGGCGACTTCCTGAGGTCTGAGAGCCCTTTCATTCCGCGCATCGTCGGCTTCGGCATCCACGTGCACCAGGGCGACTTCGGGCCGGTCAATCTGTGGCTGAACACCGCGTTCGTCCTCTCGCTGCTTTGGCTCACCGTCACCGGCGTAATCTCATGGTGGATCCGCAAGCCGCTTCGTGGCCTCGGCATCCCCCCCAAGGTGCGCATGCCATGGCCGCGGTCCCTGATCGTCAGCGCCACGGCGATGTGCGTCCTGCTGCCGATCTTCGGTCTCTCCGTGCTGCTCGTCGCGGCCATCGAGCGGCTGCTGCAGAGACAATGGCGGGCGGCATGAACGCAATCCGTCAAGTGAGCCTTCACGACCAACAAGGAGGAAGTACATCATGTCCCGTTCGCATACCCGTCCCACCACGCTTCTCAGTCTGGCGATGGCCTTCGGCCTGGCCCTGTCGGCAACCGCTCCGGCCTCAGCGCACGACTACCGAGTGGGGTCGCTCGAGATCGCTCAGCCTTGGACGCGCGCCACGCCGGCCACGGCGCAGACCGGCGGCGGCTTCCTCACCATCACCAACAAAGGCACGACCCCAGACCGCCTGATCGCCGCGCGCAGTCCAGCGTCCAACAAGGTCGAAGTCCATGAGATGAAGATGGACGGCAACGTGATGAAGATGCGCGAACTCGAGAAGGGCCTGGAAATTCCCGCAGGCGCCACGGTGACGCTGAAGCCAGGCGGCTACCACATCATGTTCATGGGACTGAAGGCGCCGCTCGCCAAGGATTCGAAGGTGCCGGTGACGTTGGTGTTCGAGAAGGCCGGCAGCATCGACGTCGAACTCAAGGTCGAGGCGATCGGCGCGGCCAGCTCCGCTCACAAGATGTGAGGGCGCAGTCATGAAGCCGCATGGTTGGTTCACCAGCTCGCCCCTCGCCCTTCCCGCCTTGATCAACGGCGGCCTCGGCATGGTGCTGGGCGCACTCGTCGGCGGCCTGCATGGCAGCCAGATCGGGCTGGCGGCGGGGATTTCGCTCGCCTTTGTGCCGGTCGCCATTCGGTGGGTCGGCTCCTGGCTCGCGCGGCCCGACTCGCTGCCCCGCTTCGTCGGGCGGCAGGTCGGCTCGGTGGCGATCCAAATGGCTGCGTCGATCGCCGCAGCCGTCGGGCGGGTTTTGTCGCCCGTCATCGCCCTGCTGCAAGGTCCGGTTCTGCTGGCTCGTCTGGCAACGTCCGTCTTTGCAGAGACGGCGCGGGCTGCGCTCGCAATGCTCGGGCGTGCACTCGCGACGCCGCTGGGAATCGCCAACCTTGCCGCTCTCATCGTGATCATGCTGGATCTGGCGCGGTTCGAGTTCGCGTCAATCGCCGTTTTCGCCGGCTTCATCATCATGATCATCGTTCTGCTGGCGAGTACAAGCGAGGCCGAACTGCCCGACGCCGGCGGACCAGCCCCCTGAATCGAGAATCACACCACAATCCCGGGAGGATATTCATGAGCAAGACGTCCAAGTTACCGACGGCCTGTCTGTTCGCGCTCGTACTCGCGACGGCGGTCGCCTCACCTGCGCTGGCGCAGGCGGAACGCAAGATCACCGTCCGATTCGCTGCCACCGTCGGCACCGAGCCGTTCGCCTGCGGTAAGTCCTATGACGGCATCGGCGCCACCGGCTCACGCGTCACCCCGTCCGACTTCCGGTTCTACGTATCGGACGTCGAACTGATCGATGCTTCCGGCAAGTCCGTGCCCCTGAAGCTCGAACAGGACGAACGCTGGCAGCACCAGAACGTGGCGCTACTCGACTTCGAGAACCGCTCCGGTCCCTGCCTCACTGGCACGCAGGAGACGCGCGACGTCGTGACCGGCACGGTACCCGCCGGCAACTACCGCGGCCTGCGCTTCACGCTGGGTGTGCCGTTCGCGCTCAATCATGCCGACGCCACGATTGCGCCCTCGCCGCTCAACCTCACGTCGCTCTTCTGGAACTGGCAGGCCGGCTACAAGTTCCTGCGCATCGACCTGGCGACCAACGGCCGGCCACAGGACATCAAGCCCGGAGACATGCCGCGCTTCGGCGACCGCACGGCCAGCAACCGGCTGGGTTTCGCCATCCATCTCGGCAGCACCATGTGCACCGCGGACGGTCCGAACAAGGCGCCCGGCGCCTGCGCCAACCCGAACCGGCCGACGATCGAATTCGCTGCCTTCGATCCCGACAAGGACGTGGTTGTCGCTGACCTCAAGTCGGTGCTGGCGGGTGTCGACGTCGACACGAACCAGGCCGAGACACCGGCCGGCTGCATGTCGACGCCGAGCGACGGCGACTGCAATCCGCTGCTGCGCAACTTCGGCCTGACCTTCGCCGGCCAGGCGGGCAGCCAGAAGTTCTTCCGCGTCAAGCAGTAGGCGGTGCGCCGGGTCCTCCTGCTCGCGCTCGTCTTCGTGGCGAGCGCGAGCACCCTCGCCCTGTCGCAGTCCGGTGGCAGCTATCGCTGGCGACTGCCCGCCTGGCTGCCGCCGCCGGTCGTACCGGCCGACAACCCCATGTCGGAGGCGAAGGTCGAGCTCGGACGCCACCTGTTCTACGACAAGCGCCTGTCGGTCGACGGCTCGATGTCGTGCGCGACCTGTCACGAGCAGGCGCACGCCTTCAGCGACTCCCGCGCCACGCCGACCGGCGTCACCGGCGATCCTCATCCGCGCAATGGCATGTCCCTGGCCAATGTCGCCTACCTGCCGGTGCTGACCTGGAGCAATCCTCTGATCACCCGCCTCGAACAGCAGGCCCTGATTCCCATGTTCGGAGAATCGCCGGTGGAGATGGGCTTGGCCGGCCGCGAGAAGGAACTGTTCAGCAGCCTCGCCGCCGATCCGGCCTATCCTTCCATGTTCCGGCAGGCGTTCCCCGAACGCGATGGCGCCATCGATCTCGGCACCATCACCAAGGCTCTCGCCGCTTTTCAGCGGACGCTGATCTCCGCCGATGCGCCCTACGACCGCTACCGGTATGGCCGCAAGGCCGATGCAATCTCGCCGTCGGCCAAGCGGGGCGAGGCGCTGTTCTTCAGCGAACGCCTGGAATGCTTCCACTGTCACGGCGGCGTGCATCTCACCGACAATCTGGTGCACAGCCGCAAGCCCTTCGCCGAATTCACCTTCCACAACACCGGGCTCCATGACCGCGACGGCAAGGGCGCCTACCCGGC
>CAMAYC010000232.1 GCA_945862125.1 Reyranella massiliensis 521
ACCAGCACCGCGTAGCGGCCGAGCTTGCCAGCCGTCACCAGCACGACGAACAGCGCCAGGTTGGTGCGCAAGGCGCCCGCGACCACGGTGAGCGGATCGCCGCCGATCGGCAGCCACGCAAACAGCAGCGACCATACGCCATAGCGTGCGTACCACCGTTCGACCTTTGCATAAGTCTCCGGCTTCACCGGGAACCAGCGCCGGTCGCGGAAGTGGATGAAGAACCGGCCGAGCGCCCAGTTCACGACCGCGCCCAGCACGTTGCCCACCGTGGCCACGGCGAGCAGCACCGGCCACGGATGGTCGCCGTTCAGCAGCAGGCCGACGAGGACCAGTTCTGACTGGAAGGGAAAGATCGTGGCGGCCAGGAACGAGGCCGCGAACAGGCCGGCATAGGCTGTCACTTGTTCATAAGGCGCGAGTGATGGCGGCTGTAGGCAAAATACACGACCAGCCCGATTGCCAGCCACACGCCCAAACGCACCCAGGTCGCGGGCGTCATGCCGCCGATCAGCACGAGGCAGAACAGGATGCCGAGCAGCGGCACCCACGGCATGTACGGCACGCGGAAAGGCCTGGGCGCATGGGGCTCGAGGTGGCGCAGATAGATGACCGCGGCGCAAACCAGGACGAAGGCGAAGAGCGTGCCCACGCCCACCAGTTCGGCGAGAACGTCAATCGGCGACACGGCGGCGACGGCCGCCACCACGGCGCCGATCCCGATCTGGCTGATCCAGGGCGTGCCCAGCGTCGGATGGATGCGGGCGACCACCGGCGGCAGGAGCCCGTCGGCAGCCATGGTGGCGAAGATCCGGCTCTGGCCGTAGAGCAGCACCAGGATGACGGTGGTGATCCCGATCAGCGCGCCCAAATCGATGAACAGCGAGAACCAGGCCAGGCCGACGGCGCGCAGGCCCAGGACGACGGGATCGGGCACGTTCAACTCGCGATACGGCACCAGGCCGGTCAGCACCGCGGCCACGGCGATGTAGAGCACGGTCGAGATGGCGAGCGAGCCCAGGATGCCGATGGGCATGTCGCGCTGCGGCCGGCGCGCCTCCTGGGCGCAGTTCGAGACCGCGTCGAACCCGACATAGGCGATGAACACGATAGCGGCGCCGCGCACGATGCCGCTCACGCCAAATTCGCCGAAGGTGCCGCTGTTGGGCGGAATGAAGGGGTGCCAGTTGGCGGTGTTCACGTAGAAGGCGCCGAGGCCAATGAAGGCCAGCACGACCGTGAGCTTGACCGCGACCATGATGTTGTTGAGTCGCGCCGATTCCTTGGTGCCGCCGACCAGCAGCGCCGTGATCAGCACCACGATGGCCGCCGCCGGCAGGTTGACGATGGCGGTGGCGGTCGTGCCGTCGGCCAGGGTCACCGCCTGCCCCGTCGCCGCCGTGAACTGCGGCGGCAGGACGAGCCCCATCGCCTGCAGCAGGCTCACGAAGTACCCCGACCAGCCGACGGCGACCGCCGCGCCGCCGATGGCATATTCCAGGATCAGATCCCAGCCGATGATCCAGGCCGCGAACTCGCCCAGCGTGGCATAGGTGTAGGTATAGGTGCTGCCGGAAACCGGCAGGAAGGTCGACAGCTCGGCGTAGCAGAGGCCGACGAAGGCACAGGCGATCGCGGCCAGCACGAAGGACAGCACGATGGCCGGCCCGGCATTCAGCGCCGCCACCGTGCCGGTGAAGATGAAGATGCCGCCGCCGATGATGGCGCCGATGCCCATGGCCGTGATGCTGACGGGACCGAGGACTTTGGGTATGCGCCGGTCGGCGGTGGCGACGATGTCGGCAACGGGTTTGCGCGCGAGGAGAAGGGACCAGTCTGTCATTGCGCCACGCGGCCTTCCCCATTTCCATTTTTATGCGGAAGGGAGTCTCCGGCCGTGGAAGCGCGCGGTCAATCCTTTGATGGTTCAGGCGACTCCGGAGAGGGCGGCGTCGCCTTGCCGCTGGCGGCCTCGCGCGCGGCGCGTTCTTCCCGCGCCTTGCGGGAGAGTTCGCTCGCCAGCTTCTCCACCTCTTCCTTCTGGGCCTTCTGGCCGCCTTTACCCTGGATCGTCGCCCCGATCGCGGTAGCGGCACGGGCCCCGCCCGCCTCGTCGGCCGGCGCAACGCCGGCCTCGTGCGGCTGATTGCTCTCCGGCGGCGGCAGCGCCTTCACCACGGGCGCCGCACGGTCCGCACCTGGACGCACTTCCTTGAGATGCGGCGGGATGCCGCCGCCATCGAACAAGCCGCAGCCGCCGAGCAATATCGTGACCGCGAGGGAGGCCACGATCTTCCATTCGTTCCGTTTCATGGCCCGGGTGTCTATCAGGAATCGGGCAATTTGAGGGGCGGCAAAAATGCGCGTCCGCCCTACCCGGCAATCCTGTCGAGTACTGGCAACAGATAGCGCCTGAACTGCTGCGGGCTTTCCGACATCGGGAAGTGGCCGAGCCCCTTCATCACCTGGAACGACGTGGCATTCACCAGCTTGGCCAGTTCCGCCGTCAGCTCAGGTGTCGCCGAGAGATCGTACTCGCCGGTGAGCAGATGAAGCGGGCACTTCTTGGTATCGAGCCCGTCCAGCAGCCCGTTCCGAAGATCGCCGTCGGCAAAGTAGTAGTTCAAATCGCCCATGAAGATCCCGGGACCGCCCTGCATGTAATGCCACAGCGTCTCCCACCTTTCGGCATTGGGAGACGTCGGCGAGATCAGGCAGGCCACTGAGCCCGCGGCGGCTTCCTGCCCGTGCACGTCGGGCCTGAACAGCACGCCGAGATCGCGCAGCCGCGTGTCGGCACCGGCCTCGGCATGCGTCGCCGCCTGCAGCCCGATCGCCGCGCGGAAATAGTCGCCATGACGCAGCGCCAGATGCAGCACCGCACGGCCGCCGATCGAGCACCCCATCACCACCGGCCGCTCGAGTTTCAGGGCGCGGCAGAAGGCCATGACGGTATCGACATAGAGATCGGTCGTGAGCTTATAAGCTTCGCGCTCGAAGCCGGGGGGCGGCGAGGATTTGCCGTGCCACGGCAGATCGAAGACGATCACGCGGAAGCGCCTGGTGATCTCCGCGTCGTTCAGCAGCGCGCGATACTGCCGCCCGTCGGCGCCGGCGGTGTGCAGACACACCAGCGGAATCCCCTCTCCAGCTTCTTCGAAATAGATCCGGTGCGGCCGCCCATTGAGATCGAGCCGCAGGTAGCGCCCAATTGCCGGCTCGATCATGGGCTCGCCCACCGGCACGACCGTCTCCGCCAGCGCATCGGGACGCAGCGCTGCGAAAAGCTGCTCCAGGAAGATCAGATTGCGCCCGTAGGCCACCATATCGCCCGCGACTTTCAGATGGCCCATGCGCTGCATGCCGACCAGGCTCTGGAAGCCGACATCGGGCACGGGCTTGGCGAACTCGGCCCAGTTGGCTTCAGTTGTGGCGAGGCTGAAGGCGGAACCGGGTGCGGCGCCCGGCGTAACGGCGATGCGGGCACCGATCTTTAACGTTCTCGCCACTTCCCCGCTCATCACCGTGAGCGACAGCGCCGCCAGCGCCGCGCGACGTTGCAGGGCAGCATTGCCGTCGAGGGCCGCGGTCAGTCGTTCGAAATTGGTCATCAGTAGCTCGGCTTGGTCGAAAACGGCGTCAGTTGCAGCTCGTGCGTCCACACCGAGCGGTCCTGGGTGTGCAGATAATAGAACGCCTCGGCGATCTTCACCGGGTTCATCACCTGCTCGGGGTTCTGCCTGGCCTTCGGCAGCGCGTGCGTGCCGGGAGAGTCGATGAGACCGTCGATCACCACGTTGGCGACATGCACGCCATGTTCGGAATATTCCTCGGTGAGCACCTGAGCGAGCGTGCGCATCATGACCCTGGGATAGTAGAGCGACTGGCCGGTCATGCGCTTGCGCCCGCGCAGCGAGCTCGAATTGTTCGAAAAGAAGAACGACCCCTCGCCGCGCTTGCGCATGGCGGGCAGGACTTCCTTGGCCACGAGGAACGGTCCGCGGCTGGCGATATGCTGGGCGGTGTCGAACATTTCTATCGGGATATGCTCGAGCAGCTCCTTCTCCGGCGGCAGGTCGCGGCCTTCGAGATAGCCCGCGTTGTAGACCAGCACATGCGGATCGCCCGCATCGGCGCGGATTTTGGCGAAGGCCGCGGCGACGGAGTCCTGTTTCGAGAGATCGAGTTCGACGGTCATGCACTCGCCGCCCTGCTTCTTGATCGCCGCTTCAAGGGCGGCGGCATTGGCCGCGGCGCGCGTCGTGAGCACGACGAAGAATCCCTCGGCCGCGAACTTCTGCGCGATCGCCCCGCCGATTCCCCAGCGCACGCCGACCGGCAGGTCGCTGTCATCGACCGCCTTGCCATGGGCCAGCTTGGTGTTGCGGCCGTCGGCCTGCCATTTCGACGTGGCGCCCACGACCACGGCAACTTTTTTGCCCTTCATCCTGAATGTCCCCTCCTGCTTTCCGTTGAAGGGTGACAATTTTGGCGCTCCTGCTCAACCTGCCCGGCTTGCCACGCGATGCGGGGGAGCCCGCCGCATCGACGCCCTGTGGAGCCGGGGCCGCCAGATGTATCCGTCGTGATGCGGTGAGCCACGATCATGGGGACCGCGAGCCTCCGGCTCGCTCTTGATCACGAGCGAGCCG
>CAMAYC010000233.1 GCA_945862125.1 Reyranella massiliensis 521
GCAACTGCCAGTCCTGCGGGCGGCTCTTCTGGCCCATCAGGCCAGGCACGCCATCAGCCCAAACCTTGAACTGCACGCCAAGGCCGCATAGGCTCAAAAACTGAGCATGCTTGCTGAGCTATTTTCAACAAAGAGCGGGACATCCCCCAGGCCGTGCGCATCGGCATCGAGAAGTGCCTGAAGAACGGCCTCTCGGCGGTGACGCTGCGCAACGCGGGCCACGTCGGCCGCGTCGGCGATTGGGCCGAGATGGCGGCCGAAGCCGGCCTGGTGTCGATCCACTTCGTCAACGCCTCGGGCAGCGTGCTCGTGGCGCCCTATGGCGGCGTCGAACGTCGCTTCTCGACCGCGCCCTACTGCGTCGGCATCCCGCGTCCCGGCATGGATCCGCTGGTCCTCGACTTCGCCACCTCGATCGTGGCCGAGGGCAAGGTGCTGGTGGCGAGCCAGGGCGGCAAGAAGGTGCCCGACGGCGCGCTGATCGGCCCCGACGGCAAGCCCAGCGCCGATCCGCACCTGCTCTACGGCGACTACACGCCGACCGGCCCGCGCGAACATGCCAAGGGCACCGGCGCCATCCAGGCGTTCGGCGACCACAAGGGCTCCGGCCTCGCTTTCATGTGCGAGATGCTGGGCGGATCGCTCAGCGGCAATGGCGCGACCGATCCCAAGCGCGGCCGCTTCGCCAACGGCATGCTGTCCTTCTACGTCGATCCCAAGGTGTTCGATCCCTCGGGCTTCTTCCCCGCCGACATCGCCAAGTACGTCGACTTCGTGAAGAGCTCCAGGCCTGCCGCTTCAGGCGGCGAGGTGCTGGTGCCGGGCGAGCCGGAGCAGCGCATGCGGATCAAGCGGCTCGCCGAGGGCGTGCCGCTGCCCGACGATACCTGGGCTGCGATCGTCGATACGGCACGTTCGGTCGGCCTCGACGAGCGCCGCATCCAGCTCGCCGTTTCGCTGTAGGCGGCGAAACGCCTTTGGCCGTCGCACCCTAGCGATTTGGCGCGCGCCGGAGCCGGTGGAACGGCCCGGCGACCGGGTCGTCGAAGGCGAGCGTGGCGATGTAGTCGGTGCGCAGCATGCGGTGCAGCGCCGCCAGCCTCGCACTGTCGGCCACCATGCCGGTCTCCGTCTCGAGTTGCTTCTGCTCCATCGGCCACAGCCGGGCCAGCAGCACCTCGTAGCCGAGTTCCAGCGCGCGATCGATCTGGCGCCGGAGGTCGGCGACATGGGCCTCGGTGCTCCACTCCGGATGCCGCAGCACCTGGCCGGTGAAGCCGATCCACTTGAACTTCGGCACCGTTTGCGGGGCGGGACCCAAAGTGTCGACTCCCGGTTCGGCCGTTCCCCAGTGCAGCGAGGCGTAGATCATCGCCCAGTCGAAGTCGTGCAGCACGAAGACCGTGCGCGCCGGGTTGGCTTGCTTCTCGAGACGCTCGATCGCCTGCTGCCATTTGCCGTCGAGGCCACGCAGCGGCGCCAGGCTCCAGACGTTGTAGGCGATCAGCGTCACCGTGAGGGCGGCGAGGGCTGCGAGTGCCCGGCCGCCCCAGCGCTTCTCGGCCGCGAGCAGGACCAGCATCCAGCCCGGCGTCAGCCAGGCCATGACGTTGATCTGCATCTGCGGATCCTGCGGCTGGGAATAGAGATTGAACACCGATCCGGCCGCGAAGGTGACGCCGAACACCGCCGCCAGCGCCACGGCGCGGCTGTCGTGCCGCGCGCGCCACAGCATCGGGATTGCGACGGCGGCGATCGCCAGAATCCAGACGGTCGCGGTGTAGCGCCAGATGTCCCAGCCCGGAATGCCGGGGATCGCGGCCACGCCGGCGCCCAGCAGATAGGCCACCATGCCGTCCCACAGGTAGCCGACCTTGGGCCAGGTGAAGCCCGCCCACACCGAGTTCACGGCCTTGCCCGTCCACAGGAGATCGAGCGGCCCCACGGCGCCCTTGTGTCCCAGCGTCACGACCGCCGCCACGCAGGCCATCGCCAGCATGGTGGCGAGAAACAGCCCGGTCCACGCAAACCGCATCGCCGGCCGCCGCTCGCAAAACCAGAGCGCCGCCAGCATCGCCGGCAGGGTGGGGAACATCAGCCGCCATTCGAACAGCCAGGCGAGACTGAAGAGCGTCGCGACGGCCACCACCCGCAGGGCCGTCGGCCGCGCGAACCAGACGGCGCCCAGCGCCATCGCCGCGAACATCAGGGTGTAGGACGGCAGGATGTCCTCGTTCACGATGGCGAGGAACATCACGAAGCTCGACGCGATGTGGAACAGCGCCGTCAGCAGCGCCACCAGCCGGTCGCCCGTCACCGCGCGCGCCATCAGGTAGACGGCGCACAGGCAGAGGCTGCAGCTCACCGCGTTCAGGATCGTGATCTGCCGCCTTGGATCGCCCGCGAACACGCCCATCAGATCGAGCACCCGGCAGAGCGCGCCATAGACCGGATAGAAAAGGTAGTTCGCGGGATAGAGCGGCGCCGAGGCGGGATCGACAACCCAGGGCTTCAGCTCGAGGCTCTTGAACACGCCGTTGCCGGTGAGCCCGCCCTGGGCATTGTCGAACCACAGGATGAGGGCGATGAGCAGCGCGCTGCCGCCCACCGCCAAGAGGGCGAGATCGGCGGCATGACCGCCTTGGGGCGAAGATCTGGTGGAGGCGCCGGTAAGGACCACTAGTGCTGTGTTTATAAGGGGTTAGCGGCCCTGTCATGGGGGAAATACCGGCTGTTCATAGATTGCACCGGCACTGAAAAAAATCCCCCGCAGCGCCTCCGATTTGTTAAGAGCGATTAGCATCCCGTCAGTGGATGAAGGAGGAAAGGGCCCGTGCTCGCATGATGATCCTCGCCATCGGCCTCGTGGTCGTCATCGTTGTCAGCGGTGGCGTATTCTGGCTCTGGCTGCAGGCGACCCACGGAGAGGTCGGGCCGGCGCTGGTTGCGACCACGCTGTCGCTCGGCGTCATTTTCGTGGCCCTGTACTTCATGGTCCAATTGCAGAAGCGGGGCGGCGAGGACGAAGGCCGGCTGCGGGCGCCGTTGCCCATTCATGCCGGCGCGCTGCCGGTGAGATCCGCAGCGCCGCGTGCCCGCCTCTAACTTTTCTTGGAGGGCGTATCCGATCCAGGACCGCCGCGGGCCTGATCTTGCGGCGTTCGCGCGAACATCGACCGGCTTTCCGGAAGCTCGGGTCTCTGCCCGCCTGGAGTCTTCGGTCGTGTGTCCGAGCGGTAAAGGTAATAGGCAAAGCCGCCAGCGGCGACGAGGGCGACAAGGGCGAAGACTTCGTACAGGGACATGACTAGGACATGTACCCAACTGCCGGTCCGTTATCCATGACCAGAAAAGATCCATGTCGGACAGGGCTGCTGGCGAATGGGGGATGATCGCCATCCGCCAGCGCTCAGATCGATGCTACTCGTTTCCGAAGCCCCGTCCGGATGAACCCGGCTGACGTCAACGCCGCGGCAACGCCCGGGGTTCCGCCCGAAGTCGCAGGGGTTGCACGGGCCGGGTCATTCGACTATCTGTCGCGTCCGGCCCTTAGCTCCCTTCGTCTAGAGGCCTAGGACGTGGCCCTCTCAAGGCTAAAACACGGGTTCGAATCCCGTAGGGAGCGCCAAGCACTCAGGAAAGCCCCGTAATCAAACGAACCCTTATGGTTCGGGGCTTTTCATTCCTGAGGGTGCTAACAATCGTGCTAACAAAAGCACGGTTTAGAAGGGCCACAGTGGGCAGGATGCCAGCCGAGAACGGTCTTCCCCAATACGTCAGCAAGCACGCCCGAACCGGGCTCTACCAGTACTACCGCCGCCCTCCCACGGGGGTGAAAGGCGCAGCCTTCTGGCGGTCGTTCGGATCGAAGGATCGCAAGGTGGTGAGCCGCGACTACTCCCGGATACACGCCGAGGCCGAGACCTACTTCGACCGGCTAGTCACGGGCCGGGCCCTGAACGATCAGGAACTGTTCAGGCTCGCCATGACCCACGACAACCTCGACACGTTGTTCAAGCAGTACGCCGGTCGACTCTCCACGGCAGAGGACTGGAATACGTTCATCACCGTGCACGGCTCTGAACAGATCAAAGAACTGAGCGTACCAGACCGGGATCGGCTGATCGCGATGTTGCGGTCTCTCTACGCGGCAACTGAGACGCTTCATCTGGAAGTGGCCCGCATCGATCTGGCCGACCAAGAGGAGCGATTCACGGAACGGTTCGGATCGCCACCACCGTCACTGGGCAGCTTCACGCTCAGGGACGCCTACGATCAAGCGTGGAAGCCTGCCAAGGTCCGGGGCAAGAACACGGTCACGGAAGTTGGTCGCTACGTGGACGAGTTCATGGCGTTGAACGGCACCCTCGATCTGCGCGACTAAAAGGCTTATTTTATTGGGTTTCTAGATTCCTGTCGACGCTTCCCGTAGGGAGCGCCAACCGGAAAACCCATAAAACATGCGGTCAGGCCGGCTTTCGGCCGGCAATCCGTGACAGGACGCCCGGCACGAACGGGTGGACGGCGACA
>CAMAYC010000234.1 GCA_945862125.1 Reyranella massiliensis 521
TGCTCCAGGTAGTGGATGCTTGCCGGGATACGAAAAATCTACAAGCACCCTCGCCGGACAAGTCACGCGATGCGGTGCAATCAATTGCATCAACACAGGCCATCCTGTGACCGGATCACGTCGAGGCGAGCGAGTAAACTCACAACCCCGTCTTGGCCTACGCCGCGAGGAGGCCACCACATACGTCTCTCAACATATGCCATCAATGGTTAAGGACGGAGAACTGCCGAAGCCCCGCAAGTCTAGGACGGCACGCTTGGAGGCTTCGATGTCCAAGGACGTCAAGGCTCGCGGTCACCACTCGCCTACCAGTATCAGCGGCAAGGACATCTAAATGAACCGATACCTTTCTCTCCAACAAGCGACACGCGAATTCCGTGTGACTGCGGCGCGTCTTGCCCAGCTAACTGGCGATGGCAAGGAGTTCCCCCTCAATCAGTGGGCTGGTTCGTCCTACTACGGGGAGGAGGCTCTCAAAGCGCGGTTTAGGTGGCGAAAGTCGCGAGCCGAACGCGCTCGCGAAATTTCTTATGTCTTGTTGAACTTTAGGTCGCCAACGCGGCACTAGTCGCCGTGTGCAATCAAGTGCACGCGCGGCCCGCTGTCTTTCTCGTCCACAAGGTGCGACTTTGCAGGAACTTACCGAACGCGAGACCGCCGCCGAGCTGCGCATCTCGGTCGACCTGCTCCAGAGCCTGCGCGCCGCTGGTAAGATCGGCTTCGCTCGGAGTGGTACCCGAATTTTCTACCCGGCAACTTGCATCGCAGAATACCGCCAATCGAGGATCACACACGCATGCCCAGCTACCAGCTCCGACGCTATGGAACGCTCAAGCCGATCAAAAACTGGTACGCCTTCTATTCGGAAGGACGCCGCTCGAAGAGCTGGTCGACGCGCACTACTGATAAAGGGCTCGCGGACGAAAGGGCCGTCGCGTACCTAGCCGCGCTATACGCTGACCCCGACGCCCCCGCCGAAGAGCTGTACATCGACGACTTGGTGCGAACCTATCACGACGACAAGCGCGGCGAGATTAAGAGCACCGAGACGGCCGGCTACGCGTTCGATCATCTTGTCGAATACTACAAGGGCAAGACCGTCGACTACATCACGACGAGCAGCAACAAGGACTACGAAGTCGACCGCCGTGATTTCGGCTGGTCCAACGCCACCATCAACCGCAACCGCAACACGTTGCGGGCCGCGCTGAAGCATCGGCTCAAGAAGCTCGCGCCGCACATCCCGGTCCTGCCGGTGTCCACCAAGAAGGAACGCTGGCTCACGATGGCCGAAGCGATCCGGCTCTTCCGCGCCGTGCTGCCGCGTCGTTTCCGGTACATGAACCTGTTCATCCGCATCGGGCTGGCCACTGGCGCTCGGCACGAAGCGATCCTCGCCCTGAAGTGGGACCAAGTCGACCTAGAGACGGGACGCATCGATTTCCGGCCGCGTGACAAGAAGGGCAACATGTTGCCCGAGACCAAGAAGCGCCGGCCCAACGCGCCGACCAGCGACCGCATGCTGAAGCTGCTGAACGCCTCGTACGCTTACCGCCAAGGCGAGTACGTCATCATGCACCGTGGCGACCGGCTCAAGTCGGTCAAGGGTGCGTTCCGGGAGGCCTGCAAGCGCGCCAAGATCAAGGGCGTAACCCCGCACACCATGAAGCACACCTACATCACGTGGCTGCTGCGGTCGCGCGTGTCGCCGTGGGATGTGTCGGGCCTGACCGCCACCAGCATGGCGACAATTACCAAGGTGTACGGTCACCACGTTCCCGACGACCTTGCCGTGGCGGCGAACGCCATCTCTTTCAAGAGTGCCGAACGAGTGCCGAAATCCAAGAAAAAAGGCTTCTAGGCGATGTGCCTAAAAGCCTTAATCTATAATGGTGGGCGCTGTAGGGATTGAACCTACGACCCCACCCGTGTGAAGGGTGTGCTCTCCCGCTGAGCTAAGCGCCCGGGACCGGGCGCGTATAGGGCGTGGCGGCCGAATCGTCAACGGGCCCTTGGTCTTACCGCGAGTTGTCCCAGCGTGTCGGGCAGGGCGCCGAAACGGTCGATCACGGCGTCGGCCCCAAGCTCGCTCGCGGGCTTCAGGGTATAGCCCCAACTCACCAGCACGGCCGGGATGCCGGCGCGGTGGGCGGCCTCGGCGTCGTGGATCGAATCGCCAATCATGACGGTCCGTTGGGGATTGCCGCCCATGCGTTCGACCAGCATCAGAATGTGCTTGGGGTCGGGCTTGCGCACCGGGAACGTGTCGGCGCCGGCCACGTCGGAGATCGGCGGCATCAGTTTCAGGTGTTCCAGGATGATGCGCGCCGGCCGCTCGAACTTGTTGGTGCAGACACCCTGCTTCAGCCCGAGGCGGGAGAAGCGGGCGACCACCTCGGCCACGCCGTCGAAGGCGATGGTGTTGCTGATCGGATCGGCCTCGTAGTAGCGCACGAATTCGCGGGTGGCCGCGGAGAGGGCCTCGTCGTCGAGCGTCCGGCCGTTCTTGGCGAAGGCCTTGCCCATGGTGACCTTGCTGCCCTGGCCCATGAAGATCCTTGCGTCCTGGTCTGTGATGGGCGGCAGGCCGTGGTCGGCCAGCACGCGGCTCACGGCCACGCACATGTCGCGGGCGCTGTCGATCAGGGTGCCGTCGAGATCGTAGATCACGGTGTCGAAGCGGGCGGAGATCAGATTGTCGGCGTTGGGATGCATGGCGAGTTCCATAGCACATCCGCCTTGCGGGGCCTCCCGGCCCGTGGCATCGGACGGGCATGAAATCCTCTATCGCCGTGGTGGTGCTGGCAGCCGGGGCCGGAACGCGCATGAAATCGGCGCTTCCGAAGGTCCTGCATCTCTTGGCCGGCTGGCCGATGCTGCGCCACGTGCTCGACAATGTCGGCCGCCTCAAGCCCAGCCGCATCGTGGGGGTCGTCTCGCCCGGTGCCAAGGCGGTGGCCCAGGCCTTCGCCCCCCACCCGTCCGCGGTTCAGCGGCGCCCCTTGGGCACAGGCGATGCGGCCAAGGCGGCCCTGGGCGCTCTAAAGGGCCATCAAGGGCCGGTGCTGGTGGTTTTTGGCGACGCGCCGCTCGTGACGACGGCCAGCATGCAGCGCCTGGTGGCCGCGTGCCGGAAGGAACAGGCCGCGGTCGGTGTCCTGGGCTTCATCGCGCGCGACCCATCGCCCTACGGACGCCTGATCGTCCAGCGTGGCCAGCTCGAAAAGATCGTCGAGAGCAAGGATGCCGACGAGGCCGAGAAGGCGATCGACTTTTGCAATTCCGGCGTCATGTGCCTCGACGGCCGCCTGGTTGCGACCTTGCTCGGGGCGATCCGGAACAACAATGCCAAGCAAGAGTTCTACCTGACCGAGGCCGTCGCCATCGCCCGCGCCGCCGGACACAAGGCCATTGCCGTCGAAGGCGAGGAGACGGAGTTCCAGGGCATCAATTCGCGCGCCGAGCTGGCGGTGGCGGAGCGGGCCTTGCAGAACCGACTGCGTGCTGCGGCCATGGCGGCGGGCGTCACGATGACAGATCCGGACACGGTGTGGCTCGCCGCCGACACGCGGCTCGCCGCTGATGTCAGCATCGGACCCAACGTGCGTTTTGGTCTCGGCGTCACGGTGGCGTCCAACGTCGAGATCAAGGCGTTCTGCGACATCGAGGGCGCGCGCATCGGCGCGGGCGCCCTCATTGGCCCCTTCGCCCGCATCCGGCCGGGCTCGGACGTGGGCCAGAATGCCCATATCGGGAATTTCGTCGAGCTGAAGGCCACCCGCATGGGGCGCGGCGCCAAGGCCAATCACCTGGCCTATCTCGGCGATTCAGACATCGGCGCCGGCAGCAACATCGGCGCCGGCACCATCGCGGTGAACTACGACGGCTACGGCAAATGGCGGACCGTGGTCGGGCCAGAGGTGTTTGTCGGCTCCAACAGCTCGCTCGTGGCACCCGTGCGGATCGGCAAGGGCGCGAATGTGACGGCGGGCAGCGTCATCACCGAGGACGTGCCGGCCGGCGCCGTGGCGTTTGGCCGGGCGCGCCAGACGACAAAGAAGGGGCGGGCGGCGCCGCTTCGTGCGAAACTGAAAGCCCGTGCGGTGGCGGCCAAAAAGGCCAGGACCGGGCAGGCCAAGAAGAAGACGAAGTAGCCAACCCCCCTCCTGGATCCCCTCCCATGTGCGGCATCATTGGAATCCTCGGCAAGGCGCCCGTCACGCCCCTGCTGGTCGAAGCGCTGAAACGGCTGGAATATCGCGGCTACGATTCGGCCGGCGTCGCAACCCTGGTGAACGGCCAGATCTATCGCCGCCGCGCGCAGGGCAAGCTGGTGAACCTTGAGGCGAAGCTGGTCGAGAAACCGCTGCGCGGCACCATCGGCATCGGCCATACGCGCTGGGCGACTCACGGCAAGCCCTCCGAGCGCAATGCGCACCCAATCGCCACCGACCGGGTGGCGGTGGTGCATAACGGCATCATCGAGAATTTCCAGGAGCTGAAGGACGA
>CAMAYC010000235.1 GCA_945862125.1 Reyranella massiliensis 521
CAAAACCGCTCAAAGCTGGCGCCGACATCCTGCCAAGCATTTTCGACGATTGCCCCCGGACCACCGGCGGCTGATGTGGTAATCTTCTTCACGGCGTTGCTCTCCTTCGTTGGATTCGACACCCCGAGCCTAACAGGCTCAAGGTGAGCAACGCCTACTTCACAATTTCAACAGAAGCCGGGACATCCCCACGGCCTGTGGCGTCACCGTCTCGACCACGACCTCGACCGTGACGTCGGCCACCACCGTGCCGTTCTTCTTCTGGATGGCGTAGCGCGGCACGCGCACGACGCCATGGCTGTCATGGCCGGAAAGGTTGGCGCTGACGAGATAGCGGCCGATGGGCCCGCCCTCCTCCTGCGAACATCCGGCCGACGCAAAGATCTCCGCGACGAAGGCCTCGAGTGCCTTCGCCTTGATGGTAACGGTCATGTCAGGACTTGCCGCGCGCGAGGCTGGCGACGTAGCCGCGATTCCAGGTCGGCGTGATCCAGACCTCGTTGATGCAGATGTGCGCCGGCAGGCAGGCGACGTAGCGGATCAGGTCGCCGACATCTTCCGACTGCGCCATCTCCGCCCGCTCACCCTTGGTCACGGGCACCGGCCGCTTGTCGAGGATCGGCGTTGCCACCTCGCCCGGCAGGACCACGCTCGAGCGGATACCGTTGACGCACTCTTCCATGTTGATCGTGTGGCTCATCGCCACCACGCCGTGCTTGGCCGCAGAGTAGGCCGGCCCGCTCAGCAGGCTGGGAGTGCGCCCGGCCATCGAGGAGGTGTGGATCAGCACGCCATCCTTGTGCTTGCGCATCATCGGCAGCACGGCGCTCGAGCAGTAGAAGGCGCTCGACAGATTGCCGTCGATCACGAGCTCGGCACTCGCCGGCGTCAGCTTGGCCCACTGGCGCTCGAGGATGTTGAGGCCGGCGTTGTTCACCAGGATGTCGCAGCGTTTGTACTTCTTCTCGATAGCCTTCGCGATCTTCGTGACGGACGCAGCCTTCATCAGGTCGCCCGCCAGTATGTCGGCCTTGCCGCCCGCCTTCTTGATCGTGGCCGCCGTCTCCTGCAGCGGCGCCTTGCGGCGGCCGGTCAGGACCACGGTCGCACCCTCTTTCGCGAGCGCAACCGCCGCCGCCTGGCCAATACCCGAGCCAGCACCGGTCACCCAGGCGACCTTGCCCGTCAACGTAGCCATCGATTTCTCCTTAACTCTTAGATCGGACTACTAAAGCACCTTGCCGGTGGCGTCGTCGATCAGATGCATGTTGCTGAGGTCGGCGCGAAGCTTCATCACCTTGCCAGCCGTCGCCCCGGCATTGGGATTGACCCGACCGCAGATATCGGAGCCGGCAATGGTGAAATAGACCAGTGTCTCCATGCCCATCGGCTCATCGACATCGATCATCATGTCGAAATCGTGCTGGTTGGGCTCGGTGTGCGGACGCGTCTCGGCGATGTGCTCCGGCCTGAGGCCGAGCACCAGGCCGGCCTTGCCGACGTGGCTGGTATAGCGCGCCGTGCGGTCAGCCGGGACCGGGAACGACAGCGTGTCGCTGAGCCGGACACGGAGCGCGCCGGCGGCTTGCTCGAGCTGGCAGGGGATGAAGTTCATTGCCGGTGAGCCGATGAAGCCGGCCACGAACTTGGTGGCGGGCGAATGATAGAGGTCGTTGGGCGTGCCGACCTGCTCGATCAGGCCAGCGTTCATGACCACGACGCGATCGGCAAGGGTCATCGCCTCGACCTGGTCGTGGGTCACGTAGACCGTGGTCGTGCGCACCTTCTGGTGCACCTTCTTGATCTCGGTGCGCATCTGCACGCGCAGCTTGGCATCGAGGTTCGAGAGCGGCTCGTCGAACAGGAAGACCTTGGGATCGCGCACGATGGCACGGCCCATGGCAACGCGCTGGCGCTGACCGCCCGAGAGCTGCTTGGGCTTGCGGTCGAGCAGTTCGGTGATGTCGAGGATCTGCGCCGCCTGCTTCACACGCCTGTCGATCTCGTCCTTGGGCGTCTTCTTGAGCTTCAGCCCGAACGACATGTTCTCGTAGACGTTCATGTGGGGGTAGAGCGCATAGTTCTGGAACACCATGGCGATGTCCCTGTCCTTCGGCGGCACGTCGTTGACCACGTGCCCGCCGATGGCGATGTCGCCGCCGCTGATCTCCTCGAGGCCGGCGATCATGCGCAAGGTCGTGCTCTTGCCGCAGCCCGAAGGCCCGACCAGGACGATGAACTCCTTGTCGACGATGTCGAGGTCGATACCGCGAACGGCGAGGACTTCGTCGTACTTCTTGACGATCTTGCGCAGCGTTACTTGAGCCATTGTCTCTTACCCTTTGGTCGCGCCGGCAGTCAGACCCGCGATGTAATAGTCCATGAGGAAGGCGTAGATGATGAGCGGCGGCGCCGCCCCCAGGAGGGCGCCAGTCATGATCTGGCCCCAGTTGAACACGTCACCCTTGATCAGGGTCGTGATAATGCCGACCGGCAACACCAGCTCCGTCGTCGAGGTCGTGAAAGCCAATGGATAGAGGAACTGGGCCCACGACACCGTGAAGGTGAAGATGGTGGCCGCGATGATCCCCGGCAGCGCCACCGGAATGAAGATCTTGGTCAGCGTCTGCATCCACGTGGCACCGTCGATCAGCGCCGCCTCGTCCAGTTCCTTGGGGATCGACGCGAAGTATCCGATCATGATCCAGGTCGCGAACGGCACCGTCAGCGTCGGATAGAGGATGATCAGCGTCCACCAGTGGTTCATGAGCTGGATGCCGAAGGTCTCGTTGAACCAGGCGAACATCTTGAACAGCGGGATGAACAGCAGCGTTTCCGGGATGAGGTAGGTCAGAAACACGCCGGTCGCCAGCGTCGCCGACCCCCAGAACCGCATCCGCGCCAGGGCAAAGGCTGCAATGACACTGATCAGCATGGTGATTGCGACCACGCACACCGACACGATCGCGGAGTTGCGGAAGAAGGTCAGGTAGTGGTTCTGGGTCAGCAACTCGATGTAATTGGCCAGCGTCGGATTGTAGATCCACCACGGATTGCCGGCCGCCGAAATCTCCTGGCTGGTCTTCAGCGAGGTGATCAGCATGTAGATCGGCGGCATCAGGAAGAAGATCGCAAACAGCACGAGGAAGAAATAGGACCAGCGCAGCGCCCACCGCCGGTCGCGGCTCATGCTGCCGTAGTTGGGGCGGGTCGAGGCGCCTTCCGTGATCGCGACGTTGGCCATCAGACTTCACTCCCACGCTTGGTGATGTCGCGCAGGATGAACGTGGCGGCGACCGCCAGGATCGGCACCATGAACAGCGACACGCTGGCGCCGAGCGGTATGTCTCCGCCCTCGATGCCGACGCGGAACGCCCAGGTGCCGAAAATGTGGGTACTGTTGAGCGGACCACCCGCCGTGAGCACGCGCACGATGTCGAAGTTCGCGAAGGTGACGATCAGCGAGAACAGCGCGGTGATGGCGATGATGTTGCGCATCATCGGCAGGGTCACGAACCAGATGCGCTGCCACCAGGTAGCGCCGTCGATGGCGGCGGCCTCATAGAGCTGCTCGGGCACCGACTTGAGCGCGGCGAGATACATGATCATGAAGAACGGCGCACCGATCCACACATTGACCAGGATGACGGAGAAACGTGCCCAGCCGGCCTCGCCGGTCCAGGGAATGCGATCGATGCCGAGCGGCTCAAGCAGGTAGTTGATCGCGCTGTAGGACGGATCGAACAGCCACAGCCAGGCGAGCGTGCTCATGGCCGGCGGAATGACCCACGGCACGAGGAGCATGCCGCGCCACTTGCGCTGGCCCTTGCTCGGGATGTTGTGGACGAAGTGGGCGACGACGAAGCCGATGATCGCCTTGAAGATCACCGCGGTGATGGCGAACAGGCAGGACTGGTAGACGACCAGCCAGAAGGTGTCTCGGCCGAACAGGAACTCGAAATTGCCGAAGCCGACGAAGCGCGTCATGCCTTTGTTCAAGGTCGCCAGGTAGACGGCGTATCCCGCCGGATAGGCGACCAGAATCGAAATCAGCAGGATCAGCGGAAGCGCCATCAGGAAGGCGATGGTCGATTTGCGCTGCATGAGCTTGTGCAGGCTGCTGCGGCTGTCGGCCACGCTGGCGATGGAACTTGGGGCGGCGACGTCTGCCATTGGATGCTCCCGGCAATGTTGGCCGATGCGTTACGCTCGCAGGGACGCCGTCTCGCGACGGCGTCCCCCGAACGTTTCGAAGTCCTGCGCCTAGTTGCGCGAGAAGCCTTCGATTTCCTTGGCTGCCCAGTCGAGCGTCTTGTCCATCGCCTCGCCCTTGGCGTGACGGACGACCATCTGGGTCTGGATCGCCTGGGTGTAGATCTGCTCGGCGATCTTGTGCGGCGCAGGCGCCGCGGCGATCGACAGAACCTGATGATTGTACGGGTTCGGATAGGAGAAGAGCGTGCCCTTTGGCGGCG
>CAMAYC010000236.1 GCA_945862125.1 Reyranella massiliensis 521
GGCAAGAAGAACTGGCTGATCACGCTGGGCGTCTGCACCCATCTGGGCTGCGTGCCGCCGGGCGCGGGCGAGGGCGAGAACAAGGGCCCGGTCGGCGGCTATTTCTGCCCGTGCCACGGCTCGGCCTACGATACCGCGGCGCGCATCCGCCAGGGACCGGCGCCGAAGAATCTGCACGTGCCCGATTATGCGTTCAACTCCGACACCGTCGTGACGGTGGGTTGAGGTAGCCGCAGATGAGCTTTCCCTGGGCCAAGCATTATGAGCCGAAGCAGCCGCTGATGCGGTGGGTGGACGAGAAGCTGCCGCTGCCGCGCCTCGTCTACAACGCGATCGGTGCGGGTTATCCCGTGCCGCGCAACCTCAACTATTTCTGGAACTTCGGCGTGCTCGCGGGCGCGGCGCTGGTCTGCCAGATCGTGACGGGCGTCGTGCTCGCCATGCATTATGCCGCCAACGCCGGCGTCGCCTTCGGTTCGGTCGAAAGCATCATGCGCGACGTCAACGCCGGCTGGTTCCTGCGCTATGCGCACGCCAATGGCGCGTCGATGTTCCTCGCCGTCGTCTACATCCACATCGGCCGCGGCCTCTATTACGGGTCGTACAAGGCACCGCGCGAGATGGTGTGGCTCTTGGGCGTCGTCATCTTCCTGCTCATGATGGCGACCGCGTTCATGGGCTATGTGCTCCCCTGGGGGCAGATGAGCTTCTGGGGCGCGCAGGTCATCACCGGCTTCTTCTCGGCGATCCCGCTGGTGGGCGAGACGATCCGCGTGTGGCTGCTCGGCGGGTTCGCGCCCGACAATGCGGCACTCAACCGCTTCTTCTCGCTCCACTATCTGCTGCCGTTCGTGACCGCGGGTGTCATCATCCTCCACATCTGGGCGCTGCACATTCCCGGGTCGAACAACCCGACCGGCGTCGACGTGAAGGGTGAGCAGGACACGGTGCCGTTCCACCCCTATTACACCGCCAAGGACGGTGTGGGTGTTGCGGTGTTCTTCCTGATCTTCGCCGCACTCATCTTCTTCTCGCCCAACCTGCTCGGTCACCCGGACAATTACATCGAGGCGAATCCGCTCTCGACGCCGGCGCACATCGTGCCCGAATGGTACTTCCTGCCGTTCTACGCGATCCTGCGCGCCGTCCCCGACAAGCTGGGCGGCGTGATCGCCATGTTCGGCGCCATCGCAGTGCTTTTCATCCTGCCGTGGCTCGACACCTCTCGGGTGCGTTCGGCGACGTTCCGGCCGATCTACAAGTGGTTCATGTTGGTTCTTGTGGTCGACGTCGTGGTGCTCGGCCTATGCGGCGCCAATCCGCCGGCCGGGTTCTGGACTCCGCTGTCGCAGGTGGCCACGCTCTACTACTTCTTCCACTTCCTGGTCCTGCTGCCGATCCTGGGCAAGATCGAACGGCCGCTGCCGATGCCGCTCAGCATCGCCGACGCAGTACTCAAGAAGAAGGCAGGGTAAGCGCCATGCGTAGACTGATCGTTTCCGGCGCGATTGCGCTCGCTGCCTTCACCGCCGGTGCCGGTGCCATCGCCCTCGCGGCCGGGACAGAGGTGTCTCTGCCAAAGCGCCAATGGCACTTCCAGGGACCGTTCGGCACCTACGACCGTGCTGCGGCGCAACGCGGCTACCAAGTCTATGCCGAGGTATGCGCGGCCTGTCATTCGCTGTCGCTGCTGGCCTACCGCAACCTGATGGAGCTCGGGCTCACCGACACTCAGGTCAAGGGCCTCATCAAGGACATCGTCGTGCCCGACCTCAACGACGATGGTCAGCCGATCGAGCGGCCGGCGCGCCTGTCGGATCGTTTCAGGAAGCCTTTCCCCAATGAGCTGGCCGCTGCCGCCGCCAACAACGGCAAGGCGCCACCCGACCTCAGCGTGATCGTCAAGGCGCGCGAAGGCGGCGCGGACTACATCTACGCTCTGCTGACCGGCTACGTGCCCTTCGACAAGCTGACGCCGGCACAGATCAAGGAGTTCTCGGTCTCCAAGGACGACAACTTCAATACCTATTTCCCCGGTCACAAGATCGCCATGGCGCCGCCGCTCGCCGACGACAAGGTAACCTACGCCGACGGCACCAAGGCCACGCTCGGCCAGCAATCTTCCGACGTCGCAGAGTTCCTGGCCTGGGCCTCGGAGCCGTGGATGGAGGACCGCAAGCGCACCGGCGTGCGCGTCATCCTGTTCCTGTTGGCGCTGGCCGGCCTGATGTACGCCGTGAAGCGGCAGGTCTGGTCCGACAAGCACTGAGCCGGCTAGGGCGCCGCCTTGTTCAGGCGGCGCTCGATCGCCTCGTAGCGCGCGATCAGGCGGCGGGCGCGGTCAATCACCGGAATGTCGATCATCTTGCCATCGACCGAGAAAGAGCCGCGGCCCTCAGCCGCGGCTTTTTCGTCGGCCACGATCAGCTTCCTCGCATAGTCCACGTCCTCGGCCGGGGGCGTGAAAGCCTCGTTCAGCGTCTTCACCAGTGCCGGATGGATGCAGGTGCCGCCGGAGAAGCCGAAGCGGCGCGCCCGCTCGGCGCTCTTGCGGTAGGCGTCAGGGTCGGAATAGTCGGCGACGGTGCCCATGACGCCGATCATCGACAGGCCATGCGCCTGGGCCGCAAAAGCCACCATGCGCTTGGGCAATTCGAGCGCATCGGCGGTCGGGAGCGAGCCGGTCTCGAGGGCGAAGTCCTCGCCGCCCAGCATCATGGCGATGACGCGCGGTGCGTGCTCGGCGATATCATTTATATGGGCGAGCGCGCGCGGATGCTCGATCATCGCGCCGAACCCCACGCCGCCCACCGGCATGCCGCGGGCGCGCTCAAAGTCGGTCACCACCTCGTCGAGCAGCTTGAGGTGCTGGACGCCCTCGGTCTTGGTGATGAACAGCGCCGTGAGGCCGGGCCGCACCGCCGCCTCGATGTCGGGAATGGCGAGCTGCAGCGGCCGGTTGATGCGCACGGACACGTCGGCGCCGCTCTTGGCGACCGTCTTCATGGTCTCCGGCAGCATGGCGCGCGCCTCGGCCTTCTGCGCCGGCTGAACACTGTCCTCGAGGTCGATCAGCACACAGTCCGCGCCACGCTCGTGTGCCTTGTCGATGAACTTCGGGACGTTGCCGGGCACGTAGAGGATCGAGCGCCAGACCGGTGGGACGGGCCTTGTGGCGTTGAAGGTCACTTCTTCTTCCCTTTCGAAATGGCGCCGGCCGCGCAGAGCTTGTCGTATTCGGCCGCGCCCAGCAGCGGCTTCAGCAGCGCCTCGTTGTGTTCGCCGATTCTCGGCGCGGCGCTCTTTAGGGCACCCGGGGTGCCGGACAGGCGCGGTACCACGGGATGGGTCGGCAGCTCTCCCATCTCGTCGTCGGGAATCTCGATCAGCGATTCGCGCTCCAGCACGTAGTCGTCCTGCACGATCTGCGAGATGTCGTAGACCGGCCCGATGGTTACGCCGGCTTCGTCGAAGTAGCGCAGATTCTCGTCGAGATCGCGCTCCGCGATGAAGCCGCCGATGATTCGGTCCAGTTCAATGCCGTTCCTGACGCGCTCGATATTGGTGGAAAAGCGCGGATCCTTCACCAGCTCCGGCCGGCCGATCTTGACCAGGACACGCTCGGCCATGCCCTGGGTCGATGCCGAGAGACAGACCCAGTGGCCGTCCCTGGTCTGGTAGACGTTGCGAGGTGCTGCATTGGTCGAGCGACTGCCGCTCCTCACCTTCACCTCGCCGGTGAGCTTGTGGTTCGCGGCCTGCGGCCCCAACACGGAGAACAGCGGATCGAACAGCGGCAGGTCGAGCGTCTGGCCCTTGCCGCCGTTCACTTCGACCTCGCGCAGCGCCACCATGACGGCGCCATAGCCGTTCAACGCGGCCATGGCGTCGGCGAGATACATCGGCGGCAGCACCGGCTCGCGGTCCTCGAAGCCGTTCATCGAGGCGAAGCCGCTATAGCCCTCGATCAGCGTGCCGAAGCCCGGCTTATGGCGGAAGCGGCCGTCCTGGCCCCAGCCTGAGATGCGCACGATCACGAGCTTGGGATTGATCTCGTGCAGTTCGGCGGGCGACAGGCCCATGTCCTCCAGCACGCCGGGCCTGAAGCTCTCGACCAGGATCGCGGCGGACCGGGTGAGTTCGCGCACGATCGTGCGGCCGGCATCGGAGCGCAGGTCCAGGGCCACGCTCTTCTTGTTGCGGCTATAGACTTTCCACGCCGTCTCGATGCCCTTGACCCGCCACGAGCGCAACGTGTCGCCCTCGGGCGGCTCGATCTTGATCACCTCGGCGCCAAAATCGGCGAGCTGGAGCGTCAGCACATTGCCGGCAACCAGGCGCGACAAATCGACGACGCGGACCCCGTTCAGGGGACCGCGTGCGTCAGGTGTGAAGGTCTTTTTCGATGGACGTTTCATCGTCTTCCGGACCGCG
>CAMAYC010000237.1 GCA_945862125.1 Reyranella massiliensis 521
GCCCGGCGGGACGCGATCGCCCAGCTGCCGATGGCCTCGTTCAACAAGGTGGCGATCCTGTTCGCGCGCCAGGTGATCGACGCGCCGGCTGGCCGCAACGTGACGGGGCTCACCGGCAAGGAACGCGCCTTCGACGCCATCGTGCGGCCGGCCGGCCGTGAGGCGGCGCTGCTCTTCGTGGGCGGGAGCCATGCACGCGCACTCGAAGAGGAGGGCGGTCGCGCCGCCGTCACCTTCGCGGTGTCGGCCCTGGCGGAGATCTACGGCAACGATCTGCGCGGCGCGGTAGCCAAGTCGCATGCCACGCAATGGGGCAAGGATCCCTACGCGACCGGTTCGTGGTCCGTGGCGCGGCCCGGTCATGCCGACAAGCACTCGGTGCTGGCACAGCCCCATCATGATCGGGTCTTCTTTGCCGGCGAGGCGACTGATCCGGTGTGGGCAACGCGGGTCGGCGGTGCCTATGCCTCGGGCTTGCGCGCGGCGAAGGAGGCTTTGGCAGCCCTGGCAGTAACGCGGCGCTGAGCGTCGGCCACCACGGACAGGAGCGCCGCCAGCACCAGGGCGACGACGGCCACGAGGGACGGCATCGCGAGGCTGCCGGTGGCATCGTAGACATAGCCTGCAAACGCCGGACCCAGGATCTGACCGGCGCTGAACGAGGCGGTCATCAGGGCGATGCGGCTGCGCGGATCGCCGCCGGTCCCGTTGGGCGAGATCTCGCGCGCCGCGATCAGGCCGAGCGCGGTCAGTCCCATGAAAGTGCCGCCGACGAAGACCGCCGCCACGATCACGCCCGTCGTGTGGAGCCAGAGCGCGCTCGCCGCCACACCCGCGGCTTCGACCAGGCTGGCGACGGCGAAAGTGCGCAGCACGCCCCAGGAGCGGCCAATCCATGTCCAGAGCGCGACCGACGGCGCGGCGCTCAGGCCAAACAGCACCCATATATAAGGTTCGAGATGGGCGATGCCTGCCGAGCCGCGCACCATGTCGACGATGAAGGTGGCGGTGATGACGTAGCCGAAGCCGAACAGGCCATAAGCAGTGAGGAGTGCGAGGAAGGCGGCGGAGACAGGCGCCTTGGCGATGGGCGGCGCAGTGCCGGTGACCACGGAGTCCGGCGGCACCATCCAGGCGACGGCAAGGCTCGCCCCGAGGGCCAGTGCGGCACTGGTGAACCACAGGCTGCTCCAGGTGGCGCCGCTGCTCACCAATAGGGCGACCAGCGCCGCCGACACCGCAATGCCGCTGCCAACTCCAGCGAAATGAATGGCCGAAAGTGCGCCGCGACCGGCGCTTGCCAGCCGGTCGAGCACGAGGGCGGAGCTGAAGATCAGCGCGAAGGCGCTCGCCATGCCCGCCACCAGCCGCAGCAGCAGGAACAACGGCACGCTGGAGGTGAGGCCCATCGCCGCCAGGCAAATCGCAGTGACTGCGAGAGAACCCAGCAACCAGGATCGGCGCGAGCCCGGCAGCCGCACCGTCGCCAGCAAGGCGCCGGCGAAATAGCCGATGAAGTTGGCCGAGGCGATCAGGCCTGCCTGGGCCTTGGTGAGATGCAGCGCCTCGACCATCGGCGGCAGGATCGGCGTATAGACGAAACGCCCGACACCGATGCCCGCGGCCATTGCCAGCAGGCCGCCGAGGCTGAGGAGAAGGGGGCGTTTGGTCATTGCGGGCGCGGCACTTTGGGCCCGGCCTGCAATTGACGCAAATGGTCGCCGCACCTAGTTTGGCTGCTTCATGTCCCAGATTGATCGTTCCCTCGCCGAAGCCGCGCGCGCGTGGCCCTTTGAAGAAGCCCGCAAGCTTGTCACCCGAGTCGGCGACAAAGCGCCGGCCAAAGGCTATGTGCTGCTCGAGACCGGCTACGGCCCGTCGGGACTGCCGCACATCGGCACGTTCGGTGAAGTCGTGCGCACGACAATGGTACGCCAGGCGTTTCGCCGCCTGAGTGACGTACCCGCGCGCCTGTTCTGCTTCTCCGACGACATGGACGGCCTGCGCAAGGTGCCGGACAACGTGCCTAACAAGGAGATGCTGGCGTCGCATCTCGGCAAGCCGCTGACGTCGGTGCCCGATCCTTTCAGCAACGAGCATCCGAGTTTTGGCGCCGCCAACAATGCGCGGCTCCGCGCCTTCCTCGATTCGTTCGGCTTCGAGTATGAGTTCCAGTCGGCGACCGATTGGTACAAGTCCGGTCGCTTCGACAAGATGCTGCTCGCCATGCTGCAGCACTACGACGAGGTGCAATCGGTGATGCTGCCCACCCTCGGCGAGGAGCGGCGCGCGACCTACTCGATCTTTCTGCCGATCTCTCCCAAGACCGGCCGCGTGCTGCAGGTGCCGCTGGTCAAGCTCGATCGCGATGCCGGCACCATCGCCTACCGTGACGAGGACGGCACGCTCACCGAGACGCCGGTCACCGGCGGCAACGTCAAGCTGCAGTGGAAGGCCGACTGGGCCGGACGCTGGTTCGCGCTCGACGTCGACTACGAGATGTATGGCAAGGATCTCATCCCCTCGGCCGAGCTCTCGGCCAAGATCGTTAAGATCCTGGGCGGCAAGCCGCCGGAAGGATTCAACTACGAGCTCTTCCTCGACGAGGAAGGCAAGAAGATCTCCAAGTCGAAGGGCAACGGCCTCTCGGTCGAGGATTGGCTGCGCTACGCCCCACCCGAGTCGCTTGCCCTGTACATGCAGCAGCAGCCCCGGCGGGCGAAGCGGCTCTATTTCGACGTCATCCCGCGCGCCATCGACGACTATTTGTCGGCGGTCGAGAAGCTGCCGACCGAGGAGCCGGCCAAGGCGCTGGAGAACCCGGCGTGGCACATCCACAATGGCGACGCGCCCTCTAACAAGGCGGCCGGCGTCACCTTCGGCATGTTGATGAATCTTGCGAGCGTCGCCCACACCGACGACAAGGACGTGCTCTGGCAATACCTGCGCCGCTATCTGCCGGATGCCACACCCGAGAATGCGCCCTATCTCGACCGGCTGCTGCAGGGTGCGGTCGCCTACTACCAGGACTTCGTGAAGGCCTCCAAGAAGTTCCGTTTGCCCGTCGGCAAGGAACGCGCGGCGCTTCTGGATCTCGCCGATACGCTGCGCAAGATTCCCGAGAACGAGAGCGCGGAGTTCATCCAGAACGAGGTCTTCGAGACCGGCAAGCGCCACTTCGCCAAGGAAGAGCTGCGCCAGTGGTTCAAGACGCTCTACGAGGTACTGCTGGGCAGTGAGCAGGGGCCGCGCATGGGCGCTTTCATCAAACTCTACGGCCGCGACAATGTCGTATCTTTGATCGAACGCGCGCTGGCCGGCGAGGACCTCGGCAAGGCCGCCTGAGGAGCGACATGAGCGACGGCGTTGTTTTCGACTATCTCAATCCCACCATCCCGGCGGGGCTGAAGCTTCTCGACGTACCGCTGATCCGCGCCAACCGCGACACGATCAAGGGCTACGGCGAGATCGTGCGCGATCCAAAGAAGCACAAGATCGAGATCGTGCCGTGGCCGCTCACCGGTTCGCGCCGGCTCGACGCCGGCACCGGCATTGAAGGCGGCACGACCGAGGGCGTCTTCGCTTGCGAATGGCGTGGCAACGAGCTGTTCGGCCGCAACGAGGCGGTGGGCGGGCACTATGTCATCGGTTTCCGCGACCTGCCCGAAAAGGCGCAGCCCGACGTGGCGCTGTCCCAGGACCGCGTGCTGCTGTGGCATTGCAACTATCATCCCGATGGTGGCCAGCTCTTCTGGCCGCTCGACGGCAAGCCTTTCGTCGTGCCGGTGGCCAGGCCCGGCGACGATCTCGAGCCCGAGTCGTTCGTGGGCCTTTGGTCGGACGGCAGCTTCGGCATCTACATCCATCCCGGGGTCTGGCACGAGGGCGTCTTTCCGGTGACGCCGGCCGGCCGCTTCTTCGACAAGCAGGGCAAGGTCCACGCCCGCGTCAGCTGCGACCTCGGCGCCGAATTCGGCATCCTCCTGTCGGTGCGGCTGCCCCACGTCCTCTAGCTAAACATTCCGGAGAATATTTTCCGCTTGCGTTATATATTCCCAAGAATATAAGAACATTCCATAGAATATATATGGAGAGTTCGATGGCGGTGTCACGCAAGACTTTTCTCCGGATCCTGGGTGGCGGTATCGTCGTGGCGGCCGGGGCCGCAATTTCCGTCCCGCGACTGGATGCCATGCCGGCCGTGGCCGTCGAGGGCTGGCGCGGGCCCCGTCCGGACGAGGGCGATCCGCGGCGCCGGGCGCTCGCCTGGGCCTTGCTGGCGCCCAACCCGCACAACCTCCAGTCCTGGACGGTCGATCTG
>CAMAYC010000238.1 GCA_945862125.1 Reyranella massiliensis 521
CCGGTCGGCGTGGCGCTCGGCAACACCGATCCGGTCGAGGCGCTGGCGCCCGACGTGTCGCGGCTCGATCTCGTGACCCTGCATTTTCCCAAGTTCAGCGACGGCCGCGCCTATAGCCAGGCGCGGCTGCTGCGCGGACGTTTCGGCTATCAGGGCGAGTTGCGCGCGACCGGCGGCGTCCTGCAGGATCAGGCGGCCTTCATGCTGCGCTGTGGCTTCGATGCCTTCGAGAGCGAACAGAAGGGCTTCGGCGAGGCGCTCGCCAGGGCGCGAACCCTGTTCAGCGTCGTCTATCAGCCGGCCGAGGATGGCCGCGCGCCGGCCTCGCTCCTGCGGCTGAAGCGCCGCAACGTGCCGGAACCCCAGTCCTGAGATCCAGAGCCTTTCCGATATAGATTGAATTATCGGAGTCGGGGTCATTCTCTTCCCCTTTGCGGAGTCCGCAAAGGGGAAGTGCCCTCGTCTTACGAGGGCGATGGGGTCGGACCCCTCTGTCACCGTAAGACGGTGACACCTCCCCCGATGACGGGGGAGGAAAGCGATTCTGATTCAGCCAGAAAGACTCTAGACTTCAGGCTGGGCCAAAAGCCACTTGCGGGCCTCGTCGATCGAACGGAAGGCCTTGGCCGGCCGTCCCTCCTTGCCGAGATTGATGAGCCGGTCGGTCAGCTCGAGCGAGACGTTATCTGCCGGCACCATCGCCAGCGCGCCGCGCGGGCCCATCGTGGCATAGGCACTCATGCGGGCCCCCAGCGCCATGACATCGTTGTCGTCGTATCTGCCGACGGCCGTGCGGCCATCGATCAGCTTGCGATAGGGCAAGGCACCCTGGCCGATGATGTCGTCGCAGAAATCCTCGACGTCCTTCAGGACGATGACTCCGTCGAACCGGGCATCGACGAAGCGGGCCTTGTGATCGATCGTAAACTGAATCGGCATATTCCGCTCTTATGGGCAAGCGGCCGGAACGTCAACAAGGGTCAGTCCAGCGCGCCTTCGTGCTCGAGCAGCCACTGCTTGCGTGGCAGGCCGCCGCCGTAGCCGGTGAGGCTGCCATCCGAGCCGATCACGCGATGGCAGGGCACGACGATGCTGATCGGGTTCTGGCCGTTGGCGAGACCGGCGGCGCGGACGGCCCTTGGCTTGCCGATGCGGCGCGCCAATTCGGCATAGCTGATGGTGCGGCCCGGCTTGATGCGCCGCAGCGCGTGCCAAACGCTCCGCTGGAACGGCGTGCCGGCGGTCTCGACGGGCAGTCCGTCGATAGCGGCGATGTCCCCCTTGAAGTAGGCCCGCATCGCGCGCGTGAGCCCGCCGGGATCGCGTGCCGTGCCTATCGTGTAGGCGCCCCTGCCGTACTGGCGGTCGAGCAGCAGGCGCATGCGCGCCTCGTGATCGCTCCAGTCGATGGTGCGCAGCTTGCCTGCGCGGTCGGCCACGATCAGCAGTTCGCCGATCGGAGTCGCGAGACGGTCGAGGAGCAATTGGAGCGGCTCAGCCATGGCCCGCCATTCGAAGGTGCTGCACGGCATAGGCATGCCAGGGACGCCACGCCGGCGGCGCCTTGTCGTCGCCCGCAACACCGACCGTTTCGCGTTCCCAGTCCCCGGGTGCGCGCAGGCCGGGCCGCTTGGCGATCAAGGGCGCAAGCCGGGGATCGCGCGCCAGGTGGCTGCCGATGGTGGCGATGTCGGCGCCGAGGTCGAACACGCGCCGGATACGCGCCACGATGGCCGGCAGCGCTTTCACCGAAGGGAAGCGGATGGTGACCGCCACCGAATTGCGGGCCGGCAGATGAGCCACGGCCACGGTGCCCTGGATGCCGTCGAGTTCGATCCGTCGGTGCCAGACATCGTCCTCGATCCATTCCCTGTCCGGCGTCGCTCGCCCGGCGAGGGCGGCCAGCATGCCCGGCCAGTCGTAGGGCGGCCTGTAGGCGAGGCGGAGCGTCACGCCGTCGCGCGCCGAGGTGTCGGCGCCACCCCCTTGGCCTTTGCGATGGCGCCGAAGCGCACTCGGCGGCCGGTCGAACAGGTCGCGGAAGGTCTCGTTGAAGCGGCGCACGCTGCCGAAGCCCGAAGCCAGTGCCACCTGGGCCATCGACAGTCTTGTGTCGTGCAGCAGCTGCTTGGCGAAGAGCACACGCCGTGTCTGGGCAACCGCGACGGGCGAGGCGCCGAGATGCTGCTTGAACAGGCGACGCAATTGCCGGGCGCCGACGCCCAGCCGCTCGGCCAGCGCTTCGACTCCGGCCTCGTCCTCGTCGAGCGCGCCGTCGGCGATCAGCGCCAGGGCCCGGCTCACGGTATTAGCCGTGCCACGCCAGAAGGCGAGGTCGGGCGCGATCTCGGGCCGGCAGCGCAGGCAGGGCCGGAAGCCCGCCTCCTGCGCGGCAGCGGCAGAGGCGAAGAACCGGCAGTTCTCGAATTTCGGAGGGCGCGACGGGCAGATCGGCCGGCAGTAGATGCCGGTCGATGTCACGCCCACGAACACGCGGCCGTCGAAGCGCGCATCGCGGGTCTGGAGGGCACGATAGTAGGTTTTGCGGTCGAGCAATTCCATCGCATCACCTTGCCACAGACACGCGACCGCCGCTGGCGGTTTTCGGACCTGTATGGAAGGTGGCGTTTGACCTTCACCAGCGAACATGGTCACTCACTCGCGATGTCGGAGGAACCGATCGAGACTGGATGGAGTGCGCTGCTGCGCCCGGTTTGGTTGCCGGCTCTGTCGGTGCTGGTCGGTGGCGTTCTGCTGCATTCGATGAACGTGCTGATGCTGGCCACGGTGCTGCCGAGTGTCGTCGAAGATCTCGGCGGTGCCACGTTGATGAGCTGGACCTCGACTGCCTTCCTCGCCTCGTCGATCGTGGCATCGGCTTGCACGGGCTACCTGACGTCGATCCTCGGCGCGCGCACCGTGTTTTGTGCCGGCGCGCTGGTCTTTGGCGTCGGCGCGCTGACCTGCGCGCTCGCTCCGTCGATGGCAGAAGTGGTCGCCGGCCGATTCGTGCAAGGCTTCGGCGGCGGGCTTTTGACGGCAATCGCCTATGTCCTGGTGCGCAGCACCTTTCCCGAGAACCTGTGGGCGCGGGGCTTTTCCCTGATGGCCGGCGCCTGGAGTCTGTCGATACTGGTTGGTCCGCTGGTCGGCGGCCTGTTCGCCCGCCATGGCGACTGGCGTGGCGCCTTCTTCGCCGTCGCGGCAATCGCGGTCGCGCTGGTTCCGGTGGCTCTACGCGCCTTGCCGCGCGTCGCCACCAGCAGCGAGGGCGCGCGCGTGCCAGTCCTGCGCGTGATGTTGATTTGCGCAGCCATCGCCGCCATGTCGGCGATGGCTGTCGCGCCGGGCGTGCCGGCCAAGGTCGCGCTGTTCGCCGGCGCCGTCACGGCCCTGGTGATGGCTCTCGCCATCGACCGCCATGCACCGCGGCCGCTCCTGCCGACCGATGCCTTCTCGCTCGCCACCCCGACCGGCGTGGGCGTGTGGCTCCTGCTGCTGCTCGCTATTGCCTACAGCCCTTTGCAGATCTTTGTGCCGATCTTCCTGCAGGTCCTGCACGGTCTCGATCCGCTGGGCGCCGGCTACATGGTGGCCGGTGCCTCGTTCGGCTGGACGGGCATGTCTCTGATCCTTGCCGGCACGCCGAGCGAGCGCAGCGGTCGGTTACTGGTCGGTGGTCCGGTCCTCATGACGATGGGGTTGGCGGGTTTGGCGTTCCTGATGGCGCTCGAGCCTGTCGTGCTGGTCTTGCCGGCAATCGTTCTAATGGGCGCCGGCTTCGGCGTGTGCTGGGCGTTCATCGCCCAGCGGGTGATTGGCGGCGCGCGATCCGGCGAAGGGGATCTCGCCGCTTCTTCGATGGCTACCGTGCAACAGGCTGGCTTCGCACTCGGTGCGGCTCTCTCGGGCCTCGTCGCCAATGCCGCCGGTCTGTCGGCAGGCCTGAGCCGGGCGGACATTGCCGAGGCGGCTTTTTGGGTGCCGGCGAGCTTCGTCACGGCAGCAGTCGCCGCCGCGGTCATGGGCGGGCGTCTGGTATCGCTTTCCAAGCGTACGGCCTGATCGCTTCGATCGGCGCCGAAACGTCGGACGGGATGCGCCGATATCGTGATCGCTCCTCACACCAAGGGAGAATCACATGGCCGAATTGAATGAGATGAAGAGTGGCCTGGTCGTCACGGCGTTCTGGGAGGCAAGGCCGGAGGAAGTCGACGCTCTGGTCGGCATCATCGGCAAGTTCCTGCCGCAGGCGCAGCGCGAGCCGGGCGTAAAGGCCTTCCAGATTCATCAGTCGCTGACCGAG
>CAMAYC010000239.1 GCA_945862125.1 Reyranella massiliensis 521
CGCAACAGGTCGATCTGTTCGCGCACGAAGTCGGGCAAGGTGCGGATGTAGACATGCTTGGATGGCCGCAGCAGCAGGTCCTCACGATAGTGATCCTCGACCCATCGCACGAGGCCGTCGATCACCGACCGGTCGGCCCGCTCGTCGAAGCGGCCGATCGTCGCCGGAAAGTGCCGGGAAGCATGGACCTGCGGCCGGGTCTCGGTGCGTTGGCCCGCCCAGTTAAGCGTGCTGTTCATGAGGCTCTCCTTTTGGTTTCTTGCGCGTAGCAGCGATAGAGGGTCCCGGCGCAAGCGACGGCCGCCACGCCCAGCAGCGGGGCAGCGACGACCGCTCCGACCAGGGTGCCGGCGAAGACGAGGCTGCCGCCCGTTCGCACCGCGGGCACACGCCCCGCGAGTTCCATGGCCAGCAGTCCGATGTTGAACGCGACATGCAGGCCGGCCAGCGGCCACCAGTCCTGCGCGAACCCCGGGTTGATCAAGGTGCCGCCAAAGGCCGCGACGTTGCCCAGGATCATCGGATGGGCGGTCAGCGAATAGGGAAAGGCGGCAATCCTTGCCGGCAGCAGGCCGGCCACCTCGTGACCGTAGTAGGTCCGGTCCACTCCCAGCACCGCCGCGGCCCGGACATTCAGGAGGATCCCGCAGGCAATGACCGCAAGCGAGGCAATGTCGAGCGGGGCGGCGAGATAGGCCGCAGCCAGGGCCACGACCGAGACGGCCTTCATCGCGACGGCATCCCGCTTGAAAACACCAAACGGGACCCGACCGAAAGTGAAGGCGAGCCAGTAGAGGTAGTAGTGCCAGAAACTCAGCAGATAGGCCGCAAGCGGCAGGCTCCCGTCGAGCGCGGTCCCAAGCAGGACCACCAGCACGAACAGGCCGCAGGACAAGGTCGATATCGATCCGGTCACGTCACCGGACGATACCGTCTCTTCGTTTCAGGCAGGTTACCTGTTGGCTATTGGCCCTGCAGGGCGCGGCTGCCGCTCAGCACGCCGGCCCGGCCGGTGCCCGGATCGGTCTCGCGGATCGTGCAGATGACCTCGCCGGGAAGCATCTGCACGTCGATGAAGCGCATGTCGCCCGGCGCTACGTTGATCCAGATCGCATTGCCCGAATTGCCGCCGCGGCAGCGCAGGTTGTGATGGCCGGCATTGAGCTCTGTGCGCATCCAGGTTCGTGTCCCGAGCTGGCCGACATACATGCCGTCCACCGAGACATAGAGCAGCGGGCTGGCCGTGGACGGATTGTAGAAATAGACGGCGCCCGTGCCGGGCGGCGGCGGGCCGAATTGCTTGCCGACGGCATCCTGTCCCGGCGGCGCCATCGCCACGGTCGTTCCCTGGGAACAGCCTGCCAGCGCGAGCAGCAGCGCGGCTGCGATCGAACGATACATGAAGCGCCTCCTCAACCGCCGGCCGGTTCGCCGGCCTTGATCCAGGCCTGATAGAGCTTCTTGGTCTCGTCGTTGGGCGGATAGGTGCCGGTGATCGGATGGCCCTGGCCGACCCGTATGGCGACGAACTTCTCCAGCCGCTCCTGCTCGAAGGAATCGCGCGCCACCTCATCAGCCAAGTGCCGCGGCACGACAATGGCGCCGTCCTCGTCGGCCACGATCACGTCGTCGGGATAGACCGGCACGCCGCGAATGCCGACCGGCGTCTGCACTTCCACCGGACGCAGGTTGGCCATGCTGGGCGGCGCAGCGGCGGCGGCGCAGTAGACGGGGAAGTCGAACTTGCCGATCACCGGCGTGTCGCGCATGGCGCCGTCGGTCAGCACGCCCGCGATGCCACGCGCCTTCAGCCGCAGCGCCAGGATATCACCCACGGTGCCGGAACGCGTGTTGCTCTCGGTGGCGATCACCAGCACGCAGCCCGGAGGCGACTCCTCGATCGCGATGCGCTGGGCATTGGGCGGATCGCTGGGCGACGGCGGCTTGTCGAGATCCTCGCGGCTCGGGATGTAGCGCAGGGTGAAGGCCGGCCCGACCAGCCGCGCGGCGTTTGGATTGAGCGGCTTGACGCCGCTCACGGCACAATTGCGGAACCCGCGCTTCAGCATCTGCATCGAGACGGTGGCGGTGCTCGCGTACAAGAAATTCTTGATCGTCTCGGCCGACAGCGGCGCGCTGCTCATCGCGTTTCCCCCTACAACAACGAACCCTGATTGCCGCTGCCGCCGTCGCGGCGACGCGCGGCCGGTGGCGGCGCGGGCCTGGGCGTACTGCCCGCCCCTTCGGTCACCCGGGCGCCGATCTTGCCGTCGGCGAACTCGATACCGATCGTCTGGCCCGTGCTCGTCCCGGCGGCGGCCAGCACGGGCTGGCCGTCCTGGTCGCGCACCAGCGCGAAGCCGCGGTTCAGCACCGAATGGAAGGAATAGCTTTCCAGCAGCTTGGCGGCCTGATCGACCTGGCGCTGTCCGTTTTGCAGCAGGTCGCTGCCGTGGCGCTTCAGACGCTCGCCGAACTGCTCCAGGCGCTCGAAGGCCCGATCGTACTTCTGCAGGGCATCTCCCTTGAACCGCTTCATCGCGCCGTCCAGCGCGCGCACTTCGGCGACGAGAAGCTGCTGCTTGGCCTCGATCACCCGTTGCGGACTGGACAGCCGCGCCGCGGCCAGTGCGTTGGCCTGGCGATCGACGAGCTGGCGCGTGGCCAGCGCCAGCCGTTCGCCGCTGACATCGAGCCGCTGCTGCCGCTCCTCGATCAGGCGGCGCGGATCGCCGAGGCCGCGGGCGAGACCCGCGAGCTCCATGGTCGATTCGCGCAGCAGGCGGGTCATGCCACCGACCAGGCGCTTGGCATAGTCGAGCGTCTCGGTGAGCAAGTCGGCGCGCACCGGTACCGCCATCTCGGCCGCGGCCGTCGGCGTAGGCGCGCGGCGGTCGGAGGCAAAATCGATCAGGGTCGTGTCGGTCTCGTGGCCGACCGCCGAGATCAACGGGATCTCCGAGGCCGCGGCCGCCCGCACGACGATCTCCTCGTTGAAGGCCCAGAGATCTTCCAGGCTGCCGCCGCCCCGCGCCACGATCAGCACGTCGGGCCGCGGCACCTTGCCGTCAACCGCGAGCCGATTGAAGCCGGCGATGGCGGCGGCCACTTCCGCCGCCGCCTTCTCGCCCTGGACCGCGACCGGCCACACCAGCACATGGCGCGGGAAGCGGTCGGCCAGGCGATGCAGGATGTCGCGGATCACCGCGCCCGACGGCGATGTCACCACGCCAATCACCTCGGGCAGGAACGGCAGCGCGCGCTTGCGCTCCGGATCGAACAGGCCTTCGGCCTGCAGCTTCTTGCGCCGGTCCTCCAGCAGTTTCAGCAGCGCGCCTTCGCCGGCCAGCTCGAGGCGGTCGACGATGATCTGGTAGCGCGAGGAGCCGGCATAGGTCGTGAGCTTGCCGGTGGCGATGACCTCCAGCCCCTCCTCGATCTTGATGCCGAGCCGGGGGATCGTGCCCTTCCAGGCGACGCCGTCGATCACGGCGTTCTCGTCCTTCAGGCGGAAATAACAGTGGCCGGAGCGCGGGAACGAAGGCTGGCTGATCTCGCCGCGCACCCGCACGCGCGGAAACGCCGTCTCGATCTCGCGCTTCAGCGCGAAGGAGAGCTCGGAGACGGAGAATTCCGGAACGTTGCTGACGGCGCCGGCGGGAGCGTCTGGGGGATCGAAATTTTCCATGGGCGGCGGCAGCCTAGCCGCTTGTGCCCACGGCGCAAACTGTGGTCAAAGCCTCGCCATGCGAATCCTCGTGGTGGGCGGCGGCGGCCGCGAACATGCGCTGTGCTGGGCCATCTCGGCCTCGCCGCTGTGCACAAAGCTGTTCTGCGCCCCCGGCAATGCCGGCATCGCCCAGGTCGCCGAGTGCATCGACGTCGGCGCCGAGGATATCCCTGGTCAGGTGGCGCTGGCCCAGCGCCTGAACGTCGACTTCGTGGTGATCGCGCCCGATGCGCCGCTGGTCGCCGGCATGGCCGATGCCTTTGCCGACGCCGGCATCAAGGCGTGGGGCCCATCCAAGGCAGCGGCCCGGCTCGAGGGCTCCAAGAGTTTTACCAAGGCCATCTGCAAGGCCAACAACATCCCGACTTCGGCGTCGGAGAATTTCACCGATATCGCCAAAGCCGAAGCCTACATCCGCACACAGGGCGCGCCGATCGTGGTGAAGGCCGACGGGCTCGCCGCCGGCAAGGGCGTGATCGTGGCCGAGACTGTCGAACAGGCGATCGAGGCGGTGCGTGACATGCTGTCGGGTAATCGCTTCGGCGCGGCCGGCGCCTCGGTC
>CAMAYC010000240.1 GCA_945862125.1 Reyranella massiliensis 521
CGCGGCAATGCTCGGCAATGCAGGTCCGTCCGACCAGCCATGGCCCGGGAGATCGACCGCCAGCACGGCGCGACCGTGATGGGCGAAGAAGCGAGTCTGGAGGCGCCAGGTCGTGCGATCAAACCCGGCGCCATGCAGGAACACCACCGCGGGCTTGGCCGGATCGAAAGTCGCCCCGCCCGTCGTCGCAAAGACCGCATGACCGTCGACGTTCAACCGCATGACTCAGGCCTTCTGTGAGGCGCGCAGCGCCTGCCCGAGATCGTCAAGAATATCCTCGGGGTCTTCCAGGCCGACCGAGAGCCGGATCATTCCCTCGCCGATCCCGGCCGAGGCGAGGCCGGCGGCATCGAGTTGGGCATGTGTCGTCGAGGCTGGATGGATCACCAGTGACTTGGCGTCGCCCACATTGGCGAGGTGCGAGAAGAGTTTCAGGCGCTCGATGAAGCGCCGGCCGGCCTCGCGGCCGCCCTTGATGTCGAAGCTGAAGATCGAGCCCGTGCCCTTGGGCAGCAGCTTCTGGGCAAGCGCATGGTCGGGATGCTCGGGCAGCTCCGGCGAAGCGATGCGCTCGACGGCGGGATTGGTCTTGAGGAAGGCGATCACCTTGCGCGCATTCTCGCCATGCCGCGCGATACGCAATGGCAGGGTCTCCAAACCCTGCAGCAGATAGAACGCGGTCTGAGGCGCCATGCAGCAGCCGAAGTCGCGCACTCCCTCAGTGCGGGCGCGCATCACGAAGGCGTGCGGGCCGAACTCCTCCGCGAAGTCGATGCCGTGATAACCGGCATAGGGCTCGGTGAGTGTCGGGAACTTGCCCGAAGCCTCCCAGTCGAAGCGGCCGGACTCAACGATCACGCCGCCGATCGCCACGCCATGGCCGCCGATGAACTTGGTGGCGGACTGGAAGACGATGTCGGCGCCCAGCGTCAGCGGCCGGCACAGCACCGGCGACGCAAAGGTATTGTCGATCATCAGCGGGATCCTGGAAGCATGCGCAATGGCGGCGATCGCCGGGATGTCCAGCACCTCGCCGCCGGGATTGCCGATGGTCTCGCCGATGACCAGCCGCGTGTTGGGCTGGATGGCTTTGCGGAAGCCGTCGTGATCGCGCGGATTGACGAACGTCGTCGTGATGCCGAAGCGCGGCATGGTGAGCGCCAGCATGTTGCGCGTGCCGCCGTAGAGCGAGGTCGAGGCCACGATGTGGCTGCCGGCATCCATCAAGGTGGCGATGGCAATGTGCAGCGCCGCCTGGCCGCTCGAGGTGGCAAGCGCACCCGAGCCCTCCTCCAGCGCGGCCACCCGTTCCTCGAACACGGCGACGGTGGGATTGGAGATGCGGCTGTAGATATGGCCGCCGACCTCGAGGTTGAACAGGCTGGCGGCGTGATCGACGTCGCGGAAGACGAACGAGGTCGTCTGGTAGATCGGCACTGCCCGGGACCCGGTGACGGGATCGGGATGCTGGCCGGCGTGCAGCGCCAGCGTGTCGGGCTTCAGGAACTTGGCTTCGGCCACGTGGGACTCACTTCTTGAAGAATGATGCGGCGGCCGAGGCGTGGCTCTGCTTGGCCTTTATCTTTTCCTCGACGCGGACGATCTCCGCCTTGAGGGTCGCAATATATTCCCTGAGGTCGTCGACCGACATCGGATCGAGATTCCGCGGCTGGGATTTCTTGTGAAGAGGTTCGAGGTCGTCTGATTCGAAGGCCATGGCGCGGCTCCAAGGAAGCGGCTAAGGGACACCTACCATTGCTCCCATCGCTTCGAAAGGCCGACCATGAGCGCTCTTCCCGCCACGATGACCTGCGTCGAGATCACCAAGGCCGGCGGCCCCGAAGTGCTCGTGCCGACGACGCGGCCGGTGCCGGTGCCGAAGGCCGGCGAGGTCCTGATCAAGGTGGCCACCACGGGCATCAACCGGCCCGACATCGCGCAGCGGCAGGGCACCTACGCACCGCCGCCGGGCGCCTCCGATCTGCCCGGCCTCGAGGCTGCCGGCACGGTCGCGGCGGTGGCCGCCGACGTCACCGACTGGAAGGTGGGCGACACGGTCTGCGCGCTGACGCCGGGCGGCTCCTACGCCGAATACTGCACCGTGGCCGCGCCACAATGCCTGCCGATCCCCAAGGGCTTCGACATGCTGCAGGCCGGCGCGCTGCCCGAGAACTACTTCACCGTCTGGCACAATCTCTTCGAGCGCGGCCTGCTCACGTCGGGCGAATCGGTGCTGATCCACGGTGGTGCCAGCGGCATCGGCACGACGGCGATCCAGCTCGCCAAGGCGTTCGGCGCCACGGTCTACACGACGGTGCGCACGCAGGAAAAGGCGGCGGCGGTGAGGGCACTCGGCGCCGACCACGCGGTTCTCTACAAGGACAATGACTGGGCGGCCGAAGTGAAGAAGCTGTCGGGCGGCGTCGACGTCGTGCTCGACATGGTGGCCGGCGACTACCTGCCCAAGAACCTGATGCTGCTGAAGCAGGATGGCCGTTGCGTCATCATCGCGGTCCAGGCTGGGCCGGTTGCCACGATCAGCGCCGGAATCGTCATGGTCAATCGCCTGACCGTCACCGGCTCGACGATGCGGCCGCAGAGCATCGCCGCGAAGGGGCGGATGGCGCGCGGGCTGAAGGACAAGGTCTGGCCGCTGCTGGAAAGCGGCAAGGTGAAGCCGATCATCTACAAGACCTTCCCGCTGCGTGAGGCAGCGGCGGCGCACGCCGAGCTGGAGCGCGCCGACCATGTCGGCAAGGTGATGCTGACGGTCTAGGTTTCGACGTCGGGCTGGTCGGCCTCGGCGGGATCGACTGCCGCGACCTGTGCGGCTTCGGCCGCGGCGCCGGCCTTGGCCTGCGCCTTCTTCTTGGCGGCGTCCTCGCGCGCAGCCTTGCGGCGCGCCTTGTCGACCGCGTCGTTGAGATCCTTCAGCGAGCAGAGGCCCAGCGTCACCGGATCGCGCGGGCGCACGTTCTGCATGTTCCAGTGCGAGCGGTCGCGCACAGACTGAACGGTGCTCTTGGTCGAGCCGACCAGCTTGGCAACCTGGCTGTCCTGCAGCTCGGGATGAATCTTGAGCAGCCAGGCGATGGCGTCGGGACGGTCCTGGCGCTTGGCCACCGGTGTGTAGCGCGGGCCCTTGGAGCGTGCGACCGGCATCGGCACGTCGCGCGGCGTCAGCTTCAGTGCGGCGCTACTGTCAGCTTCGGCGCGCTTGATCTCTTCCTTGGTGAGCTGGCCGTTGGTCGTCGGGTCGAAGCCCGTCATGCCCCCCGCCACTTCGCCGTCGGCGATCGCCTGGACCTCGAGCGGATGCAGGCCTGTGAAGGCCGAGATCTGATCGAACGTGAGCGTCGTGTTCTCGACCAGCCAGACGGCGGTCGCCTTGGGCATCAACACTTGCGACATGACTAAATTCTCCTGCGCCCGGATATAGAGACCGCGTCCCGCCCCGCCAACCCGAAAAGCGCCTGCCCCACAAATGATATGGGGCCTGAAAAAAGGAAACGGCCGGGAATTACCCGGCCGTCCCTCGAAAGATTGGTTTCAGACCGTCTTACTGGATGACGATCTCGACGCGGCGGTTCTGCGGCTCGCGGACACCGTCCGCGGTCTTGACCAGCAGGCCCGCTTCGCCGCGGCCGATCACGGCGATCGCGGTGGCCGGCACGCCTTCGCGCACCAGAGCGTCCTTGACCGTGTTCGCGCGACGCAGCGACAGCGCCATGTTGTAGGCTTCCGGGCCCGACGTGTCGGTGTGGCCGGTCGCCGTGATGCGGGCGTTGCCCTTGGTCTTGTAGGCGCCAGCGGCCTGCTTGATCGTGTTCAGGGCCTGCGCGCTCAGGTTCGAGCGATCCCAGTCGAAGAACACCATGAACGACGGCGGAGCGACCATCGGCGGCGGCGGCGGCGGAGCGGCCGCAACCTCACCGAACTTCAGCTGCAGGCCGAGCATGATGCTGAAGTTGTTGTTGGTCCACGGGTTGCCGTTGATCTGCGGGTTCGACGTGCCGTAGTAGCGGCCATCGAGGCTGACGCGGAAGTTGGTGTCCGCGTTCCAGGCCAGACCGACGATGCCCTGATAGGCGAACACCGTGCTCGACAGCGAGCTCGAGCCGTCGACCAGGCCGAGACCGGCGCCGGCGCCGACGTACGGGGTGATCACCGAGGCGGGCATGAAGTCGTACAGCAGGTTGGCCATGATGCCGAGCTGGCCGATCTGGTTGTTGATGCCGGTGCCCGGGACGCCGATGTTGGTCGGGTTCCAGCG
>CAMAYC010000241.1 GCA_945862125.1 Reyranella massiliensis 521
CCGCCAGCGAGGCACGTCTCATCTGCCTCACATGCTGGCCCCGACCCTTACGGCTTGCTGGTCCACCGGGGCGGCAGCACGCGGGTATTGAGGAAGAAGGGCACGCTGTTGTCGCTCATCCGCAAGGAGCCGAGCAGCGGCACGTCGTATTCGCCGCGAAAGTAGATCTCCGAGCGCTGGGCGACGGCGGGATCGTCGTTGATTGGATGGCCGATCAGCGTCCGGAAGGGACAGGTGAAGGTCGCGGATTGGCCCGGTTCGAGTCCCGAACCATTGCCGGCCTGGAATCGCACATCGTTGGCGCCGATCAGGGTGGGCGGTATCCCCGAGGCGCGGACATGCGCCAGGACGCAGCTGATCTTGAGGTTCGCGAGCGCGAACCAGGGACTCTTGTTTTCCACCCGGAAGGTGACGTCGAAAGGCGAGCCGGCGGTCAGATCTTCTGACGAGTAGCTCGGCGTCGGCCGCAGAGACCATATGCCGAGCGCGATGCCGGCGAGCAGGGCGAGGACGACCAGAGCCATGACCAGTTGCCGGGCCGATCGCAGGCCACCGCGGACCATCAGCAACAATTCCTGCTGAAGCGTCAGCGGCGGCGGCAGGGCCGCCCGGGAGCGGGATTGCCGTCGTGACCCCGGCCGCGAACGCGTGGGACCGCTTTCCCGAGGCTTTCTTCTCGATTTCTGCTTGGGTGCCATTGCGCCGCTTATGCCCGATCCGGGCGGCGGCTGCCATCGCACGATCAGCGCTTCTTGCGACCACCTAGAACTTCGGCATGGCTGGCGGCCCCGACGACCTTGACCATCTCGAAGATGCGCTTGCGCACCCGGGATTCCCGGATCTTGTAGTAGGCGCGGACCAGTTCGAGGGTCTCGCGCTTGATCAACGGATCCTTTTCCTGCGCGAACGGCGTGCCGGCCTCGCCAAAGCCGCCCTTGCGGCCGCGTCCCGACATCGGCCGTCCGGCCAGCGCATTGGCCGGCATCTCGTCGAAGAAATACGACACCGGCACGTCCAGCACCTTGGCGAACTCGTACAGCCGGCTCGACCCGACACGATTGGAACCACGCTCGTACTTCTGCACCTGCTGAAACGTCAGCCCGACGGCATCGCCCAGCTTGGTCTGGCTCATGCCCAGCAAGGTGCGCCGCTGGCGCATCCGCACGCCGACATGGGTGTCCACTGGGTGCGATCTCGCCATCGTCTATGTCCTTGATTTCCGACTGCCATCATTTTGCCGGGGGCAAGCCCAAATCCCAAACGCGACGTTCCCCTGCCGGCCACAGTGCTGCGTCTAATCCTTCACCGCGCGCCACTCAAGGCGCTGTAATACTTTCGAATGCAGACGGTGCTGCTTAGCTTAGCTTCGCAGCACCCTCCCCGCCTTCGCGTCGGTGAGCCGTCCCTGCTCCCAGGTGATGGCGCCGTTCACCACCGTGTATTCCACGCCACGCGACGGCATCACGATCCGCTTGGCACCGCCCGGCAGGTCGTGGCGGCGCTCGCCGTGGTTGGAGGAGCCGATCGCGGCGGGATCGAAGATCGCCACGTCGGCCGGCGCGCCCTTCCTGAGGCGGCCGCGATCTTTTAGTCCAAAGAGGTCGGCAGGATCGGAGGTGAGCTTGCGCACGCCTTCCTCCAGCGTGATCGCCTGCTTCTCGCGCACCCAGGTGCCGAGCAGGTAGGTGGGGTAGCCCGCATCGCACAGCATATCGACATGCGCGCCACCATCCCCCAGTGCCATCAGGATGGCGGGGTTGTTCAGCAGCTCGCGCATGCGGTCCTCGCGCGTATTCCACGAGGAGATGGTGAGCTCGGTATCGAGATCATCAGCCAGCACCGTGTCGAGGAAGGCGTCGACGCTATCCTTGCCCTGCAGTTGGCCGATCTCGGCGATCGACATGCGCTCCAGGTGCTTCAGCGCCGGATTGCGCACGTCGTGGACCACGACACGGCGCCAATCGCTGAAGCCGGTCGGGTTCTTGAGATCGGCGCGGAACTGGTTGCGGAACGCGGGGTCGGCATAGACCTTCTTCTGCGCTTCCTTCGACGTGTCGGCAAACACCCGCTTCCAGGCCGGGAAGGCGGCAAAAGCAAAGGGATTGTCCATATTGCATTCGCGCGTCAGCGGCAGTGGCGAGGTCTGCGGCCGGGCGCCCCTGGCGATCATCGGGGCGGCGCGGCGCAGCGTGTCGCGCACCGCCTCGGGGATGTCGTCGCGGTCGAACAGCGCGATGAAAGTCACCGGCCGGCCGCTTTCCTCGAGCAGGAAGTCCAGCAGCTCGCACTGGTCCTGTTCCAGAACGCCGACCTGACGTGTCAGCGCGATCTCGATGGCGCCCTTGCCGCGCTTCTTGAGCTGGTTGGCATAGGCCTTCATCTCCTCGCGGCTGGCGTTGCGGCAGGCCAGCGGCTTGCCCTCGAAGCCCATATGCTGGTTGAGCGTCGTCGAGGAGAAGCCCAACGCGCCGACATCGACCGCTTCGCCGATCAGGGAGGCGATCCGATGTGTCTCCTCGGGCGTTGCGGCACGCTCCATGGAAGCCTCTCCCATCACGTAGTGACGGAAGGGCGTGAGTGGCGCGATGAAGGCGAGGTTGAGCGACGGCTTGCGCGCAGCCGCCGCATCCATGAACTCGGGGAAGGTCTCCCAGTCCCAGGTGATACCCTTGTTCAGCACTTCGAACGGGATACCCTCGACGTTCACCAGATCCTTCATGGCGATCTCGCGCGTCTCGGGCTTGCAGGGCGCGATGCCGACGCCGCAATTGCCCATCACCACCGAGGTGACGCCGTGCCACGACGAGGGCGTGACCGCGCCGTCCCAGCAGATCTGCGCGTCGTAATGGGTGTGCGGATCGACGAAGCCCGGCGCCACGACGAGGCCATGGGCGTCGATGGTGCGCTTGGCGCCCTCCGTCACCTTGCCGATTTCGGCGACTTTTCCATCGCTGATCGCGACGTCGGCCTGGTAGCGCTTGCTGCCCGTGCCGTCGACCACGGTGCCGTTCTTGATCACGAGGTCGTAGCTCATCGTTTCCTCCCAGAAACTTTGGTTTACGCTACTGCCGTCCGGTGGCCGATCTAGCCGCCGCCGAGATAAAGCTGTTTGACGATCTCGTTGGACCGCAGCTCGGCAACGGTCTTGCCCTCGAAGGCTATCGCACCATGGACGATGATGTAGCCCCGATCGGCGATCCTGACCGCCTGGTGGAAGTTCTGTTCGGCCATGAGCACGGTGAGGCCGAAGCGCTGCTTCAGTTCCTCGATCTTGGAGATGGTCTGGGAAACCAGGAGCGGCGACAGGCCGACCGACGGCTCGTCGATCAGCAGCAGGCGCGGCGACGACATCAGGGCGCGGGCGATGGCCAGCATCTGCTGCTGGCCACCCGACATCGTGCCGGCAAGCTGGCGGCGGCGTTCCACCAGCACGGGGAAGGCTTCGTAGGCGAAGGTGAGATTGCTCGCGATCTGGGCCCGAGCGCTCTTGCGGTAGGCGCCCAGCATCAGGTTCTCCTCGACCGTCAGCTTGGGGAAGAGACGCCGCCCCTCGGGGACGAGCGCCACGCCGAGACCCACGATCTCCTCGGTCGGCAGGCGGGTGACGTCGTGCGACTGGCCGTCGATCTCGAGCACGATCGCGCCCGCTGTCGGCCGTACCACCCCCATCAGGCACTTCATCAGGGTGCTCTTGCCGTTGCCGTTGGTGCCGAGCAGCACCACGGTTTCGCCGGCATTGACCTCGATCGAAGCGCCATTCAGCGCCCGCACCGCGCCGTAGCGGGCGTCGATGCCGGAAACGGTGAGCTTAAGCGCCAAGGTAGGCCTCTTGCACGCGCTTGTCGTCCATCACTGCCTGCGGGCTGCCCTCGCAGATGACGCGGCCGGCATCGAGGCACATCACCCGCTCGGAGAACCGCATCACCGCCTGCATGATGTGCTCGATCATGATCACGGTGATGCCCTCGGCGTTGAGCTTAAAGAGCACGTCGAGGACCTCGTCGACTTCCGACCCGGCGAGTCCGGCCATCGCCTCGTCGGAGATCAGCAGCTTCGGCCGCGCCGCCATGGCGCGCGCCAGCTCCATCTTGCGCAGCTCGACCTGGGAAAGCTGGCCCGATGAGACATGCGCCTTGTCGGCCAGGCCGATCTTTTCCAGGATCGCGAAAACCTCGTCGTCGGCCTGGCGCGTCGAGAGGCCATGGCCGATCACGGCAAAGTCGATCGCGACCAGCAGGTTCTCGAGCACCGTCATGCTCCTGAA
>CAMAYC010000242.1 GCA_945862125.1 Reyranella massiliensis 521
AAATTGTAGGCCGGCGGCGGCGAGGAGGTCGACCATTCGAGCGTACGGCCGTCGAACGGATCGCCGGTGACGTCGGCCGTCTTCTTCCGGTCGCGGACGCTGACGTAAAGCTGCATCACCATGCAGACGATGCCGAGCAGGACGACGAAGGCGCCCGAGGCCGCCACCATCAGGTAGGGCTGCCACGACGGGTCGTTGTACTGCTCCATGCGGCGCGGCATGCCCTTGAAGCCCAGGATGTAGAGCGGCATGAACGCGAGATAGAAGCCGATCATCCAGCACCAGAAGGACGCCAGCCCCCACTTGCGGTCGAGCGCGAAGCCGAAGGCCTTGGGGAACCAGTACATGTAGCCGGCGAGGTAGCCGAACAGCACGCCGGGGATGATCATGTTGTGGAAGTGCGCGACCAGGAAGGTCGTGTTGTGCATCAGGAAGTCGGCCGACGGGATGGCCAGCAGCACGCCGGTCATGCCGCCGATCACGAAGGTCACCATGAAGCCGATGGTCCACATCATCGACGGATGGAAGTCGATGCGGCCGCGGTACATGGTGAGCAGCCAGTTGAAGACCTTCACGCCGGTCGGCACGGCGATGATCATCGTCGTGATGCCGAAGAAGGCGTTGACGTTGGCGCTGGAGCCCATGGTGAAGAAATGGTGCAGCCAGACGGTGAACGACAGGATGGCGATCGCGGCCGTGGCATAGACCAGCGATTCGTAGCCGAACAGGCGCTTCTTCGCGAAGGTCGACACGACCTCGGAGAAGATGCCGAAGGCCGGCAGGATCAGGATGTAGACTTCAGGATGACCCCAGATCCAGAACAGATTGGGGTAGTTCATCATGTTGCCGCCGTGGGCATTGGTGAAGAAATGCATGCCGAAGGTGCGGTCGAGCGCCAGCAGGCCGCAGGCCACGGTGAGTGCCGGGAAGGCGAAGGCCATCAGCACCGAGGCGCAGAGCGCCGTCCAGACGAACGGCGTCATGCGCATCAGGGTCATGCCCGGCGCGCGACGCTTCAGGATGGTGACGATGAAGTTGATGCCCGAAAGCGTCGAGCCGACGCCGCTGATCAGGATCGCCCAGATCCAGTAATCGACGCCGACACCGGGATTGGTTTCTACGCCGGAATACGGCGGGTAGCCGGTCCAGCCCGCGGTCGAGAACTTGCCGATGACCAGCGAGAGCATGACGAGACCGGCACCCGAGGCCGTCAGCCAGAGGCTGAGCGAATTCAGGAACGGGAAGGCCACGTCGCGGGTGCCGATCTGCAGCGGCACGATGATGTTGACCAGTCCGGTCATGAACGGCATCGCCATGAAGAAGATCATGATGGTGCCGTGCGAGCTGAAGATCTGGTCGAAATGCTCGGGCGGCAGGTAGCCGCCGGAATTGAGCGCCATGGCCTGCTGGGCCCGCATCATGATGGCGTCGACGAAGCCGCGCAGCAGCATGATCAGCGCCAGCACGATGTACATGACGCCGATGCGCTTGTGATCGACGCTGGTGAACCACTCGGTCCAGAGATAGCGCCACGCGCCCAGCCAGGTGATGACGATGGCGACCAGCAGCGCGCCGCCCACCGTGACCGCCGCGCCGCCCGCCGCGATGGCGCTGTAGAGCGGCAATGCCTCGAGCGTCAGTCTGCCGAACATCTTCTATCTCCGCGGCGCGCCGCCCGGCTGAGTGCCGGCGGCTGGCGCGTGGTGGGCGTGGGTGTACTTGGCGATGATGGAGTCGAACAGCTTGGGCTCGATCGCCGAATAATAGGTGATGGGATGCAGCCGGCTCTTGGCCGTGAGCGCCGTGTAGGTCGGCGCATCGAGTTTGGCCGGCGCCTGCTTGGCCTTCGCCACCCAGGCGTCGAAATCGGCCTGGCTGAGCGACAGGACCTCGAAGAACTGGTCGGAAAAGCCGCCACCCGAGTACATGCTGTTGCGGCCGACGAACTTGCCGGGCTGGTCGGCCAGGAGTTGTAGGCGCGTCTGCATGCCGGCCATGGCGTAGATCTGGCCGGCGAGCTGCGGCACGTAGAACGAGTTCATCACCGTGTCCGAGGTGATGCGCAGGCTGACCGGGCGGCCGTTGGGGAAGGCGAGCTGGTTGACGACGGCGATGCCCTGCTCGGGATAGATGAACAGCCACTTCCAGTCCTGCGCCACGACTTGGACGTCGATCGGCGGCAGGGCGGCATCGATCGGCCGGTAGGGATCGAGCTTGTGGGTGCTGCGCCAGACCAGGACGGCAACGGCGACCACGATCAGGGCCGGCACCAGCCAGGTGGCGGCATCGATCCGCGCCGACTCCGCCCATTTGGGCGCATAGGCAGCCTTGGTGTTCGAGGCGCGATACCGCCAGGCGAAGAACAGGGTCAGGACGATGATCGGGACGATCACCACCATCATCACCAGGAAGGCGTCGAACAGCAGGTTGCGCTCAGCCAGCGCAATCGGCCCCTTGGGATCGAGGACAGCGGCGTGCCGGAGGTCACAGGCGCCCGCCAGAAGGGCGGTCACGACGACCATCAGCGGCCGAAGCAGTTTTTCGACAGGCTGCGTCACGCTCCCCCGCTGATACTCATCCTTGAGCAGTCAGGGGAGAGTGGGGCTACGCCTTGTGTTGGGCAATGATTCTTTTGCCGCGCTACTAGAGCTTCTGGCCGGCCGGCGCGGGCGGCTTGCCCGCCGGATCCTTCGCCGTGCAGACATCGGCGCGCAGCCGGTCCTTCAGGGCCGCGATCTGGTCCTCGATCTGCTTGTTGGCGGCCTTCTGCTTCTCGATCTGGTCTTCCAGCGCCTTGACCTGCGCGGCATCGGGACCCGGCGGCGCGGGCGGCGCCGGCGGCGCGGGAAGCTGGACCGCCACGTTCACGATCGGGCGGTAGAAGAGATACCAGCCCAAGCCAAGGCCGACGGCCACCAGCAGGAAGCCGCCCACGAGGCCGCCCAGGATCAGCGGCCAGCGCGGACTCGACTGTTCAGGGGCGGGGCGTTCGGGCGAGACGGGATCGGACATGGTCCTTTGGGGGCTCCTCGGAGAACAGCGCCATTGTAGCAGACGCCACGCGGGGGGCCGAATTGAGGCGGACTTGCGCCCTTCCCACGACGGCCTAAATTCACTGCAAATCAAGGAGATTGGCAATGACAGCCTGCATCGTCGGATGGTCCCACGGCAAATTCGGCAAACTGGACGGCGAGACCAGCGAATCACTGGTCGTGAAGGCCGCCACCGAAGCCATCGCCCACGCCGGAATCGAACCGAAGGATGTCGACGTGATCTACGTCGGCAACATGAACGGCGGCTTCGTGCGCCAGGAATTCCACTCCTCGCTCGCCCTGCAGGCCCACCCGGACCTGCGCTTCAAGCCCTCGACCCGCGTCGAGAACGCCTGCGCGACCGGCTCGGCCGCCATCCACATGGGCCTGAACACGCTGGCCGCCGGCAAGGCGCGCTTCGTGCTGGTGGTGGGCGTCGAGAAGATGACGGAGCTCAACTCCACCCAGGCGGGCGAAGTGCTGATCAAGGCGAGTTACGTCGCCGAGGAGGCCAACATCGAGGCGGGCTTTGCCGGCATCTTCGGCAAGATCACCTCGGCCTATTTCCAGCGTTACGGCGACAAGTCCGATGCGCTGGCCCGCATCGCGGTGAAGGCGCACAAGAACGGCGCGAAGAATCCCTACGCGCACTTCCAGAAGGAGTTCGCCTACGAGTTCTGCCGCACGCCTTCGGACAAGAACCCGTTCGTGGCGGGGCCGCTGAAGCGCACCGACTGCTCGCCCGTCACCGATGGCGCCGCCGCGGTCGTGCTGGCCGACGTGCAGACCGCGCTCGGCCTGAAGCACGCGATCGCCTTCCGCGCCACCGAGCACGTCAACGACTTCCTGCCCATGAGCAAGCGCGACATCATCAAGTTCGAGGGCCCGCAGCTCGCCTGGAAGCGCGCGCTGGCCTCGGCCAAGCTCGACCTGCTCGATCTCTCTTTTGTCGAGAGCCACGACTGCTTCACCTCGGCCGAGCTGATCGAATACGAAGCCATGGGCCTCACCGCCGCGGGCGAAGGCGAGCGCGCCATCCTCGAAGGCTGGGTCGAGCGCGACGGCAAGTTGCCGGTCAACGTCTCGGGCGGGCTCAAGGCAAAGGGCCATCCTGTCGGCGCGACGGGCGTTTCCATGCACGTCATGTCGGCCATGCAGCTCTCGGGCAGCGCGCCCGAAGGCC
>CAMAYC010000243.1:0-4175 GCA_945862125.1 Reyranella massiliensis 521
GCGGACCCGGGCCTCGACGTGATCGAAGTCGAACACGCTCCTGCCGACGAACATGGGCTCGACCATGCGGAAATACTCGCGGGTCACGAAGGGATTCCCGAAGGCCTCGCCGATGCCGCGTACGCCGGCATCGGTTTCGACCTCGATCAATCCGCCCTGTCGACGGAAGCCGCCGCCGCGCGACATGCCGTAGGCCTTCTCCGGCGCGAAGGCGTATTCGAGGCCGGTGAAGGTAAGACGCTGGATCAAGGGCACGACGCCATTATGTCGGCGCCTGCGCTCGGCTTCAATTGTGGAACCTGTTATCATTCCAGAAAGGGGGGAGGGCTACAGATTCCGTCAAACTTCGCTCAGTGGCGCCGGCTGGCTCTGCCGTGCGTTTGCGTCGTCGCTCTGGGACTGCTTGCCGGTTGCAAGCAGGACGCGGCCGCACAACGGCCTCTCACGCGGGTCAAGGCTGTCACCGCCGAGCTGGCGGACTTCGCGCCGGCCATCACCCTCACCGGCATCATCGCAGCCCGCGTAGAGACCGAACTTTCTTTCAGGGTCGCCGGCAAGATCAGCGAGCGCCTGGTGAATGTCGGCGACCACGTCATCCGCGACCAGGTGCTGGCGCGCCTCGATCCAGTCGAACAACAAGCGGAGGTCGACTCGGCCAAGGCCGGCATGCAGTCGGCGCAGGCCCAGCTCCAGCAGGCCACTGCCAGCTTCGACCGTCAGAAGAACCTCCTCGCCACCGGCAATACCACGCGACGCGATCACGACCAGGCCGAGGCCGCCCTTCGGTCGGCGGAGGCGCAGCTCGACCAGGCCCGCGCCCAGCTCACCTCGGCCGAGGACCAGCTCTCCTTCACGGTCCTGCGCGCCGATGCCGACGGCATCGTCACTGCACGCAGTGCCGAAGCCGGCCAGGTGGTGGCGCAGGCGCAAGCCGTCTATGCCGTGGCGCGCGACGGCGACCGCGACGCGGTGTTCAACGTCCACGAATGGGCGCTGGCCAACATTGCCGCCGACAAGGGCCTGGCCATTTCCCTGGTGTCCGATCCCGCTGTCAAGAACCTGGGCGACGTGCGCGAGATTTCGCCGGCGGTCAATCCCAGCACCATGACCATCACCGTCAAGGTCGGCCTGCGCCAGACGCCGCCGGCGATGACCCTGGGTTCGATCGTCAACGGCGTCGGCCCCATGAAGCAGCGCAAGGTCTTCCTGCTGCCTTGGGGCGCGCTGTTCGAGATCGACGGCGCGCCGGCAGTGTGGCTGATCGACCCGGGCAGTAACACGGTTTCCCTCAAGCCGGTCACGATCGATCGCTACATCCGCGACGTCGTTGCGATTTCGGAGGGGCTTCAGAGCGGCCAGCGCGTTGTCACCGCCGGTGTCCAGCTTCTGCGGCCGGGACAGAAGGTCGAGATCGCGGCGGAGACCAAGCCGTGAGGCGACACGAGATCGCGTTGCTGGGCATCGCCCTGCTTGCCCTCGGCGCCTGCCGGGAGGACCGGCAAGCCGACGCCGCGCCGCCGGTCCGGCCCGTCCTGTCGGTCAAGACGGAAGTCTACAAGACCGAGACGCTCGGGCCGTTCATCGGCAGCATCCAGCCGCGCTACAGCACCGATGTCGGTTTCCGTGTCTTCGGCCGCATGGTGGCGCGGTTCGTCGATGTCGGCGCGATCGTGAAGAAGGGCGACGACATCGCAACCATCGATCCCTCGGTGCAACTGATCCTGGTGCGCAACGCCGAGGCCGTGCTCGCCAATGCCGAAGCGCAGTATGCCAACGCCGAGGCCGAGGAGAAGCGCCAGCGGCCCCTGGTCGAGCGCAACATCACGCCCCAGGCGCAATTCGACGTGATCGTGCAGAACCGCGACACCGCCGCCGCCAACCTCATCCGCGCCAAGGCCTCGCTGCGGCGGGCCCAGGACGTGCTTTCCTTCACCCAGCTCCACGCCGACTTCGACGGCGTCGTCACCGGCCGCTATGCCGAGCCCGGCCAGGTGGTCAACCCCGGACAGAAGATCGTCACCATCGCCCGGCCGGAAATCCGCGAGGCCGTGTTCTCCGTGCCCAGCGACCTCGCCGACACCCTCGCCGGCCGCAACGACTTCGAGATGCTGGTCCAGCTCGATCCCACGATCGCGATGAAGGCGGCTTCCGTGCGCGGCGTCGATCCGGCGGCCGATCCCACCACGCGCACGCGCAGCGTCTATCTGACCCTGGACAATCCTGCGCCGGCCTTCCGCCTCGGCATCACTGTCTCCGTGACCCTGCAAAAGCCGATATCGCCCAGGGTCGACTTGCCGGTCACGTCGCTGCTCGAGACCGACGGCAAGACCCGGGTGTGGGTGGTCGAGAAGAAGCAACCGGGCACCGACGCCACCGTCTCCCTGCGCGATGTCGTCGTGATGAGCCGCACGCCCGAAACCATCACCCTCTCCTCGGGCCTCTCCGCCGGCGATCGCGTGGTCACGGCCGGCGTCCACAGTCTGAAGCCGGGACAGGCCGTGAAAGTGCCGAGCGAGGCCGCCAAATGAGCCGGTTCAATCTCTCGGAGTGGGCGCTCGGCCACCGCTCGTTCGTCTGGTACCTGATGCTGGCGATCGTGGCAGCGGGCGCCTTCTCCTACCTGCGGCTGGGCCGCGAGGAAGACCCCTCCTTCGCGATCAAGACGATGATCGTGCAGGCGAACTGGCCCGGCGCCACGGTCGAGGAGATGACCAACCAGGTCACCGACCGCATCGAGCGCAAGCTGCAGGAACTGAATACGCTCGACTTCACGAAGAGCTACAGCACGGCAGGACAGACGACCGTCTTCGTCAACCTCAAGGACACGACGCCCGGCCGCGACATCAAGGCGATCTGGCTCGACGTGCGCGCCAAGATCAACGACATCCGCCCCGACCTGCCGACGAATGTGCAGGGCCCGTTCTTCAACGACCAGTTCGGCGACGTGTTCGGCAACATCTACGCCCTGACGGCCGACGGCCTCTCCTTCCGGCAGCTCCGCGACTATGCCGAGCAGGCGAGGACCCAGGTCCTGAAGATTCCCGGCGCGGGTCGCGTCGAACTGCTGGGCGTGCAGGACGAGGTCGTCTACCTCAATTTCTCGACCCAGCACATTGCGGGACTCGGCGTCGACCAGCAGGCCGTGCTGCAAAGCCTGCAACAGCAGAATGCGATCGCGCCGTCGGGCACCGTGCAGGCCGGCGCCGAGACGGTCAGCCTCCGGGTGACGGGCCAGTTCACCTCGGAGGACAGCCTTCGCGCCGTCAATATCCGCGTCAACGACCGCTTTTTCCGGCTCATCGATGTCGCCACTGTCACGCGCGGCTATGTCGACCCGCCGCAGCCGATGTTCCGCTTCAATGGCCAGCCGGCAATTGGCCTCGCCGTCGGTATGAAAGCCAACGGCAATGTCATCCAGTTCGGCGAGGACCTGAAGGCGCGCCTGCGGCAGATCGTGTCGGACCTGCCGATCGGCGTAGGCGTTCACCTTGTGTCGAACCAGCCGGCCGTGGTCGAGGAAGCAGTGGGCGGCTTCACGCGGGCGCTGTTCGAGGCCGTGGTCATCGTGCTGGCGGTGAGCTTCCTCAGCCTCGGACTGCGCGCCGGCCTGGTCGTTGCCATCGCCATCCCGCTGGTTCTCGCCGGCACCTTCGTCTTCATGGAATATTCCGGCATCACCCTGCAGCGCATCTCGCTCGGCGCGCTGATCATCGCGCTCGGCCTGCTGGTCGACGACGCCATGATCTCGGTCGAGATGATGGTGGCCCGGCGAGAGGCGGGGGATTCGCTCGAGAAGTCGGCGATCTTCGCCTATTCCTCGACGGCCTTTCCCATGCTGACCGGTACGCTGGTCACGGTCGCCGGATTCGTGCCGATCGGGCTGAACGGCAGTTCGGCCGGCGAATACACGTTCACGCTGTTTGCCGTGATCGCCGCCGCCCTGCTGATCTCCTGGGCGGTGGCGGTGCTGTTCACCCCGCTGCTCGGCGTCAGCCTGCTGCCGCGCTCGGCTGCGAAGCTGGACGAGGCGAAGCCGTCGCGGCTGAAGGCCGGATTTTTGCATCTTCTGGTGCTGGCGATGCGCTGGCGGTGGCTGACCATCGGCGTGACCGCGGCGCTGTTCGCCCTCTCCGTCGTGGGCCTCGGCCTGGTGCAGAACCAGTTCTTTCCTTCGG
>CAMAYC010000244.1 GCA_945862125.1 Reyranella massiliensis 521
CATGAAAGTGCGGTAGCGAAGCGCCGCTGAAGTCATGGTTGCAATCCGAGCCAGTGTTTGTACGCGGAGCATAGTGGGAGGACGCTCCAAGAGGCGCCGTTACATGCCGGCTGCTTTTGTCGGGATGACTTGGCGAGACGACTCTCACACGACTCTCACATTTCCCGATCCCGTATGGCCAAAAAACTGATCCGACCGACGCACCATCACGCCTGTCCTTACTCAAATCTCCAAAACGCCGAGAAAGCGTAGAGTTTTCGGCGCCGCAGTCATACCGTCATCGGCATGCTCACGCTTCTGTCCGCCCTCGGCTGCTCTCGTTCCGGTACACGTCGATCGAGTTCGGCAACCGTTGCCGCAAGGCCGGGGTTCGCCCCTCGATGGGTTCGGTCGGCGACTGCTATGACAACGCGATGGCGGAGAGTTTCTTTGCCACGCTGGAATGTGAACTGCTGGATCGCAGCCGCTTCAAAACGCACAGTGACGCGCGCAACGCCGTCTTCGACTTCATCGAAGGATTCTACAATCCGCAGCGTCGGCACTCGTCGCTGGGGTACGTCTCGCCAGCGGCGTTCGAGCGGCACCACCGGGCGTGTGCAGCTTCCCCCGGCGCACTTGATCCTGCCGTCGTGCTCGGAGCCCTCAAGGCCAAGCCCTCGCGGGCGCGTGAAGTACGCGGCCTTGACCGCCCCTCCGCGCGGCGGCGTGTTGAATGTGCGGGCCGGGACGGAAGGATGGGCTCCGCAGGGGCCGAACAAAAGGATGCCACCAGCAGACAGGAAGAACAGAAAAGGAGGACACGATGACGTCAGACAGTGTAGCCTAATCCCAAGACCTCAACTGTCCACGGAAACGGGGTAGGTCCATAGAATCTGTTTCGATAATTGGGACAGCAGTGTCCTCAATAGTGTTATTTGGAGCCGGGTCACCCATCTTGGGTGACGTCGAGGAAACTTGCCTTCGGCTGGGGTTGTCCGTTGCGGCCATCGTACGGAATATCGGCAGCGCGACACAGCAGGATACGATCGGTCCGACGATATCGCTTGAGGAACTGACTCCCCGGCTCTTGGCGCTACCGATGGCATTTCCGCTTTTCTCGCCTGCGACGCGCAGGTTTGCGTGGTCACATGCCAGTGCCCTCGGCGCGGCGCGGTTTGACCCTCTTATCGACCCGACGGCAATCCTGCCTTCGCGCATGACGGTCGAGGAAGGTGTCTATATCAATAGCGGCGCAGTCTTCGGTGCGTTTTCGCGGCTTGGCCGGGCCGTTTTCATCAATCGGGCGGCAGTGATCGGCCATCACGTCGAACTCGATGAATTCGTCTCTGTTGGGCCAGGCGCCAAGATTGGCAGCAATGTCCGCGTTGGGCGTGGCACCGTGCTGGGGGGCGGCGCAGTCATCTTGCCAGGGCTAGCTATATCTGAAAATGTTATAGTCGCCGCGGGAGCAGTTGTGACCCGCGACGTTCCGCCAAATCGGGTGGTGATGGGTAATCCGGCGAGAGTGGTAGCTTTCCAGAGAATGTCCGGCACAAGAGGGGAGTGAGCACAAGAGGGGAGGTCAACCGGTCAACCGTAGGGAAGTCTCAAAGTCTAATGGCTGTTGTCTTTTCAAGGATTGCGGTTACCGCTCCACCCAAAGCTTGGTTCCATGGCATCTCATATGCCCACTATGAGATTTATCGGCGGGCTTTGGCCGATCTCGGGGCAAAGATATTCGATGTCCCAGTCGACGCCTTTCTGCCCCCCGATGCCGGCCGAATCGCGAACCTGATCGACGACCTGCGCGCTTTTCGGCCGGAACTGGCAATTGGCCTGCCCTATTTATCTTGCGCTCTCCTGTGCCGCACGGAGCCGGAACGCGACGGCTGGCAATCCAACTTGTTCACCGATTTGCTCGATGTTCCCGTCCTGGGTGCATGGGATCATGCACCACTCGAACTCGCCGACCAGTTGCTGACGCCGCACCCATCGGTGCCGGCGAAATCAGGTGCCGGTACGATGGCACAACTGCGACGCTCGCTGACCGATCCACGATTGATCCATTGGTCACGCGACAGTGGGCAGACCAAGATTATGTGCGAACTTGGCTTCCTTCCTTCCGTCATGCCGATCCAGCAGACGCGGCCGGCGTTGCCGACGGTACTGCACCCAATGGCGGCAAGTGGCAGTGGACCAAACGTCGCCTTCATTGGTCACGTCTATCAAGAAGCTCCAGTGTATCCGGATCCCGCACTTACCGTTTTGGCAAGCAGGGCCGTCAATGACTGGCTTGATAATGGCGGCACGATGTGGGACGCGCTCCGCAGCCGGATAGCGATGCTGCCGGTCGACGTTCGCAATCGTCTGGCGCTTGATCCGGACCAGAGCTTTTTCTGGGGCTTTGCGCATCAGTTGGTACTTCATCGCGCGCAAACTGCGCGGCGGCTGGCTGTACTGGGGGCGGCAGGCGTGCCAGTGGTTTACTATGGCAACCTGCAATCAAAATTGCCGGGTGTACCTGCCAACTTGGTCGCGCTACCTGAGCACGTTCCGTTTGGTGCTCCGCTTGCCACTATGCTGGCGCGCCATCCTATTACCGTCGACGTGACGAGTCCTGGATTTGTCAACACGGTGAGCCAAAAAGTGCTGTTGGCTTTAAATGCAGGCGGCTTCGTTCTAGTTGATCACAAACGCGATTTCATCGGCGAGTTTGGCGATCTTGCGGAGGCCGTGTCCTATACTGATGGTGCCGATCTTGCGGCGAAGATCGACCTCTATCTCAGTCGGCCGAAGCTGCGACGCGAAGTAGGCGACGCCTTCCGAGCCCGTATCAACCAATCTCATCTTCTGCCAGACGTATTGGCGCGGGTACTCGATCAGGCGGCGGAACGGGCGCGGGTGCCTGCTCGACCGCGCCGCGCTGAAAAGGCCACAACATCCGGCGTCAGCGTGCTGGGTAAGATGCGGATTTGCAATTCCGACAAGAAGCGGTTTGCAAATCCGTTCTCTCTTCCTAGGTTGCGCCGATCCGCCAAAGGCGTGATGTTAACGACGCAAACGCACGCTTGGCATTATGCTGCGGAAATTGTGCTTTCGCACCCGGTTGCCGGCACACGCAAACGATATCTGCATCTCATTATGCAGGTCGAAGCCGGGCAATTCAGTGTCGTCATTTTCATTGCCAACACCAGACCTCTGGTCGGCGAACGATTTATCGGCCCCAGTCGACGCCCCGTGGCAATCGACATTGAACTGCCACACGATCATTCTGCCACTATAATCTTTCGAAGTGCAGTGGCAGGGCCCAGTCGTGCGCTCGTCATCAGCGCCAAGCTCAGCGACTGCTGAGATGGGCATCAGCCACAGGGTGCAGCGCATCTGGCACGAGTACGGGCTCAAGCCGCATCTGGTGCGGAGCTTCAAGACCTCCAACGATCCCGACTTTGTCGCCAAGGTCAAAGATGTCGTCGGCCTCTACCTCGACCCACCCGAGAACGCCTTGGTGTTGGCGGTCGACGAAAAGAGCCAGATCCAGGCCGTATGGCCAAAAAACTGATCCGACCGACGCACCATCACGCCGCCTCACGATGATAGTAGCGCAGGAGCCCACCCAATCGCTCGCGGCACCGAACCGGCCCCTCGCGGCCGCGGTCCGTGTTCCGAGGAAACAGTAGGATGTTGCCCTTCCCTTGGTGGTTCCGCTCGGCATGGAAATGATCGACATAGTTGCTCAGCGCCCGCCGCAACGAGCGCTCGCCGAACAGGATCACCTTCGACAGGCACTCCTCCTTGACCGATCTGACCCAGCGCTCTGCGTAGGCATTCAGGTTCGGGCTGCGTGCCGGCAGCGCCAGCGGCTTAACCCGACCTGACACAAGAATGGCCCGGAACGACCGCGTGAACTTGGTGTCGCGGTCGTGCAGGAGGTATCTGCAATCCCGCAGCGCGCCACAATCGTCCATGGTCGCGTTCCGGGCGATTTGCTTCATCCACGCCTCATTCGGATGAACGGTGATCCCGGCGATATCCACTCGGCGGCTCTCGAGATGGATGAAGAACAGCACGTAGTAGGTCACCAGCCCACGCAGCGTCAGCACCTCGGCCGTGAAGAAGTCGGTTCCCGCCAACAGTGCCAGGTGAGTCCGAACGAAAGCCGCCCACGTGGTCGTGCGCTTGCGCTCCGGCGCCGGCGGCAGGCCGTGACGCCGCAA
>CAMAYC010000245.1 GCA_945862125.1 Reyranella massiliensis 521
AGGACCCTCCTGAAATGATCACCCAGTTCATTGAATACTGGGAACAGGGCTACAAGGTGGTGTACGGGATCCGGCGGCGGCGCGACGAAGCCAGGTTGATGGAAGCATCCCGCAAACTCTACTACCGGTTCATCCGCAGCATCAGCGACGTCAATCTCCCCAAGGATGCCGGAGATTTTCGCCTGATCGACCGGTCGATCATCGAGCATCTGCGCACGATCCAGGACAAGAATCCCTATCTTCGCGGCCTGATCGCCGGTCTCGGCCATCGCCAGATCGGCATCGCGTACGATCGCGCGCCACGCGTCGCCGGCGCCACCAAGTTCAACTTTCTGCGGCTGGTGCGGCTGGGCATCGACGGCGTGGTCAGCCAGTCGACGGCGCCCCTTCACTACATCACGCTGTTCGGCTTTGCCCTGTGCGGCCTGTCGGGAATTGTCTCGGTCGGCTATGTCATCTACTGGGCGATGCACTGGCAGACCATCGCGGCGGGATTCACCACGATGGTGCTGCTGCAATTGTTCACCGTCGGTCTCAATGCGGCGTTCCTGGGCGTGCTGGGGGAATATCTCGCACGCGTGACCGAGAACGTTCGCGGTCATCCGTTCGTCGTGATCGAAAGCACCATAGGCGACGGGGTCGAGAGCATGAAGAACAAGGTGTTCGAAATCGGCGAGGCGCGCGAATGAAGGTTGTGATTTTGGCCGGTGGATACGGCACCCGCCTGTCTGAGGAGACCGACATACGGCCCAAGCCTCTGGTGGAGATCGGCGGCCGGCCGATCCTGTGGCATGTGATGAAGATCTATGCCCAGCATGGCCTCAAGGACTTCATCGTTTGCTGTGGCTACAAGGGCGCATCGATCAAGTCGTACTTCGCGAACTACCTGCTCGAAAGTTCCAACGTCGTGTTCGACTTCAAGGCCAACGCAACGACCTTCTTGTCGTCCAGCGATATCGACTGGAAGGTGACGCTGGTCGACACCGGCCTCGAGACGATGACAGGGGGGCGCCTGCGTCGGGTCGCGGATTACATCGACAGCGATACATTCTGCCTGACCTATGGCGATGGCGTGTCGGATGTCGATATCAAGGCCTCGCTTGCATTTCACGCCGCGCACGGCAGGACCGCCACCGTCACGGCCGTTCCTTCTCCCGGGCGGTTCGGCATTCTCGACATCGACGGGAACCAGAGCGTCTCCCGGTTCCACGAGAAGCCGGACAACGAGATGGGCTGGATCAACGGTGGCTTCTTCGTGCTCAATCGTAAGGCACTTCAGTATGTCGACGGTGACAGCACGATCTGGGAGCGCCAGCCCCTAGAACGGCTGGCGTCCGACGGAGAGTTGCGCGCCTTCCGGCACACCGGATTCTGGAGGCCGATGGACACGCTGCGCGACAAGCGCGAGCTGGAGGATCTGTGGGCTTCGGGCAAGGCGCCGTGGAAGGTCTGGTCTTGAAGACAGGTGAAACGCCGGTCCCGTTCAACGTTGCATGGGTCGCCGTGGCGCGCTCGGCCCTGGCATCGCCGATCCTGCGCTTTCTCATCGTCGGCGGCGGCAACACACTCCTCTATGCAGTCCTGTCTCTCTTGTTCATGTGGCTGCTGCCGTTCAGCAAGCAGGTTTCGTCGACCCTTGCCTACCTGCTGGGGATCCCGGTCGCTTTCATCGCCTACAAGACCTTCGTTTTCCGCGCCGGATCGGCGACCAGCCACAGAGAGATTCTGCGGTTTCTGGTCACCCACAGCGTGAACCTGGTGGTGTCCTACGTGATGGTGGCCGTCCTGTGCAGTGGCCTGGGCTTGCCGCGCGAGGTCGGCGTTCTGGCAAGCTGCGCCGCTTTTGCCATCATAGGCTACATCCTGATGAAGCTCTGGGTGTTCAAACGTGTTTCGTGAGCTAGCGATGCGCAGCCGGCGCACGGCTCAGTGATCCTACCGCCGCTGCAATCGAAAGTATGGGCCCGTCAGCGGATCGGAGAAGGTGGGTATCGCGGTGAAATTCTCGTGCAACGCGCGATAGAGCCATTTGGCCTTTTCCTTGTCGGCGACCGTGGCCAGTGACGCTTCGACCTGCGCCTCGCTCCAGGTCCATACCAGGTTGGCCACCACGTCATAGCCAAGGTCCATGACCCGCTCGATCTGCCCCTTGAGGTTCTTCGCCAGTTCCTCGCCGGTGGCGTTCGGGGTGTGGAGTGGGCCATTGACCAGCGCCAGGAGCTTGAATTTCGGTTTGGCGGTCGGGGCAGGGCCGAGCTTGTCGAAGTAGGTCCAGTCGCCGCCCCAGGCGTAGAACAGCTCGGAGACATCCGACTCGAATCCATGCAGCAGGAAGACGGTGCGGGTCGGATCGACATTGCGCTCGATCCGCGGCAGGGCCTCCCTCCAGACCGCATCGGTGCCCCGCATCGGCGCGAGCCTGGATGCATTGTAGGCAAACAGGGCAAGGGCCAGGGCCATCGCGCCGCCCAGCACCGGCAGGGGGCGCCAGGGCGCTACGACCGCGAGGATCAGTGCCCAGCCGATGGTCAGCCAGACCATGACGTTGATCTGCATTTGCGGATCTTGCGGCTGGGAATAGAGGTTCATCACCTCGCCGGCGATGAAAGTGACTCCGAAGATGGCCGCCAGGACCCTGCTCTGCGGCGAGGCGCGGTCCCGCCAGAGGATCAGCAGGGAGAGTACGGCCACGACCGCGATGCAGAACGTCGTTGCCAGCATCTCGCGCAGGATCGGCTTCAGGACGGCTGGGTCGGCAATATTGGCCCCGCCGGCGAGATATTGGGTCATGCCGGCCCATAGCAGCTCGACCTTGACCATGGAGAAGCCGGCCCAGCCCTCCGCCGTGCCCTTGCCCGTCCAGAGCAGGCTGAGGACGGGGCCCGGATTGCCGTTCTGCGGCCCCCACAGCCACACCGCGACCTGGGCGAGGCCCACCATGGTGCCGAGGAAGAGGGCGATCCGCCCGAGCCTCGCCAGGGGCCGGCCCGGGCCCACCGCGAGGGCCAGCAGCATCGCGGGCAGGGTGGGGAACATCAGCCGCCATTCGAACAGCCAGGCGATGGTGAAAAGGGCGGACACGAGCGCGACCCGCAGCGCCGTCGGACGGACGAACCAGACGCTGGCCAGTGCCATCGACGCGAACATCAGCGTGTAGGACGGCATGATGTCTTCGTTGATGATGGCGAGGTTCAGGAAAAACGCCCCCGAGAGATGGAAGGCGGCGGCGGCCCAGGCGATCGAGCGGCGGCCGGTGAGCCGCCGGACGAGGAGGTAGACGATGCAGAGGCAGAGGGCCGCGCTGAAGGCGTTGATGATTGTCAGCTGGTGGCGCGGATCCCCGGGAAAGACGCCGATCACATCGAGCAAGCGGCAGAACAGCGCCATGACGGGGTAGTAGAGATAATTCGACGTCTCGAGGGAGGCATTGGCCGGGTCCGAGACCCAGGCCTTGATCGTCACGGCCTTGAATACGCCGTTGCTGGTGATGCCCTGGGCATTGTCGAACCACAGGATCAGCCAGACGAACACCGCCATCGACAGGACGAAGATGGCCGTAACGTCGGCGAGGCGGCCGTGCGAGGAGTCAGTAATCCTCGTCGATCCGGTCGAAAACGGCGTTGGCGCCGCTTCATTGCCCTGAGCTTGCATGGTCACCACTTTCCGCCGGACAGGATGGTCTATGCAAGCGATGTGAATTGTCCGGGGCAGGTCTGCAAAGAGAAAGTTGCAAGATTAGCAGGTTTATGGGTAGAAGTTCGATATCCTGACGCGTCTTGCGTCGCCACCTGGCCAGTCCAGCAATAGGGCAGTCGCCCTGCACGGTCCTGACCGTGCCTCGAAATCCGACGACGGCGGAACCAACCGACCGCATGAGCCTCCCCGCCGATAGCAAGGTCCGGAGGAGTCCCCTGGGCACGCTGAGCGCCCCCTGATCGACATGAAAGCCTAACCAGACCGACGAACCAGCGTCGGCCCCACATGCGCCCGGAGACAAAGTGGACAAAAGCGTAACGTCCAGGTGTCTCCAGAGAAACGCGGACAAGCCCCTAGGTCAGGGCTTTTCCACCAGTTGCGCCGGTACAGCGACGGTGTCTACCGTCCCGAGCCGAGATAGAGCACGTCGGCCACGTCGGC
>CAMAYC010000246.1 GCA_945862125.1 Reyranella massiliensis 521
GCCTGCCCGGCGACCGAATCGAGCAGGTTGAAAACCCGGTCGAAGCCGACGGTGGCACGATAAAACGGCGAATAGTCGATGGTACGCATGAACATCCTCCAGTGAGCGATGGTGTGATGCCGCCCGCCCCGGCATGGGCACGGGCGACAACAGGGATTTAGGAACGGGCTGTCCAAGGTCAAGGGGAGCAAAAAATTCCTTCCCGGCCGGGCAGGCGGCAAGAAATGCTCCGTTGCGGGAAACCTTCGGTAATTCAAGTCATGGCGGACGTGCGAAACATCGCCAGATCAAGGTTTCACCGAACGTGGGTGCCCGCATGTCCAAGTTCCTTCGCAAGCCCGAGGCCGTCCTCTGGGTCCTCTCGATCTCCCAGGCGGCCGCCATGCTGGCCTTCAACGTCGTCCTGCGGGCCGCCGTCTCGTGAAACACCTGCCGATGTTCTTCGATCTCGCCGGCCGCAAGGTGGCCGTGGCGGGTGAGGGCTTGGCTGCGGACCGCCGCGCCGAGATCGCGCGCTCGGCCGGCGCCCAGGTGGTGCGGCTGGCCGCGACGGCCACGGCGGCCGATTTTCGCGGTGCCGCCGCGGCGTTCATTTCAACCGGTACGCTCGAGGGCGACACTGTCCTGCAGCGTGCCGCCAAGGCCGCCGGCGTGCCGGTGAACGTGGCCGACCGGCCGGCGCTCTGCGACTTCATCCTGCCCGCGATCGTCGACCGCGACGGCGTCGTGGTCGCGATCTCGACTGGCGGCGCCTCGCCCACGCTGGCCAGAGTATTGCGCGGCCGCATCGAGGCGGCGCTGCCCGAACGGATGGGGGCACTGGCGAAGCTGGCAAAAACGTTCCGCGCCCAGGCGAATGCCCTGATCCCCGACATGGCCCAGCGGCGCGGCTTCTGGCGCCGGCTGGTCGAAGGGCCGGCGGCCCGGCTGGCGCTTGCCGGCGACGAAGCCGGCGCGCGGCGCGTGGCGCTGGGCGAACTCGACGCCGTTCGCCGCCGCCTGTCGCCGGTCGGCATCGCCCATATCGTGGGCGCCGGTCCTGGCGATCCCGACCTGTTGACGCTCCGGGCCGCGCAGCTCCTGCAGGAAGCCGATGCCATCCTGCACGACGAGCTGGTACCGGCCGCCATCCTCGGCCGCGCCCGCCGCGATGCCGAGATGATTTCGGTCGGCAAGCGCAAGGGCAGCGTCGGTCGGGCCCAGCCCGACATCGAAGCCGAACTCGTGCGCCGCGTGCGGGCTGGCCAGACCGTTGTGCGCCTGAAGGCGGGCGATCCTTTCATCTTCGGACGCGGCGGCGAGGAGGTCGACGCACTGCGTGCTGCCGGCCTGCCGGTGTCGGTCGTCCCCGGCATCACCGCGGCCTTGGGGTGTGCGGCCTCGGCCGGCATTCCCCTGACGCATCGCCGTTTCGCTTCGGCCGTCACCTTCGTCACGGGCCACCGTGCCGATGGCGGCACCGACGAGGCTTGGCCGTCGCTCGCGGCTCAAGGCCACACGCTCGCAATCTACATGGGCGCCACGGAAGCCGCTTTCGTGCGCGATCGTCTGCTGGACGCCGGCACGGATCCCATCACGCCGGTCGCCATCGTCGAGAACGGCACGCGACCCGATGAACGGGTGTCGACGGGCCAGCTCTCCGACCTGGCGCGGCTCGCCGCCTCCCATACCCGTGGCGACGCCGGTCCCAGCCTCATCATCGTCGGCGAGGTCGCGGCTCTCGCGGCCGCGGCCGGCCAACCGCTCCTCGCAGAGGTGTCCTGATGGCCAAGAATCTGAGCGGCGACCTCCAGGTCGCCAGCGCCAACCGCCTGTCCGACGGGGTGGTCGTCTGGCTCGACGATGCCGGCGAATGGACCACACGACTCGACCGCGCCGCCATCGCCCGCGACAGCCGTGCCGGCGAGATATTGCTGCTGCGCGCCCAGGCCGAGGCCTTCACCGTGGTCGATCCATTCCTCGTGGCGGTGACCGAAGACGACGACGGCACGCTGGAGCCGCTATCGCTGCGGGAGAAGATCCGCGCCTCGGGGCTCACCTTCGATGCCATCGCCGCCGATGCGGTGCGTTATGCCTGACACGCATTTTTACCGGTACGACGACTACGACCGCTCGCTCGTCTCCGAGCGCGTCGACCAGTTCCGCGACCAGGTGCGCCGCCGCCTGGCAGGCGAACTGACCGAGGAGCAGTTCAAGCCGCTGCGTCTTCACAACGGGCTCTACCTGCAGCTCCACGCCTACATGCTGCGCATCGCCATTCCCTACGGCACGCTGTCGTCGCGCCAGCTGCGCAAGCTCGCCGACATTTCGCGCAAGTACGACCGCGGCTACGGCCACTTCACCACCCGGCAGAACCTGCAGCTCAACTGGATCAAGCTCGAGGACGCGCCCGACGCGCTCCAGGCGCTGGCCGAAGTCGATATGCATGCGCTGCAGACCAGCGGCAACTGCATCCGCAACGTCACCGCCGATCATTTTGCCGGCGCCGCTGCCGACGAGATCGAGGACCCGCGCATCTGGGCCGAGATCGTGCGCCAGTGGTCGACGCTCCATCCCGAATTCACCTTCCTGCCGCGCAAGTTCAAGATCGCCATCACCGGCTCGCCCAACGACCGCGCCGCCGTGCGCGTGCACGACATCGGGCTTCGCCTGTGGCGCAACGACCAGGGTGAGGTCGGCTTCGAGGTGATCGTGGGCGGCGGTCTCGGCCGCACGCCGATGATCGGCAAGACGCTGCGCGAATTCCTGCCGAAGAACGAGCTGCTGGCCTATCTCGAGGCGACCTTGCGCGTCTACAACCGCTACGGCCGCCGCGACAATCTCTACAAGGCGCGCATAAAAATCCTGGTGCATGAGGTCGGCGTCGAGAAGATGCGGGCCGACGTCGAGGCCGAATATGCCGAGACCCGGAACGGGATGCTGGGCCTCGATGAGGAAACCATCGAGGCGATCGCGCGCCAGTTCGCACCCCCTGTGCTGCCGCCGCGGCCGGAGATGGTCGGTGCCGTCGAGGCGCTGAGACTGGTGGATCGCGACTTCGCGCTGTGGCTGAAGTCCAACGTCGCGCCGCATCGCGCAAAGGGCTACGCCATTGTGACGGCGTCGCTGAAGCCCGCCGGTGCGCCGCCGGGCGATGCCAGCGCGGTGCAGATGGACGGCGTGGCCGACATCGCCGAGGCTTATAGCCAAGCCGAGCTCCGGGTCAGCCACGAGCAGAACCTGATCCTGCCGCATGTCGCCATCGAGGATCTGCCGGCGGTTTATGCGGCGCTGGGACGCCTCGGCTTCGCCGAAGCCAATGTCGGCAAGATCACCGACATCATCGCCTGCCCGGGCCTCGACTATTGCGCGCTGGCCAACGCGCGCTCGATCCCGGTGGCCCAGCGAATCTCCAACCACTTCGCGAGCCTGGCGCGCCAGCACGACATCGGCGACCTGAAGATCAAGATCTCGGGCTGCATCAACGCCTGCGGCCATCACCATGTCGGCCAAATCGGCATCCTGGGCGTCGACAAGAACGGCGTCGAACTCTACCAGATCAGCCTGGGCGGCGACGTCGACTTCGGCAAGACGGCGCTGGGCGCGATTCTCGGACCCGCTGTGACGGCCGACAAGGTCGTCGAGGCCGTCGACTCGCTGGTCGGCACATACCTCGATGCGCGCGCCGACGGCGAGCGTTTCGTCGACACCTACAGGCGCATCGGCGCCGAGCCTTTCAAGGACTGTATGTATGCCGCTCTATAGGGAAGGGACCTCCGAAGCCCTTGTTGTCGAGGACCCGTGGCTCCGGCTCACCGACGATGCCGCGGTGCCGGCGGATGGCATGGTGCTGGTGAGCTTTGCACGCTGGCGCGAGGCGCGGGCGGCATTGCTCGCCCGGCGCGGACCGGTCGGCGTGGCGCTCGGCAACACCGATCCGGTCGAGGCGCTGGCGCCCGACGTGTCGCGGCTCGATCTCGTGACCCTGCATTTTCCCAAGTTCAGCGACGGCCGCGCCTATAGCCAGGCGCGGCTGCTGCGCGGACGTTTCGGCTA
>CAMAYC010000247.1 GCA_945862125.1 Reyranella massiliensis 521
GCCGCCTGGACCCGGCGCATCGGCGGCATTCGCGCCAATGCGTCGAGGCGCAGCCACCGGGAGCTGAACGAGTCGCCCGACCTCGACGCCGGCAACCCGATCGAGCTTGCCGGCCAGTACCGCGATCTCGTGCGCATGTTGCCCCGGATCAACGTCCTGGGCGGCTGCTGCGGCACCGACCATCGCCACGTCGCCGCGATCAGCCTCGCCTGCCGGCTGGCCGCGCGACAGGCGGCCTAGCCCCCGGGAGTCAGCCCAGGGCCTGGGCGTAGGTCTCGGGCTTGAAGCCCACGATCAGGCGGCCGTTCACGTCGAGGACCGGCCGCTTGATCATCGAGGGCTGGGCCAGCATCAGCGCGATCGCCTTAGCCTCGCTCAAGCCCGTCTTGTCGGCGTCGGGCAGCTTGCGGAAGGTCGTGCCGGCGCGATTGAGCAGCACCTCCCAACCCACCGCCTTCGCCCACGCCCGCAGCACGCCGGCCTCGATACCTGCCGTCTTGTAATCGTGGAATTCGTAGGCGACGTCGTGGGCGTCGAGCCAGGCGCGCGCCTTCTTCATCGTGTCGCAATTCTTGATGCCATAAATCGTCACTGGGATGGTCACAGACTTCTTCACATCGGCCTCGCCGGTTCGTTGTCGCGCAAGGCCTGGTCCTCGATCTGGATGGTCGTGTGGGTGAGGCCGAAATCTTCATGCATCGCCTCGCAGGCGGCCGCCAGCGTCGCGCGCGCGCGCGCCATGTCGTCGACCACGAGATGGCAGCTCATGGCATCGAGGCCCGACGTGATGGTCCAGACGTGGAGATCGTGGACCGCGGTCACGCCCTCGATCTCGAGCAGCTTCTTTTCGAGCAGGGACAGGTCGACTTCGGGCGGCGTGCCTTCCATCAGGATGTGAACCGCCTGCTTCAGCAGGATCCAGGTCCGGGGCACGATGAAGAGGCCGATGCCGGCGCCGACCACCGGATCGGCCAGGGTCCAGCCGGTGAACATCACGACCAGCGCCGCCACGATGACGCCCAGCGACCCCAGCATGTCGGCGAGCGCTTCGAAATAGGCGCCCTTGACGTTCAGGCTCTCCGAGGAGCCCGCCATCAGGAGCTTCATGCTGATCAGGTTGACGACGAGGCCGGCCACCGCGACGGCCAGCATCGGCCCGCTCAGGATCTCGGGCGGGTTCTGGAAACGCTGCCAGGCCTCGTAAAGAATGTAGACGGTGAGCAGCAGCAGCACGGTGGCATTGGCCAGCGCCGACAGCACTTCCATGCGCACATAGCCGTAGGTCTTGGCCGGCGTCGCCGGACGTTCGGCGAAGCGGATGGCGAGCAGCGCAAGTGCCAGCCCGCCGACGTCGGTCAGCATGTGCGCCGCGTCCGCCAGCAGCGCCAGGCTGCCCGTCAGCAGCCCGCCCGCCACCTCGACCCCGACGAACGAGGCCGTGAGCACCAGCGCCCACCGGAGACTCGACTTGTGCCGCCCCCCCGCCGTGGCGCCCGCTGTTGCGCCATGTGAGTGTCCTGCGCCCATCTTTCCACCAGGTTGAGCAAAGGTTGTGACAGAGACGTGTGACATCGCAACATCGATCTGCGGTCCGGGAGCCGACCCGGGCAAACTCCCTGCCCGGGTCTCCCGCCAAGTCCCACATGGTTTTTCACGGTCCTGAAACCGTTCGATGCCGTGTTTGCACGGAATTCTCGCATTATTTGAGGACGCCTGAATGTAACGCGTTCTGTCCGGAAACCTGTCCGGGGCAGCGTCACCATCCGGTCGCAAGCAGGTCGTCCTGGCCGACGTTCGCCGTCGGCATTGATTGTTTTTTGGGTCTCGTTCTTCGTGGTCGAGGGCATGGTCAGGACCATGCCAGGCGCAGCGCTCTCTGAAGAGCTTTGGGGGCACGCCGGAGGGAGTTCCGGTGGCACGGACGCCTTATCTTGTCGTCTGTTTCCCGAACAACTCCTGACACTCGAAACGGGTGTCGGAAGTTGTTCGGAGTTGTGCGCTCCACGCGCGGATTCCGAGTCTCCTGTAATCGGCAAATCCCTCCACGGGTTAAGAAGGCCGATGGTCACGTGGTCAAAGGGCTGGCCGGGTTTCTCCCGGCTCTTGCGCCGAGCCGCTGGAGTGACCTTCCAGAAGCTCGACCAGGTATTGCGTCCCGCAACAGGTGCGGTCGGGTCGGCCGGCGGCGTAACCGGCGGACGGCCCGCAGCCCAGGACCCCCAGCGTGACTCTCGTCACTTGGAGCAAGGGCTGCGAACCCTCCGCCGCGCCAATGGGTTTATGGCTGCGCGCGTGTGATCGATTCGCGTCAGGTTTGCGACGCCTCCCGGGACGGCCGGATAAGGGAGGCCTGTCGGCTATGTTATTGATCGGCAGGGAATACACCCTGCCCCAAGTGACTCCGCGACCGCGTCCGTGGACCTGGTCCCTTGCATCGCCCGCGTGGAGAGCGGGAACGTCACCCAGTCACGACAAGGAGCCGTCCCGTGCAAAGTGACCGGGCGGCTCAGCCTTTGAAGACAGGCCTCGTGCAACGATAGCGAAAACGTAGAGTGATTCCGGCTGAACCTGTGAATCTCAGATTGCAAATCAGCCTCGCGGATTTTGCTCGGCTGCTGGCAGTGCATGCACGCCGACGCGGCCTAAGGCGGACGCCTACGCTGAAGCCGGCAACGGCCGCACCGCTTATCGGATGTCCAGCTGGGATCGGTGTGCGTTCCCTCCAGCAATGCTACTTGGATCGCGTTTGCTCCTTACTCCGCTCTCGATCAAATTGTTCGGAAGCCGCAACAATCGCATCGAACCATCGAGCCAGTCGCGAAGTCGAGACACGTTCGGCACGTAGGCCTTTTTCTCCGAAGTGACGTAGTGCCCCTAGAATTGCGAAACGGGCAATCTCGGCGCCAAGGCGTGCTCCGTCGCGAACCTCCTTCGAGAGCGGCGATATGTCTCCGTGAACCAGCCTGGAGCGAAGATCATACAATCTAAGCGCCTCCGCCCGCCATTGCGCCAAGCTCTTTGGCTCGTCTGTCGTCAAGCAGAAGGCGGCGCAACGTTCCGATACCAACTTGGCGATGTCGTCACGCTCATTAGTCATGAGCATGCGTTCCAACGCTGTTACATACTTAACGACGCTTGCAGCATCACCTTTCTCACGCACGCCTTCGCCAAACCAAAAGATCGCATCCAATACCCGACGGCTAATAGGACGCAGCAGATCGGGATCGACAGAGGCCTCAGCCGGCTTGAGAGATGCAGTTCTCGAATAAGGTTCGATTCGAGCTAAAACTTAACGGGAGTGGCAATCACCAAAACTACTCATTTTCTACCACTGGCGCCCTACTCCCACTCGATCGTCCCAGGCGGCTTGCTCGTGATGTCGTAGGTCACGCGGTTGATGCCACGGCATTCGTTGATGATGCGGGCGGCAACACGGCCGAGGAACGCATGCTCGAACGGGTAGTAGTCCGCCGTCATGCCGTCGGTCGAGGTGACGGCGCGGAGCGCGCAGGCCTGGTCGTAGGTGCGGCCGTCGCCCATCACGCCCACGGTGCGCACCGGCAGCAGCACGGCGAAGGCCTGCCAGATCTCGTCGTAGAGGCCCGATTTGCGGATCTCGTCGAGATAGACGGCGTCGACCTCGCGCAGGAGGTCGAGCTTCTCCTTCGTGATGTCGCCCGGGATGCGGATGGCGAGGCCGGGGCCGGGGAACGGATGGCGATTGACGAGGTCCGCGGGCAGGCCGAGCTCGCGGCCGAGCGCCCTCACCTCGTCCTTGAACAGCTCGCGCAAGGGCTCGACCAGCTTCATCTTCATGCGCGCCGGCAGCCCGCCGACATTGTGATGGCTCTTGATGGTGACCGAGGGGCCGCCGGTGAAGGAGACCGATTCGATCACGTCGGGATAGAGCGTGCCCTGGGCCAGGAAATCGGCGCCGCCGATCTTCTTCGCCTCGGCGTCGAACACGTCGATGAACAGCGAGCCGATGGTCTTGCGCTTCTGCTCCGG
>CAMAYC010000248.1 GCA_945862125.1 Reyranella massiliensis 521
CGGCGTGGCGATCGGCAGGTATTTCATTCCCGGCGACGTCCATTTCACCGAAGCCGGCAACCGGCTGATCTTCGACACGGTGAAGAAGGCCGTCGGCGACGACTGGTAGTGCCTGTATCGACACGCAGGTGTCGGAAAACAGCCGGCGAAAAGCCTTGCCGATCAACGCCTTGAATTTTCCGACAGGATTTTCCCGACACCGGGGCGTCGGCAAATCCACCTTGCTTGGCCATCAGACGTCTCCTGCCGTGTCCAGAAACGCCCGCACTTTCGTTACCGCTTCGGCCAGCCCCACACGCTCGATCTCGACGCCCGGCGGGAAGGCGCCCAGCAGTCGCGTCGGCAACCGCGAGTCCAGCATCACGAACACGCCGCGATCGTCGCCGCGGCGGATCAGCCGGCCGTAGGCCTGCTTCAGGCGCAGCCGTGCCAGCATGTCGTCATAGGCGGTGGCGCCGGCGCCGGCTGCCTTCCATGAAGCCTTGCGGGCGCGATGAAGAATGTCGGGCCTGGGCCACGGCACGCGGTCGAACACGATCAGGCGCAGCGAGCGTCCCGGCACGTCGACACCGTCGCGCACCGCATCGGTGCCGAGCAGGCAGGAATGTTCCTCGGCCCGGAAGATGTCGACCAGCGTCGCCGCATCCATGCCGCCGACATGCTGCGCGTAAAGCGGAAGGCCTGCTTCTTCGAGGACCGGCGCGATGCGCTGGTGCACGGCGCGCAGCCGGCCGATTGCGGTGAAGAGGCCAAGGGCGCCGCCACCCGCGGCCAGGAACAGCTCGCGATAGGCCGCCGCCACCTGGTCGGAATCGTCGCGCTTCACGTCCTTCACGATCAGCACCTTGGTGGCGTGGGCATAGTCGAAGGGCGAGGCCATCGAGGCCCGCATCGCCGGGCGCAGCAGATGCTTGGTGCCGGTCCGCGCCTCGGCCACCGCCCAGTCGGCGTTGAGGTCGGGCGCCTCATCGTTGGCGGCGGCCGGCACGCCCAGTGAATCGCGCAAGGTCGCCGAGGTAATGACCGCGCCGTGCGAGGGTCGGATCACCGAGTTCACGAACGGCTCGGTGGGATCGAGATAGTGGCGGTACATGCCGACGTCGACTTCACGCTGCTGTACGCGCTCCACGGCAAACCAGTCGACGAAGGCCGGATCGGGATCGTTGTGCAGGCCGCGCAGCATGGCGCGCCAGGCCTCAAGGGTGAGCTCGCAGCGGTTGGTGAGCGAGCGTGCCACGCCCTCGATGCGGCCGCGCTGGCCAGAGTCGAGCGCTTCGGCCTCGGCCTCGAGCTTGGCCCGCAGCGCCTGGCGCAGACGCCGCACCGGCACCAGCATCTGCTCGAGCGACTGCGCGAGCTGGTCGGCGGCTTCGATCAGGCCGGGATTGAGCGGTCGCACGTCGCATTCCTGGCCAAAACCCTGCTCGCCGCTGGCCGACCGCGCGCGGACTTGCAGGCGCACCAGGGCCAGGAACTCCTCGGCCGGCCCCAGCACCGTGCCGTCGGCCAGCCGCGTCTGCCAGTTGGTGCCGGGCAGGCGCTGCGCCAGGTCGAGCAGGCGCTTCAGCGCATTCAGAGCCTCGGTGTCCTCGCCTAACAGATCGCTGACGCGGCGCTCGAGGCCACGGGCGCGGCTGCCGCGCCGGCCTTCGGCACCCAGCAGCCAGCGCCGGAGGTCTGAGGCTTCGACGCCGCTCAGATGGGCGCCGAAGGCGCCGTCGGCGGCGTCGAACAGATGATGACCCTCGTCGAAGACGTAGCGCAGCGGTCGTGTCGCATCGTCGAGCCCGCCCATCGCCGCCTGGATCATCACAAGCGCATGGTTGGCGATCACAATGTCGGCCTGGCGCGCGCGGCGGATCGTGCGTTCGACGAAGCATTTCCGGTAGTGCTCGCACGCCGAATAGATGCACTCGCCGCGCCGGTCGGCGAGGCGGGTGACGCGGCTGCGGCCGATCAGGTCGAGCAGCCAGGCGGGCAGATCGCCGCCGATCATGTCGCCGTCGCGGCTGGCCAATGCCCAGCGCGCGAGCAGGCCGAGGCCGATGGCGTTCTCCGGTTGAAGTCCGCTGCGTTGCACCGCCTCCTGGAAGTTCAGCAGGCAGAGATAGTTCTCGCGACCCTTGCGCACCACGACGCGGCGGCGCTTCTCCGCCGAATCGCGATGCAGCCGGTCGAGTTCATTGTCGATCTGGCGCTGCAGGTTGCGGGTGTATGTGGCGATCCATACCGGTGCGCCATTCTTCTCCGCCCACAGCGAGGCGGGTGCCACGTAGCCCAGGGTCTTGCCGACGCCGGTGCCGGCCTCGACCAGCACGACGTTGGGCTGGTCCTCGGCCTCGCGCGGCGCGAAGGCCTGGGCGGCGGCGGAGGCATAGTCGCTCTGGGTCGGCCGCGCCTCGGCCATGTTGGGACCGGCCGAGATCATCTGGGCGAGCCTCAGTCGCGCCTCGCGTGACTCGACCGGCGCACTGCCCGGCGGCGGTGGCGGGGGCGGCTCCTCCCATTGCGGCAGGGTGCGCCAGACATCGAGCCCGGCGCCGGGTCGCGGCTTCTTGGCCGCCTGCTCGATGCCCAGCGCGGCAAGTACCGCATCGCCCCACAGCCACTGGCCACGCGCCATGGCAAGCGCGGTGTCCTTCAGGTCGGGCGAGGCGAGCGCGGCCATGTCGTCCAGCTCGCCGAGCAGCACGCGGGCAGCCTCCGCCAGACTCGTCACTTCTTCTTCGGGTGTTTGCGGGACGGGCAGGTCGAGCGCCTCGCAGAGGCCGCGCGGAGTCGGCAGGCAGAAAGTGGCCGGCCGCACGAAGGCGTAGAGTTCCAGCAGATCGCGCGCCGGCAGGTCGTCGAGCCCGAGCCGTGCCGCGACCGCGGGCGCGTGGCAGACCAGCGGTCCGCTGCCCGCTGCCCGCAAGGCTGCCTCGGAAGCCAAAACGCGCTCGATCCTGCCATCCGGCGCGCGCCACAAGGCGCCGCGCGCTGTCGCGATCAGGGCCGGCCAGGTTGAAGGGGAAGACGCCATTTCGGTTTCGATAGCATACAATGGCTGTCAATGACCTTGCTTCGCCGCAGTCTCTTGATGTCGCCGCTCGGGCTGGCGTACGTCCAGCCGGTGCAGGCGGCGGATCCCGACGTGGCGATCATCGGTGCCGGCGTGGCCGGCCTCACCGCGGCGCGTGCTTTGATGGCCGCGGGCAAGAGCGTCCAGGTAATCGAGGCCCGTGAGCGCATCGGCGGCCGCGCCTTCACTGACAGCACGACCTTCGGTTTTCCCTTCGACCATGGCGCGCAATGGATAGAGGCCGGCAAGATCAACCCGGCCATGGCGATCGTGCGCGAGGCGGCGGCCAAGGCGATCCTCGACCGCTCCGAGCAGGCCCTGTACGTCGCGGGCAAGGAGCTCTCGAAGGAAGACCACGAGCGCTTCGAGAAGATCGCCCATGCCGCCACGCGCAAGATCGCCGACGCGCTGAAGAAGCAGCCCGATGTCGCGGTCGGCCCGCTGCTGGTGCCGCAGGATCCGCTGGAGCGCCTGGCCTATGCGATGGTCGGGCCGCTGGAGCAGGGCGTCGAGAATGGCGAGCTGTCGGCGCGCGACTTCACCCGCCAGCCTGAAGCGGAGCCTCAGTACGCCATCGCCGAGGGCATGGGCGCGATGATCGCGCGCTGGGGCGCCAAGGTGCCGGTCAAATTCGGCGCCCGTGTGGTGCGTGTGGATTCGACCGGCACACTGGTCACAATCGAGACCACGGCCGGCCAGATGCGGGCGCGCACCGCCATCGTCACGCTCCCCACCGGCGTGCTGGCCACTGGCAAAATCGGCTTCGCGCCGCAGTTGAGCGCGGCCCGGCGGGACGCGATCGCCCAGCTGCCGATGGCCTCGTTCAACAAGGTGGCGATCCTGTTCGCGCGCCAGGTGATCGACGCGCCGGCTGGCCGCAACGTGACGGGGCTCACCGGCAAGGAACGCGCCTTCGACGCCATCGTGCGGCC
>CAMAYC010000249.1 GCA_945862125.1 Reyranella massiliensis 521
GGCCGCGCCGGCACCGGCCCGGTGCTGAAGCCCGGCATGTTCTTCACCGTCGAGCCGATGGTGAACGCCGGCACCTGGCAGGTGAAGGTGCTGGGCGACGGCTGGACCGCCGTCACCCGCGACAAGCAGCTCTCGGCCCAGTTCGAGCACTCGGTCGGCATCACCGAAACAGGCGTTGAGTTCTTCACGCTCTCGCCGCGGGAACTCAACAAGCCGCCCTACGACCTCAGCGAAGGCAAGACGCTCGCGACCGCGACGGCCTGAAGACGTCGCCCTAAGGCAGGACGGTCAGTCCGAACCGCCGCACAAGAGCGGGCCGCATCGGGTGAGGTTGACCGCTCGCCGTGATGAAGACGTGCACTGCGTAGAAATCCCTCGTCGCCGGAGATGGAATGGGATTGAAGGTGACGGTACGGCTGAACGAACCGTCTGCCGCCACCTCAAGTATCGGATCCACCAACGGCGCTGCCGTTATCTGGTTGGCATGGGCACCTGCCGGAAAGGATGTGACCGATACGGCAATGAAATACCGCCCGTTGAACGGCGCCAGCCGCTTGGAGCCCGACGAGACGACCAGCCTGGGCGGAGGACCGCTGGCGTTGATGAAAAGTCCGTCGGTGACCGGGCCGAGAGTGACGCTGCCGAAGGTGATCCGCAGATAGTCCTGAAGACGCACGCCGTCCACGCCTATCGGCCGCGGCGATGCACCCGGGTACTCCTGCCCGGCCCAGGCGGACATACCCGCATCGACGACCGTGACGCCGCCGAGATTGTTGCCAGCCTCGCGATTGGAGAAGCCGCCGCCGACGGTCAGGAACCGCTCTACGGGATCGGCCATTGTCGGCGACACGACACTCAATGGCACGGAAACCGCGTTGCTTCCCGCCGGCACCGTGATTGGAAATATCGGCCCGAACGGCGCCGTCACGGCGCTGCCGGAGGTGCCGAACCTGGCGGATTGTCCGGCAACGCCGGTAAACCGGACGTGGACGGTGGAACCGTTCGGCAACCCTTCGTGCGACAGGCGCAGGTCGAGCGCCCCCGACGGCCGAGCCTCGCCGGGCGTCGCGTCGGATACCTTGAGGACTGCGGCACCCTGGACGAGGTTGCCTTCGAGGAACGTAAATCTCTGTGAGGCACCTCCCGGGTCGAGGCTCTTGCCACCCAAGATCACTTCCTTGGTCGACGGATTGAAATCGTTGGGATCGGCCTGCAGCCAGCGATACTGCTGGGCATTGGGCTTTCGTCTCGTGTCGTATGCCTGAAAAGCGCCCAGGGCGACGGTGTCGCCATGACGTATCACATCTCCGCCCGAGCCGGACATCTTGCGGATGACAAACCGGCTGCCCCATGGATCTCCACTCCGTAAAGTCACGTCGGCACCGTCCGGGCGAACGAAGGAGCCGTCCGGTGTTCTGATCGTGACGGTGTTCTTGTTCTTCAGCGTGCCTTGGCCACTGGCCACGAAAGTGCCGTTGGGCCCGAAATTCATCCCACGATTGATCGAGAGGCCGTTGACGCCGCACATGTCCATGACCGTCCTGGGGCCAGGCGAGAACGTCACGGCGAAGGTCCCACCCGTGACGGGCAACATCACGTAGCCGTTGGCATGCGGCGAATAGAGATGAAACAGCATTTGAGCCCCCGCGAGTACCGATGCCTCATGCTTCGGGATTCTGCGGAGCCCGTCAACGAGCTTGTCGCACGCGCCGTGTATTTATTGTTTGTGAGCCGCTCAGTCCTCAGCGACCAGGGTCAGCTTCTGGATCCCGGCCTCCGGCCCGGGGGCCAGGATGATCGTGGCCTGGAGGCGGCCGCGCTGGCAGACGAGCGTGAAGCGGCCGCCCAGTGCATGGACGGGTTCGATCTTCTCCAGGTGGCCCTCGCCCAGACGCTGCTTGAGCGAGGCCAGCTCGATGTCGCGCAGGCGCGCCGGCATATCGAGCAGGAAGTTCACCGCGAAGAATTGCGCCGCGTCGGCGATGCGGCCGGACGCATAGGCCGCGACGATCGCGCCGATCGCGCGATCGAGCATGGCCGAGGGCGGTACTGGCGCGGGCTTCGCGGCGGCCCCGTGAAGCAACTCGGCCACGCGCAAGGTGAGACGCGACATCTGGGCATAGGTGCGGTTGCCGAAGGCCATGACGCCCCAGCCGCGCTCCGGCATCAGCAGCACGTGCGAGCCATAGCCCGGCAGGCCGCCGGAATGATGCACGCGGCGGCCGAGGTCGCGATCGGCGGTGCTCATGAGTCCGTAGCCGTAGGCGCTGGGCGGCGTCACCTGGCCGTTCACCGGTTCGTTCGGAAACGGCGGCGCATGCCACAACACCATCTCGCGCACGCTGGCGCGGCGGACCGGACCTGAGTCGGGATCGTCGCGCGCCGGCCAGGCGCCGAGCAGGAAGGCGATGTAGCGCGCATAGTCCGGCACCGTGGTGGCGAGGCCACCCATGGCGCCGACCTCGCCATCGGGCTCGATGCGCTCGCGCGACCAGTTTCCCTCGTCGAGGCGATAGCCCCAGGCATAGTCACCGCGCGCGGCATCGGGCGCGTCGAAGGTGGTGCGGGTCATGCCCAGCGGTTCGAGGATCGTGCGGCGAATGAAGGCCTGATAGGGCTCGCCGCTCACGTTGGTGAGCACGCGGCCGAGCAGCGCATAGCCCAGATTGCTGTATTCGAAGGCGAGGCCCGGCGGACGGGCGAACAACTTGCCGGTGGCGATCAGCGCATCGAGTTCGGCCGGCGTCATGCCGAGCACGCGATCGCCCCAGGGGTCGTCGGTGACGAAGCCCGCGGTGTGAGTGAGCAGGTGGCGCAGGCTGACGGGAGGGCTGTCGCTTGTGGCGGCCGGCACCGAGGCGAACTGCGGCAGGTATTCGCCGAGCGGCGCGTCGAGCGCGAGCAGGCCCCGGTCGCGCAACGCCAGGATAGCGAGCGCCGTCATGTTCTTGGTCATCGAGGCGATACGGAAGGCGGTGTCGGGCCCGACCTTACGCGCGCCCTCGATGTCGGCCAGACCCACCGTCGTCACACGGGTGAGCTGGCCGGCCTGCACGATACCGACGGCGATGCCGGGGATCTGCTGCTCCTCGGCGAAGGTCGCGACGGATGTGTCGATCTCCGCATCGGGAAAAGTCATCGCGCTCAATGCCGCGCCAGGAAGTGCATCACGCTCCAGGTGAACTGCGCCGGATCCTGCAGGAAGGAGAAGTGGCTGACCTCGGGCTGGATCAGCAACCCCGCGCCCGGGATCTGGGCCGCCATGAACTCGGTATTCTCGCGCTTGATCGCCTCGTCGTGGTCGGCGTCGACGATCCAGGTGGGCGTCGTGATGCCGTTCAGGTCGGCCGCCGTGTAGTGCGGCTGGGTCGCCCACATCCGGCTGATCTGTTCGAGGAACGGCTTGTACTGGCCGGGCGTCGCCGACAGCGTCTCGTATTCCTTCTCGGCGCGGGCGATGAAGGCGGTGAACACCGGGCTCTTGTCGACGTCCTTCACGCCGCTGGGGTCGGAATTGGCGGCGAAGGCGTAGAGCTTGGAGAGCCGCGCGCGATGGCGGATCGCGATCTCGAGGCCCAGGATCGCGCCGTCGCTCCAGCCGACCACGGCGGCCTTGGGGATCTTCAGGAAATCCATCAGGCCGATCACATCGGTGGCCATCAGCTCGTAGCCGTAGGGACGCTCGTCGCGCGTGCTGCGGCCGTGGCCGCGGCTGTCCATCACGATCACGCGGTTGCGCTCGGCCAGCGCCGGCACCTGGTGGCCCCAGTAGTTCGAATTGGCGAGGCCGCCGTGCAGCAGGATCACCGGCTCCCCTTTTCCGAAGGTGGCGTACCAGATCTTGATGCCGTTCACGGGCGCGTACCCGCTCTCCTCCGCCTTGGGAAGCGTGGGTGTCGGGGGCAGGGTGAGCCACTGCGGTTCGGCGCGCGCAGCCTCGGCCACGAGGAAGGAGGCGAAAAGGCACAGGGCAAGTTTCAGGAGACGCATGGC
>CAMAYC010000250.1 GCA_945862125.1 Reyranella massiliensis 521
GGTCAACCAGAAGGGCGAGCCGCTGCATCTGGTCGATGCCGCTGCCGATTCGGCCGACCATCTTCCGGTGTTCGAGCCTCTCTATTCGCGTTCCTCGGTGATGACCTTCGTTCTGTCGGAGGTCCTGCTTCAGGCGCTGACGCTCATGAACTCGCCGCAGCAGCGCGGCCGCCGCGCCCATGCCGAGACGCCGCGACGGCTGCGCCGCATCGTGCTCACGCTTCCGACCGGCATGCCGTTGGCCGAGCGCCTGATCTTCCGCAAGCGCGCCGAGGCCGCACGCGATCTCGTCTGGATGATGATGGGCTGGAAGCTCGACGATCCTGCGGCGCCGGCGCCGCGCGTGCTGACCGACTGGGACGAGGCAAGCTGTACCCAGCTCGTCTACCTCTACACTGAGGTCGCGCGCAATTTCGGCGGCGATGCCCGCCGCTTCTTCCAGATCGCGCGCAAGCCGCGCGGCAAGCCGGCCGAGGACGTGCTCAACATCGCCAGCATCGACGTGGGCGGCGGCACGACCGACCTGATCATCAACTCCTACCGCCTGGAGGGCGCCGGCACCTCGGTGACGCTGTTCCCGGAGCAGAAGTTCCGCGAAGGATTCAACGTGGCGGGCGACGACATCCTGCTGCGCGTCGTGCAGGGGCACGTGCTGCCGCCGATCGAGGCAGCGCTGCGGGCCGCCGGCATCGGCAATCCGGCTGACCTGATGGCCGAACTGGTGGGCGGCGATCGTGGCGGCGAGGACGTGATCCATCGCAACCTCCGCCAGCAGTTCGCGCTGCAGATCGCCCATCCCGTCGCGCTGGAGTTCTTGCGCGCAGCGGAGACCTACGATCCGACCTCCGGCGTCGTCGCGGCCGAGCCCCGGACCTACGACTCGTTCTTCCCGGAAGGCGCCAAGCCGTCGGTCGAGGTCGTGACCTTCGTCAACGAGGCCGCGCGCAAGCGCGGCGCCAGGGATTTCGACCTCAAGGCGGTGATCTTCCCGGTCGATCTGCCCAATCTCGACAAGACCGTCCGCGCCGAGATGGCGCGCGTGCTGGCGCCGCTGGCCGAGGTCGTGCACGCCTACGACTGCGACATCCTGCTGCTCTCCGGCCGACCGTCGCGCCTGCCCGGCATCCGTTCCCTGGTCATGGAACTGCTGCCGCTGCCGCCGGAGCGGGTGATCTCGCTGCATGAGTATCGTGTCGGCGCCTGGTATCCGTTCCGCGACGCCCGGCTCCGCGTCGAGGATCCCAAGACCACCGTGGCGGTGGGCGCGATGATCGCGGCGCTGGCCCAGTCGCAGCTTCCGGATTTCTCCTTCCGCTCCGACCTGCTGAAGTCCAAGAGCATCGCCAAGTTCATCGGCAAGCTCGACGGCGGCGGAAGGCTGCAGAAGGCCGACCTGGTCTATCGCGACGTCGATCTCGACAACCGCGACTACGAGCTTCCGGAGATCGGCTTCGAGTTCCGCGGCCCCATGTGGCTGGGCGCCCGCCAGCTCGACCTCGCGCGCTGGCCGGCGGCCCGGCTCTATGCGCTGGAATTCGCCAAGCCGGAATATGCCGAGCGCCATGCCCGCGAGACGCCGTTCAACATCGCGCTCGCGCGCGTAAAACCCAAGGACAAGGACTCGGGCGACGTCGAGCGCTTCCGCCTGCGCCAGATCACCAATCGCGATGGCCGCGCCGTGGCGCTCGATCGCCTGACGCTCCGCCTGCAGACACTGCCGCGCCGTGAGGGCTATTGGCTCGACACCGGCATGCTGAAGACAGGTTAAGGGACATGGATACCGTCGATCTCAAACTGGCCCAGGACTGCGAATCGCTGGCTGTCGCCGCAGGTGACGGCGTGGCGTGGCTGAAGGGCGCCGCGGCACAATCGCCGACGGTGGCCCAGCAGGCCCCCTCGCTGATCAGCGAACTGCAGAAGGTCCGCAACCAGAGCCGCAAGCTGGCGCGTGCCGCCCGCCGGCGCATGTGCGTCGGCGTGTTTGGCCCCAGCCAGGCCGGCAAGTCCTACCTGGTCTCGATCCTGGCCAGCCGCGACGGCCGCCCGCTGCAGGCGCGGTTCGCCGACAAGACCTACGATTTCCTGCGCGAGATCAATCCGCCGGGCAATCGCGAGTCGACCGGCCTCGTCACCCGCTTTGGCCTTGGCCTCAGCGACGGCGCACCCGACTTCCCGGTGCGCGTGCGTCTGCTGACCCAGACCGACATCGTGAAAATCCTGGGCAATTCCTTCCTGCTCGACTTCGACCACCAGAAGGCCGAGTTCGAAGGACCGGACGGCACCGCCATCCGCAAGCGCCTGTCCGAGCTCCGCGCCAAGGCCCATCCGACGCCGGTAGGCGATCTCGACTCGGACGATGTGCTCGACGTCATCGAGTATTTCGACACTTTCTTCGCCGGCGTCACGGCCGAGCTGCGCACCGACTACTGGCGCGAAGCCATCGAGCTGGCGCCGCGCCTCTCGGGCCAGGACCGCGCCCGGCTGTGGTCGGTGCTGTGGTACGACTTCCAACCGTTCACCGATCTCTACCTCACACTCTACAACGGCCTGCAGAAGCTGGCCTTCGCGCCCGAAGCACTGCTCGGCATGGACGCGCTGATCCCGCGCGAAAAGAGCATCGTCGACGTGCTGACGCTCGACCGCCTGGGTGCCGATTCCGACGATCCGCTGCTGGTGCGGCCCAAGCAGGCCGACGGCCGCACGTCGCCCGATGCGAATCTCCCGCGCTCGCTGGTCTGTGCCCTCACCGCCGAGCTCAACGTCGCGATCGACGAAAAACCCTGGGACTTCTTCGACCACACCGACCTGCTCGACTTCCCCGGCGCCCGTTCGCGCCTGAAGCTCGCCAATCTCGACGACGTCGCCAAGACCAAGGGCGTGGCCGAGGGCGCCAATCCGCTGCGCGAGCTGCTGCTGCGCGGCAAGGTCGCCTATCTCTTCCAGCGCTACTCCGCCGAGCGCGAACTTTCGGCGATCCTGCTCTGCATTCCCGACGGCAACCAGGAAGTCCGCGACCTCTCGGACATGATGACGGCGTGGATCGACCAGACGATCGGCGCCACGCCGGCCGACCGCGCCAAGCAGAAGAACGCGCTGTTCCTGGTGCTGACCAAGATGGACCGCGAGTTCGAGCAGAAGGCCGGCGAGACCGAGGAATCGCGCCGCCTGCGCTGGAGCGCCCGGCTCGGTAATTCGCTGGTCAACAATTTCCGCGGCGAATGGCCACTCGACTGGAACGGCAAGCCGTTCGCCAACAGCTTCTGGCTGCGCAACCCGACGGTGATCGACGAGCGGCTGATGGACTACGAGGGCGGCCGCGAGGCCGGCATCGCCGATTCCTTCGCTCAGCGCGCCGGCGAGCTGCGCCGCCACTTCGTCGAGAACGAGGACGTGCGGCGCCACTTCGCCGACCCTGCCCGCGCCTGGGACGAGGCCTTCCGCGCCAACGACGGCGGCGTGGCCTATCTCGTCAAGAGCCTGACCCCTGTCTGCGATCCCGCGATCAAGCGCGCCCAGGTGCGCGGCCAGCTGGAAATCCAGGTCCGCCGCCTGGTCGACCGCCTCGCCGGCTTCCACAGCGCCTCCGATGGGGACGCCCGGGCCAAGAAGCGCGACCTCGTGCACACCGTGCTGCGCGGCCTCGCAACCTGCATCCAGCAACAGCTCTTCGGCGAGCTGGTGGGCGCCCTGCAGATCGCGGACACGGCGTTGCGCGACATCTATTTCCGCATCGCCACCGCCCGCTCCTCCGACGAGCCGGGTGCCGGCAGCGGCAAGGGCAAGAGCAACGGCCCTGTAGCGCAGTCGACCGGCGCCGCCGTCGACCTCGGCGCCATTTTCGCCGACGTCTTCGGCGACGACGTCAGCCACAGTGCCCCGCCGCCGACCGGCGTGCTCGAGGACCGGGCGGAGCGCTTCGCCCGCGAGGCCGCCGAATACTGGCTGGA
>CAMAYC010000251.1 GCA_945862125.1 Reyranella massiliensis 521
CAGATCTACCGCGACATGGGCCTGACGCGCCTGCGCATCCTGGTCGCCGAGGCGGCCAAGCCGCCGCAGCGGAGCGCCATCGACCGCATGCCGATCCCGCGGCTCAATTACAATCCGCTCGATCGCGCGCTCGGCCGCGAGACACCGCCGGCGCCTGCCAAGCCGACGGTCGAAGCTGGGAAGCCGGAATCACGACCCAAGACCTTGCGCGACCGGGCGCTCACCAACCCCGCGCGGCTGCGCACGCCAGCCCGCAAGCGGGCGTCCTTCCGCTATCACCTCTCCGTTTGCGGCAGCGTGAGCGAGGCGGCGGCGCGCGCGCAGGTGAGCCGCAGCACGCTCTATCACTGGCGCGATGCGTTGCCCGGCTTCGCAGCCCTCTGGGACAAGGCGATCGCCCAGTGCCAGCGTGCCGTGGGCGACGACATCGTCCTGCAGGCGGGCCAGGTGGGCGAGGGCCGCAAGGTCAGCGTGCAGCTGCTGATGCATGTGCAGAAGCGGCTGGATGCCGACCGCCGCCGCGCCGAGGATCGCGCCGAGCGCCGCGAGCTGGCGCTGCTGCGCGCCAAGCCTCTGGATGAGGAAGCGCTGGCCGACCGGCTGCTCGTCCTGATGGAGCAGCGACGTGAAACGAGTCACCCGGTGTCCAATGCCCCCGACCTGGCGACACCGGATTCGGCGAATGCAAACAAGGACTTGGACGAGGCGGCCTGACGGACAGGCGACGTGAACCCCTGTCCAATTGACTCATGCGCCGGGGTGATGGGCCTCGAGGCGGCGGCCAGTTATTGTGAGGTGTTTTCTCGGAGAGGAGCCAGGCATGCGGAGAATGATGGCCGGGAGCGTCCGGCAGGTCCTGATGTGCGCAACGGTGTCGATCGCGCTCGGCGGCGCCGGCGCGGGCTGGGCCGTACAAAGCGAACGCGGCACGCCTGAGCGCCAGTCGGAGCGCCCGGCGACGGAGCGGCCGATCTTCCTGGCGTGCACCAGCGATCAGCAGTCGAAGTGGAACCTCTGCATCACGGAAAGGCGCGCCGCTTGCACCCTGGTGGTCGGTGAGCGTCAGCGCCAGGCTTGCGTCGACGGTATCAACTCGAGCTGCAGCAGCGCGCTCGGCGTGCAGTGCTGATCGGATCGCACGCCGACGGTTTGGTTCATCGTGACGGAATGTTTTGGGGCGCAAGCCCGTTGCCTTGACGGTGCAGCCATCGCGTGCATTCAATCGAGGAACGCTGAGGTTGGGGGGCGCAGATGACGAATTTGTCCCGGAGGTCCGTCCGGCTCGTCGGACTGTTCGGTCTCTTTGTGGCGATGTCGGGGGCGTTCTCGTGGAGCGGCGCCGGCTGGGCCCAATCCACGCCCCTCCGCGACAAGCCCGGCCAGAGCATCGCCCAGGCCGAAAACTGCCAGAACGCCGCGAACGCCGCCTGCGCCAACCTGTGCAATCCGGCGACCAACAAGACCGCCGAGGCATGCGTGGTCTGCCTTCAAACGCACCGCGATCGCTGCCAGGGCAAGTGACAGGGGCAAGTGACAAGGGCAAGCGACAAAGTGGGTGCGTGAGTACGATGCGTAATGCTTGAACGTCGGTCGATCCGGGCGCTGCTGTTGCTGCCGCTTCTGCTCCTGACGGCATGCCCGAGCCTGGGGCCGGACACGGTGGCCCGGGATCGCTTCGACTATGCCGGCGCAGTGGGCGAGTCCTGGAAGTCCCAGATGCTGCTCAATCTGGTGAAGATCCGCTACGGCGACATTCCCGTGTTCATGGACGTGGGCCAGGTCGTCGCCGGCTACTCGCTGCAGCGCACGGTTTCCGCCACGGGCAGCTTCAATACCTTCAACCAGGGCGCGCCGTTCCAGGCCATCACCGGCGCCCTCGGCCCGACCGCCAGCGTCACCTACAACGATAGCCCGACGATCACCTACACGCCGCTGTCGGGCGAGCGCTTTGCCCGCTCGATCATGGGCAGCATTCCGCCGCAGTCGATCCTGAACGTCCTGCAGGCAGGCTTCCCGGCCGATATCGTGTTCCGGCTTGCCGTGCAGTCGATCAACGGCATCGACAACCGGCGTGTGGCGGGCGGCATGTCGCGCGAGCACGTGCGGCCGGCAAACCCTGAATTCTACGTGCTGCTCGACCAGCTCTCGCGCATCCAGAATTCCGGCGACATCGGCGTGCGTGCGAACGTGGGCACGGGCACGGGTGCTGCCGCAAAAGTCGACTCGCTGACCCTGCTGTTCCGGCGCAGCCATTCCGCCGCGGTGCGGCAGGCGGTGCGCAACGTCACGGGCATCCTGAACCTCGATCCCGAAACCAAGGAGTTCAAGGTCGTCTTCGGCGCGGTGCCGACGAACAACAAGGAGATCGCGATGGTCACGCGGTCGATCTTCGAGGTCCTGCTCGACATCGCGTCGACCATTGCGGTGCCGGAGACGCATGTGACGGAGCACCGGGTCAGTTCGACGCCGGAGGGCGATCTCGGCCTGCACGGAACGATTGCGCCCCTCATCAAGATCAAGAGTTCGAACGAGCGGCCGAGCGACGCCTTCGTGGCCATTCCCTTTCACGGGCACTGGTTCTCGATCGACGACCGCGATCCGGCGTCCAAGAACCTGTTCTCCTTCATCCTGCTTCTGTTCACCTTCGTGGAAACCGGCAGCAAGGACATCGTTCCCGTCCTGTCGATCCCGACAACGCGATGAAACGCCGGTTCGTCCTGAAGGGCACGGGCCTGCTGGCGGCGACGCTGGCCGGCGGCGCCGGACCGGCCGCGGCCCAGGGCCGGCCGATGGTCATCGGCTACCAGGAACAGCCCGACTGGCTGCTGTTCGTCGCGCGCGACCTCAAGCTTTTCGAGAAGGTGGGCCTGCAGCCGACATTCATCAAGTTCGGCGGCGGGCCGCAGATGGTGGAAGAGATGCGCGCCGGCAGGCTGGACCTGGCCAGCGTCGGCTCGGTGGCGTTCCTGATCGGGCTGTCGCAGGGCGTCGACTGGACAATGATCGGGATCAATCCGGAGGGCGCCTACGGCGAGGGGCTGGTGGTCCGCAGGGACAGCACCATCCGCACGCCGACCGATCTCAAGGGAAAGCGGGTCGGCCTGCTCGTGGGCGCAACCGCGCAGTTCGGCTTCCTCATGATGCTGCGCCAGCACGGCATCCGGCTCGACCAGGTGACGGTGGTCAACATGGACCCCGAAGCGCAGCTGCAGGCGCTGGAGGCCCGCCGGATCGATGCCGCCATGGTGCAGGAGCCGTGGATGCATCGGATGATCCGGAGCGCCAATGCCCGGATCGTCGAAACCGAGGGCAATCTCGGCATCTATACCAACGTCGATTGCTACAGCGTCCGGCGCGACTGGCTGAAGGCCAATCGCGAGACGGCGCTGCGCTTCCTGCGGGCGCTGGTGCTCGCCAACGACGCCATCAGCAAGGATCACAGGGTCGCCCATCAGGCGTGGGCCCGTGAGGTCGGGCTCAGGAACGCGACGGTCGAGGCGATCTTCGACGCCGTCCCGCCGCCCCTGATCTACGAGTGGACCAACCCGCGCTACACCTACTCGCTGGTCAAGGGCGCACCGCTCCATCACCGGCTCGGCTTCCTCGCCAACTACATGATCCGCTACGGCATCATCTCGCAGCCGGTGGAGCTGGACGATGCCATGGACATGTCGCTGATCGCCGAGGTGCTGAAGGGCAGGAAGCCGCCCTGATCAGTCGCGGCCGTGATCAGTCCCTGAACGGATCCGTCATCAGGATCGTGTCCTCGCGCTGCGGGCTGGTGCTGACCAGCGCGACCGGGCAGCCGATCAGTTCCTCGACGCGGCGGACGTACTTGATGCAGGTCGCCGGCAGTTCGGCGAAGGACCGCGCGCCTTGCGTGCTTT
>CAMAYC010000252.1 GCA_945862125.1 Reyranella massiliensis 521
GGCGGTGTCTCGCGGCCGAGCGCGCGATCGAGCGGATTGTAATTGAGCCGCGGGATCGGCATGCGGTCGATGGCGCTCCGCTGCGGCGGCTTGGCCGCCTCGGCGACCAGGATGCGCAGGCGCGTCAGGCCCATGTCGCGGTAGATCTGCGGCAGGGAAACGTTGTCGCCGTAGCCTTCCCAGAGTTCGAGGGCTTCCTGTGCGGTCATATGGTCCTCCTGTGATTCCTCGCTTTCCGAGATAGGAATACTGGAAGGATAGGAATAGTCAATAGGCCCTATTTAGAGGGTAGCCCCTATCGCATGCCGGCACTTTGCCAGCACCGCATCCTCTTCTGGACCGCGAGCCTCCGGCTCGCTCGGACTCAAGAGCGAGCCGGAGGCTCGCGGTCCGGGAGACTATGAGCCGGCCATGAGTTCTTTGAATCGTCCGAGGTATTCACGCGTGTGCGCCGCATTATCGCCGCCCGCCCGATGGCGATACCTTCATGTTTGCCGTGCCCTACCGCAGCACGCCGCAATCCCTCGTGGCGGTGATCTCGAACGAAGTGCCGATCACGGTGGGCACCGCGCTTGCAGTGCTGGCCTATACCTAGTGGCGCAAGCATTGCCAGCGCAGCGCGGCATCCCGACAGGGCGACGCCGACCTTAGCGAGCGCGATCATGGCGGCATGGCACGCCGCAGCACCAACAGTCATCGCGAGAAGGTCAAGTGCCTGCCGTGCGTCGCGCGGTTGCGGCGCGAACCACCGTTTTCGTCGGCCGATGAACGCGAACTCAAAGAGGCTGCAGATCGCATCGCCGGGCCGAACGGATGGTATTCGATGGCGGGCTTTCGGGCGGATAGATGTGGCCGGATCTACAGGTTCGCGACGACTGTCGAGGCTGAGGACATGCAGGCGTGGATAGACGGGTCGGGCATCGAGGACCGGCCGCCGCCCAAGATGTGGGACGGGCCGCAGCTAACGGTAGCAGGCGGCCCGAGGCGCTGATGCTGCTCGGTTCTGATTTCCTGAAACAGGAAGCCGTACAGACACTATCCTGCGTTGATTGCCCGATGGGTTCGACGCAGAGTGGAAGTGTGCACATGAAGTCAGCGGGAAACAGTCAACGTGAAACATCTACTGTACATCGCCTGCCTGGCGGCGGCCGTCCTGATGGGACCTGGGCCTGTTCATTCCCAGACATTGCCCTCTGCTCAACCGCACATCGAGCGCAGCGCCCCTCGCCAGACATTGCCCGCTGCTCCTCCGCACATCACCCTCGCGGCCCCTCAGCTGACACTTACATTCGGCCCTATTTGTTGTTTGGAAACGAGGCCGGGGCACTTTCAAACGACCGTCAATGCGTTCACGGTGACCAACGCCGGCCGAGGAAAAGCCCGTGATGTGACCTTGGTGGTGTCTCATGTGACACGCGAGGGGGAGAACGGGCCCTTCAATACTCCCGATGTGATCGCTGCCTACAAAGGCGCATTTGTTGCGCTCGAACTCCCCCAGCCGACGCCCATCGTTCCCGCCTGCTACCCTGCCTTCGTGGACGGGGCCTGGACCCGGCACCGCTGTACCTATCCCGTAGACCTGCTGATGGGCGAAGAACTGCAAGTCAGGTTCCGCTGGGGCGGGTGCCCGCGCCGCGAGCCGCGCCGCGCGTATTTTACTGCCACGATACAAGCGACGACGCACGGCGACTCGGGGCGAGGCGTTCACACGTTCACCTACAACAACGACACCAGGAATTGTTGAACGGCGCTCGGGCGGGCCGCCCGCCGTAAGGTCTGCGCTGTTCCATGCGCGCACGCCCGGGGCTGCCGCTGGTCCCCCGGCCCTATACCCCCCTCGGCGCTGCCTTGCGTCAGCGGTCGCGTGGGTGGCCTGGTATGCCTTGATGGCGCCCAAGGGAACGCCGGACGATGTCATCCAGAGACTGAACGCCGCGATCCATCAGGCGCCGGGCGAAGAGGCTTTCACCACGCATCACGACGCCGGCCGAGACGCTCGCCTTCATCAAGGCGGAGCGCCGGATTTCGACGCCATCGCGAAGGCCGGCAAGATCAGCGTGGAGTAGCGCGCTAGTGAATATGGCTGCATCGAGTTTTTCGGAATACATTCAAAGGCCATTTGCACCCACGGGAGGCGGTAAATGAGATTGGGACTGTTTCTCACGACATTGCTCGGGCTGGCGGGTGCTTCTCACATCTCCAACGCGGCAGACGCGACGTGGGCTGCCGTAGGCGCTCTCGAGAATGGCTTGTCGACGACATGCGGCGGCGGTTCGATCCCCTTGCCGGAATGGACCAGCCCCGCCTCCGGGCAGGTCGACATAAAGGGGAACACCCTCACCTTTAAGAGCCCGAGCACAATCCCGAACCATTCATTCACCGTCGATTTGACGGCGTTGCAGCCCGATGGTTCTGGAAGAGTCGTCGGCATAGACAAGAATAACAGAGAGTTCTACCTGACGTTCGATCCGGGCAGCGGCGCCCGGACATTCCAAATGACCTATCGCCTCAAGGCTTGCCGGCGCGTCTACACGCCCAAGACATAGGGAGACCCCGACATGGCTTCTCAAGACACGGCTTCTCAACAAGCGCCCAACGCTCCCATGGAGCAGCGACTCGCCGCCGTCGAACGGGTGCTGGAGGTGCGCGCGCACGACAAGGGCCTGTCGGTCGACGGCACGATGGAGTGGGTGGAAGAAAAGCTGATGGCCGAGAATGGCGCGAAGGTCGTCGCGCGCGCCTGGACCGACCCTGCTTTTCGCGCGCGCCTGCTGGCCGACGGCAAGGCGGCGATCGCCGAGTTCGGGATCGGCCTGCCGGCGATCCAGCGCCAGGTCTACGTGCTCGAAAACACGCCGTCGGTTCACAATGTCATCGTCTGCACGCTGTGTTCCTGCACCGCCACGACCCTGATCGGCCCGCCGCCCAACTGGTACGAGGATCTGGAGTACCGGGCGCGGGTCGTGCGCGAGGCGCGCACCGTGCTGCAGGAAATGGGCTGCCCCGTGGCGCCCGAGACGGAAGTCCGCGTCTGGGACACGACCGCCGACACGCGCTTCATGGTGCTGCCGATGCAGCCGCCCGAAACGATCGGCTGGCCCGAAGACAAACTCGCCGCGATCGTCACGCGCGATTCCCTGATCGGGGTCGCGCGACCTTCGGCAGAGGGAGGCTGACCATGGACGGCATGCATGACCTGGGCGGGCGCCAGGGATTCGGCAAGGTCGGGATCGTTCCCGAGGCGTCGCCGTTCCAGGCGCCGTGGGAGCAGCGCGCCTATGCGCTGCGCGCCATGGCGATACAGCTCGGCATCTACAATATCGACGAGTACCGCCATGCCGTCGAACGCATGGACCCGCGCCACTCGATGAGCGCCAGCTACTATGAACGGGTGATCACGGCCATCGCGACGCTGCTGGTGGAAAAGGGCGTGACCTCCAGGGCCGAGCTGGAAGCGATGGCCGGCGGCGGGTTTGCGCTGTCGCGTCCGAGCGCAGGCGGCCGGACGAATGCGGCCGACCGCAAGGCGTTCCAGCGCGGCGAGCGGGTGCGGGTTCGAAACGATTTTGTCCCGGGCCACATCCGCGTGCCCGCCTATATCCGCGGCAAGACCGGCATCGTCATGTATGAGGGCCCGCTCACGCCCTTCCCCGACGCCCATGCCCACGGTCTCGAAGCCGCCGACGAGCCGACCTACGACGTGCAGTTCCAGAGCGAAGATCTCTGGCCCGGCGGGGCGGAGTCCGCCGTCATCCACGTCGCCGTCTTCCAGAGCTACCTCGAGGCGGTCGCCTAATCACCTGGACCGCGAGCCTCCGGCTCGCTCGGACTCATGAGCGAGCCG
>CAMAYC010000253.1 GCA_945862125.1 Reyranella massiliensis 521
TGTCTGGCAACCTACCGGTGCCCACCCGACGACGCTCCAGCAGGTGATGGCCCGGCAGAAGGACATCCAGTTCGCAAGCCGTGGCAAGAGCCATGTCGCCCGCCAGGCTCAGATCCATCGCCTTCGCCACGTCGTGCGTGAACTCGCCCGCCGCCTGCCGGACGAGCTGCGCGACGACCCCGTCGTTAGCGATCTCGCCGAGTACGGGTGCGGTACTTTCATGCATCTCGTTCGGCTCCTGTCGCCTCGGCTCGACGGCGAAGATCACACCAAGGACATCGACTTCACGCGTGCGGGCATCGAGAGCCGCTGGCAGGCTGGCCACGATCATGCCCGCAAGGCTCTCGCGGCCAGGCCCTGGGAAGGCGCTGTTGACACGCTGGCGGGCATCGTGATCCACGAGGACAGCGCATAACGACGGCGGCAGGCGGCCCGGCTGCGGTTTCATGGAAAGAGAGTGCCCTTCATGGTCAAGCGTCTGAGCGACATGCCGGAAGTCGAGGCCACGCACCTCGCCCGCATCGAATGTCCGAGTTACGACGACACGCCCCTGCTGCCCGGCAAACCGCTTGGCCAGCGGCGCGTGGTGCTGATCTCGACGGCCGGACTGCACCGGCGCGGCGACCGGCCCTTCCAGCCCGGTGACGGCAGCTATCGTGTCATTCCGGCCGAAACGCCGGCGGGCGAGCTGGTGATGAGCCACATCTCGGTCAACTTCGACCGCACCGGCTTTCAACAGGACCTGAACGTGGCCTTCCCGATCGATCGACTGCGCGAACTCGCGGCCGACGGCGTCGTGGGCTCCATGGCGTCGGTCCACTATTCCTTCATGGGCGCGTTCCCGCCCGAGGCGGCCGAGCCGCACGCCAAGCATCTCGCCGGGCTGCTGAAGAACGACAAGGTCGACGCCGCCTTGCTCGTTCCGGTTTGACCTGCCTGTACGCGCGCCGTGGGCGCGCTGGGGCACTTTCTGGAGCGCGAGGGCATTCCCACGGTGGGCATCAGCCTCGTGCGCGAACACACGGAAACGATCCGTCCACCGCGCGCGCTGTGGGTGACGTTCGAACTCGGCCGGCCGCTCGGCATCCCCGACGAGCCGGCCTTCCAGCGCCGGGTGGCACACGCCGCGCTCGACCTGCTAACGCGCACCGATGGGCCTCTGATCGCCGACTATCCCGAGCATGTCACCGAAGAAGCCGACTTCACCGGCTGGGCCTGTCCGATCAATCTGGCGCCAAGTGCGACCGATACGCTGGCCGCGGAGATCGACCGGCTCGCCGTCTGGTACGACCGCGCAATCGCGGCCCGGGGCCGCACCACGGTGGGCGTCTCTGGACTCGATATGCCGGCGGCCGGAACGCTGGTGACGGCGGCACTGGCGGAAACGCTGCCAGCCGCCCAGCCGCTCAAGCAGGCGATCGACGATCTCAAGGCCTACTACCTCGAGGCGGCGTCGGCCTTTCCCGATCCGGGCTCGTCACGAACACGCAAGGCATGGCTATGGGACGAGACGATCCTGGCGAAGTCGTTGCTGGCGCTGCAGCCAAAGCTCGCGGCCAGCGCCGATGCTCAACACAGGATCCTTGGCAACCTGACGATGATCCCGGCGACCGAGAGGCATCGGCTGGGCAAGGCCTGACAACCAGGGGCTTGCTGGCTGACAGATGAGGCGCCGCGAAGCGGCGCATCTTGAAAGACGGGATCGGCCGGGCTGCGGCCCATGCTTCGAGACGCCCGGCGGCGCCGGGCTCTTCAGCGCGAAGTTTGTTTGTGAGATGGACCCGAAGTCACCGGGTCCTCGTTCGGCTCCGATCCCGTGATGAGTCGCGCGCCGGACTGGAAGGTCACGTAGGACCAGATCCAGTCGAGCATGACGACGGCGCGGTTTCTGAAACCGATCAGGAAAGAGATGTGGACGAGGCCCCACATGAGCCAGGCCAAGGTGCCATCCAGTCGCAGCCAGCCGAAATTCGCAACGGCGGAACGCCGGCCGACGGTCGCCATCGTGCCGTAGTTGCGATAGCGGAACGGCGGCGGCGGTGGCTTGCCGGCAAGCCTGGCCCGCAGCACGCACGCCACATAGGCGCCCTGCTGCTTGGCGACCGGCGCCAGGCCGGGCAGCGGTTTGCCGTCCTTGCCGGCAACGCTTGCCGTGTCGCCGACGACGAAGATCTCGGGATGGCCGGACAGGGTGAGATCGGGCCCGACTACGACGCGACCGATGCGGTCCTTGTCGACCGCCAGCCAGTGCGCGGCTGCCGAGGCGGCGACGCCCGCAGCCCAGACGATCGTGGCCGCAGGCAGATGCTCCTCGCCGATCGTGACGCCACTCTCGTCGCAACGCGTCACCGGCACGCCAAGCCGGACCTCGACATGCAGCCGCTCCAGTGCCGAACGTGCCGCCGCGCTCAGTACCGGTGGGAAGGCCGCCAGGACGGTCGAACCTGCCTCGACCAGGATGACGCGCGCCTCACGCGGGTCGATGGTGCGGAAATCGTGCCGCAGAGCCACGTGCGCCAACTCGGCGATGGCGCCGGCCATCTCGACGCCGGTCGGCCCGCCGCCGATCACAACGAATGTGAGAAATCGCCTGCGCGCCTCCGGGCTTTCGGCTGATTCGGCGTGCTCGAAGGCCGTCAGGATGCGGCGACGGATGCCAGTGGCATCGTCGATCTTCTTGAGGCCCGGAGCGACGCTCTCCCACTCGTCGTGGCCGAAGTAGGAGTGACGCGAGCCGGTTGCCAGCACGAGCTGATCGTAGGGGATTTCACGCCCGTCGAGCCGGACGACGCGGCGCTGCTTGTCGACGCCCGTCACCTTGCCCAGAACCACGCGCACGTTGGCGGCATGGCGCAGGATTGCGCGGATCGGGGAGGCGATCTGCGCCGGCGACAGGCCGGCCGTCGCCACCTGGTAGAGCAGCGGCTGGAAGAGATGATAGTTGCGGCGGTCGATGACGGTGACGTCGGCATCGGCACCGGAGAGCGCGTGCGCCGCGCTCAAGCCGCCGAAGCCCGCGCCGACGATGACAATACGCGGCCGGGGCATGGCGGGGCTCCCTCCTTTAGCCGCGTCCAAACAGGTTGAACGCGATGAGACGATCGATCGACAGTCTGCCGGGCCCACGTGTAAGGACATAGCCAAGAATCGAAGCCCACATCAGATGCTCAGGCCAATTTCCCGGATAGACCAGGAACTGGATCGTGAGCGTCATGGCGAGCAGCGCAGCCGCCCCGAAGCGGGCGAACACACCCAGGACCAGGAGGACGGGGGCGGAGAGTTCCACCGCCGTGCCCAGGTAGGCCGCAATCTCAGGCGGCAGCAACGGCAGGCGGTACTCCTCGCGGAAAAGCTCGATGGCCGTGTCGAAGCTTGCGAACTTGTTCATGCCCGATTTGAAGAAGGTGGCGCCGACGGCCACGCGCATGCCGAGCTCGAGCAGGGACAACGGAAAGCGGCCGGCCGTCGCGCGCAATGCGGCGAGACGGGCGACCAGGCGACTCTCATGGACATCGCAGGCAAACGTATCGGTCGTCATGGCGAATTCCTCCGGAATGGGTCGGCCGCCGGCCCCGGCATCGCCCGGAATCCTCCGGGCGAGCCGACGTTGAATGGGGCGGGGAGCGCCAGCTTGAGTGCCGGGGCGCGGCGTCCGATGGCTTGCGACGGTTGGGGCGATCAGCCCTTGGTCAAGGTGAGCTTGCCGCCGACGATCTTCTCGCAGGTGCCCTTGGGCACGCTGAGCCAGGCACTCGCTTCGGCGTCCTTTTTGGACGTGCCGGCGCACGACGAGGTCGCGGTCTGGCAATCGTTCTTGCCGGCCTTCGACACG
>CAMAYC010000254.1 GCA_945862125.1 Reyranella massiliensis 521
CCGCGCATCTGCGCGGGCGGGTGAAAATTCTTGCCGTGGATCCGCATGTAATAGGCCGCCTCGGTCCAGCTCAGCCCCTCGACCGGCGGCGCTTCACGGGTCCCGAACGGCGCCCCGAACGGGCGGTTCTGATCGTAAAAGGACATCCATCTCCTCCTATCCCTTGGCCATTTCAGACCGTAAATCCTGATCAAAAGGATATATAGGGAAGGATAGGATAGGAGTCAAGAGACGAGCACCTTACGACCCTCCCGGCTGAGTGCGGCAACTCCTGCCGAGCAGGGGAAGGACTTCGAGTAGGTTTCCCGCAGCAGCTCACCAGCTCCCATAGCGTTCCACGATGCTCCGCCACAGCGCATTGCGCTCGGCGCCGAAGCCATCGGCGGTGCTGGTCGCGTCGCGCTGCACCGCCGTGATGACCAGCGCCAGCCGGAGCTGCGGATCGACGAAGATCGATTGGCCGTAGACACCCAGCAGGGCGAAGCGCCGGCTGGTCCCCGGATAGGTCCAGAACTGGTAGCCGTAGCCGTAGTATGGCGTGGCCTTCCCCGGCGCGAAGGCAGCCGGCTGGCGGCGGAAGTCCGTCGCTTCGATCAGGTAGTCGCGCGGGACGATCTGGCGGCCGTCGCGCGCGCCGTCGTCGGCCAGCAGCATCGCCAGCCGGCCCCAGTCGCGCAGCGTGGCGTTGAAATTGCCCCAGGCATATTCGAAGCCGCCCGGATCGACGGTCCAGGTGGCGTCGGCCTCGGCGCCCATCGGCTGCCACAGGCGTTCCGCGACATAGGACGAGAGCCCCTGCCCCGTCGCCCCCTTGACCACGAGGCCCAGCACGATGGTCTCGACGGAGGCGTACTGGAACCGCTGTCCCGCCGGAACGTCGCGCGCCCCGAAGGAACGCAGCGCCGCAAGGGTGCCGTCGCTGAACTGCCGCATCACGTACTTCGATAGATCGTCGTTGCCGTCGTACTTCTCGCTGAACTTGACGCCCGAGCCCATGCGCAGCAGCGCCCGGATCGGCGTCTCGCCGTAGGTCGAACCGCTGAGCTCCGGGACATAGACCGCGGCGTTGTCGTCGAGCGATCGGATGCGGCCCTCCTGGAGCGCGATGCCGACGGCGATGGAGGTGATCGACTTCGCCATCGAGTTCGACAGCAGCCGGTGCGCCGGCGTGCGGTCGTACTGATAGCGCTCGACCTGCACGACGCCGTCCTTGATCACCATCAATCCGGTGACCCGCCGCCGGGCGAGGAAGTCGTCGATCGTGCGGCCCTGGTAGGTATAGGCGGGCGGCGTGGCGGCGACCGGCAGTTCGCGCGGCCTGTCGGCGCGCGGCAGCCGCCGATGCGGCAGGATGCTGTCGAGATGGCTGAACGAGCCGACACGCACCCGCTCGTCGTAGAACCAATTCATGCGCGTGCCGACGGGATAGCCGAGCGACTTGCCGAGAAGCTCCTCGTCCGGCGCCGCGCGGGCGGAGACGCCGCTGCAACAGAGCAGGAGTACAGCGATCAGGGTCCGCCTGAGACTTGCGTTGGGCATCCGGAGACTCCCCCTCACTCGCGAGCAAGCCTATCGCTGAAGTCCCGGCTCTTCTAGGGACGGCCGATCTCGATCAGCGCGCGGCGCAGGGGTTCGCTCGAGACGTGAAGCAGGCCGTGGCGCATGGGGTCGCCCAGTTCGAGGAGCATGAGAACGGCGCCCGTCACCGCGAACGCGGAGATGAAGAAACTCGTGATCACCGTGGCATTGACCGGGGCGAACAGCCCGAAGCTGACGAAGATGAGCGCGAGCCAGACGATCAGCACGAAGAGGAACTCCTCGGGAACCGTGGTGCCGGGGTTCTCCCACAGCAGCCATCGCTCGGCGTAGATGTTGGAAGTGATGGCCAGCGCCTGGGCGTGCAGCGCGGGATGCCGCCGTTCGGCGGGCGAGAGCGCCAGGGTGGCCTCGAGCAGCCCGTCCAGCAGATCGGCGGTCTCGCGATTGGCGGTCGATCGCGTCTTCGACGCGGGAAACAATTCCTCGTTCTTCTTGGCCGCATAGGCCCGCAGGGCCGTGCGCGCGCCGTTCGCTTCCGGCCCGTAGATCCGCAGCAGGTGATCGAGATTGATGAGGTCAGAACTGAGCTTCTTCACGATGCCCGTATTGGCCGAGAAGGAGCTGTTCGCCGACGAGAGCATCAGGGCAAGCACCAGGGACGTCAGCGACACGACGATACCGGCCGACAGCTTGACCGCCGTGGCCGACCCCTCGCTCAGGTGATGTTCCGGCAGGGCCCGCGCGATGAAGATGCCGATCAGGGAGCCCCCGAACATCGCCGCAAAGGCTGCGAGGGAGATATAGAGATAAGAGCTGCCGATCATCAGACCTCACACCACAGGCACCCACCACACGGACCCATGGTGTAGCTCTACTCTCTTCCAGCGGCGTCCGCTCTCAATCGAGGCGGATGCCGGCGTCGGCGATGACCTTCTTCCAGATCTCGGTTTCACGCGCGATCTGGGCGGCGGCTTCAGCTGCCGTGCCGGCCAGCGTCTCCATGCCGTGCTTGCCGTAGGCCGCCTGCACCTCCGGCGCGTTCAGCGCCTTGTTCATCAGCGTGGTGAGCGTGGCCACGTTCTCGGGCGGCACTTTCGACGACACTACGAGGCAATACCAGTTGGTGGCGGCATAGCCCGGGAACCCCAGTTCGGCGATGGTCGGTATCTCGGGATCGAACGGCGAGCGCTTCGCCCCGGTGACTGCCAGCGCACGGATACGGCCCTCGCGCATGAAGGCCGTGGCGGTGGGGGCGCTCGCGATCAGCGACGGTATGTGGCCCGCCAGCAGGTCGTTCATCGCCGGCGCCCCGCCGCGGAACGGCACATGGTTCAGCCGCGCGCCGCTTCGCGCCTTCAGGAGTTCGCCGGCGAGGTGGCCGGCGCTGCCGACGCCCGCGGTGCCGTAGTCCATGCCCTCCGGCCGCTTGGCGAGTTCCAGATATTCGGCGAGCGACTTGGCCGGCACGCCGGGGTGAACGACCACCACGTTGGAGAAATCGACCGCCAGGCACACCGGTACGATGTCGGTCCGCGGATCGTAGCCGGCGTCTTTCATCGCATAGGGATTGACCGTCAGCATGCCGAGCGTGGCCAGCAGGACGGTGTGGCCGTCGGGCGGCGCGCGCAGCATCTCGCGGGTGGCGATATTGCCGCCGGCGCCGGGCTTGTTGTCGACCAGGATCGACAGGCCGGCATTCTTCGTCAGCTCCGCCGCCAGCACGCGCGCCACGATGTCGCCGCCGCCGCCCGCGGCGAAGCCGACCAGCAGGCGGAGCTGCTTGGAGGGGAACGATTGCGCGCGGCCGATGCCCGGCAGCAGGGCGGCCGATGCCGCGGACCCGATCAACGAACGCCGATACATTTCAATGCTCCCCCTCACATCGCGCGCATGAGAGCCGCGCCCTTGTCGAGCAGCGGCAGGACCTTGTCCTTTTCCTGGGGCGGCACGCCGAAGACGACGCGGTCGACGCCGGCGTCGCGGGCGCGCTTCAGCGCCTCGCCGTCCATGCCGACGCCGAACAGTGTCACCGGCACATCCGCCTCGGCGCGGCCGGCCTCCTTCAGCATCGCGCGGAACGGCGGCAGCATGGCGAGCGTATCGCCGCCGCGGCCGCCGATCGGCATCCAGCCGTTGGCGTAGGCCACGGCGCGGCGCGCGCCCTGCGGGAAGCCGCCGCCGACGATGATCGGCGGGTGCGGCTTCTGCACCGGCTTGGGC
>CAMAYC010000255.1 GCA_945862125.1 Reyranella massiliensis 521
CGCCTGTTCGTGACGAGCGCCACCCGTGCCAATGCGCTGTCTTGTTCCATCATGCCATTCTCCGTCTGGAGGGGTTTGCATGACGGCTTCGGTGGGGCGGTAAGTCGACGAAACTGTCTCTGTCGTCGGCAGATAAAGGACTGGCTTCGTGCGCGTGAAGCCGGATCAGCCCGCGGGCCAGGATCTCGCCGAGTTCGGCCAGGCGTTCGTCTGCGGTCATCATCTCTGGCTTCAGCGGGTTCATGATCAATCGCCGTGGTTGCGAGAGAACATGATCGCGCTTCATTTGAGAGAAAATGAGAATCTGCCGATGAGCGAAGCTGCGCGGTAAAGAAAGTAGCAGAGTGAAAAGTCCGACGCGCTCTAGGCGCTTCGTTAGTGCCGCGGGCCGGCGGCTGTTTCGAGTTTGACCCTGAACGACAGGAAGCGATCAAACAGCGGCGTCTTCCGATAAAAGTGTGAAGCCTCAAACTGCCGCCCAGGAATTTCTTCCCGGCGGTATTCCAACAGGCCAAACCACCATAGCGGCCGCAGGACCCTTGCCTCCATCGCCATGGTCCCGGCGTCCCATTGCGCCTCCAGCACGCCGTTGATCGGGATGGTGCACAACCGGGTCAGGCGCTCGGGCGACTCCCAGTCGTTCGCTGCTACCGACAACGACCACAACAGAACGCCGATGTCGCTCTGCGGCCAGTCGCCGTGCAGGCCGCGTCCGAAATAGCCAAGATCGACAGCCCACTGGGCGACATGGAACAAGAGTGCCTGCAGGGCTTGCCTAGCGGGATCCTCGAGGACCCGACGTCCGGTCGAGGTAATCTTCAGGTAGCCCTTGCGTTGGCGCACCAATCCCCCCGTTTCGACAAGATGACGAACGAAGTGCAGTGCCACAAAGTCCGGTTCGTTGATCGTATTGTGAAACTGGAACACTTCGGTCTTGTCGAACCCGGGCCAGGTGAAGAGATCGATCATCTCGGCCACGACACTGCGCGACAGGTTGCCTGTGGCCGTCAGCTTCAGCCCACGACCGGCCGACACTGAGTGCAACAGGACCAGGGCGTTTCGTGCGACGGCCGACTGCCTGATTTCTTCGGGGGAAAAATCCACGGCAAGGCGAATAGCACCGCCTGCTGGCGTGGGCGGAACGAGAAGAGCGTTAAAGCTCGAATGTTCCAACAATGTCCAAGCCGGCAGGATCCCGCCAAGCCAGTTCCTGACGGAAGGGTTCTGCAGCATGCCGGGCGCTACCACGGTGTCGTCCTCATGGCGCCATGGCCCGAGACCTGGATGACGATGGGGCGAGCCATTCGTTCAACTTGGACCAGCGCCGGCGCCCAGAAACGTTCTTCACCGCGATGGCGACAGCCTTCTTCTGTCCGACCAATACGACCAGCCGCTTGCCGCGGGTGACGCCGGTATAGAGCAGGTTCCGCTGCAACATGGCGTAATGCTGGGTGAGGACGGGGATCACGACCGCAGGGTATTCGGAGCCCTGACTCTTGTGAATGGTCGCCGCATAGGCCGGCACCAGGGTATCGAGTTCGCCAAAGCCGTAGGTGACGGCGCGGCCATCGAAGCTGGCAATCAGCTCGCCGGCATCCGGGTCGACATCGTCGACGTAGCCGATGTCGCCATTATAGACCTCCTTGTCGTAGTCGTTCTCGATCTGCATGACCTTGTCGCCGGGCGCAAAGGTCCAGCCGAAGCGCTCGACCTTGCGTTCTCCGGCGGGATTCAGGGCTTTCTGCAGTTCGATGTTGAGCGAGCGGGCGCCGACGCCACCACGGTTCATTGGGCACAGCACCTGGATATCGCGGATGGGATCGAGGCCGAAGCGCGCCGGAATTCGCGTTCTGACCAGTTCAACGATCCGCGGCACGGCGGTTTCGGGATCGTCGGCTTGGACGAAGTAGAAATCGCTGTCGCCCTCAGGTTTAGAGAGGTCGGGAAGGGAGCCCTGGTTGATCCTGTGCGCGCTGGAGATGATTCGACTCTGGGCTGCCTGCCGGAACACCTCGGTCAGCCGTACGACTGGTACCGCCCCGGAGGAGATCACGTCGGCCAGGACCTGGCCCGGACCGACCGACGGCAGCTGGTCGATGTCGCCCACGATCAGCAGCGCGGCATCGTCAGGAACGGCCTTCATCAGCGCCTGCATCAGCATGACGTCGACCATCGAGGTCTCGTCGATGACCAGCAGATCGCATTCGAGCGGGTTGTCGCTATTGCGCTTGAAGCCGCCGCCCTTGGGATCGACCTCGAGCAGCCGGTGAATAGTCTTGGCCTCGAAACCCGTTGCCTCGGTCATGCGCTTGGCGGCCCGGCCGGTCGGCGCACAGAGCAGCAGGTTGACGCCCTTGGCCGCCAGGATGCGCAGGATCGAGTTCACGATCGTCGTCTTGCCGACGCCCGGACCGCCGGTGATCACGAGAACCTTCGACAGCAGCGATAGTCGAATCGCAGCGATCTGGCTCTCGGCCATGGAGAGCCCGGTCTTCTGCTCGATCCAGGGCAATGCCTTGTCGGCGTCGATGAACGGCCAGGGGAGGGTGCCGTTGACCAGGCGTGTTATTCGCTCGGCGATAACTTTCTCGGCTCGATACAGGCCGGCCAGGAAAATGCAGGCCGTCTCGCCGACCGTATCGGCGATAACTGTTCCTTCACTCAATTCCAGTTCGAGTGCGGTCAGGACCAATTCCTTCGGCACCTCAAGCAAATCGACACCCAGCGGAATGAGTTTTTCCGTTGGCAAGCCACAGTGGCCTTCGCCGGTAGCCTCGGACAGGGCGTAGGAGATACCGGCGCGAATTCGGATCATCGCGGTCTTCTCGATTCCGAGCTTCATGGCGATGGCGTCGGCCGTCTTGAACCCGATGCCGCGGATGTCGCGGGCCAGCCGGTAGGGGTTTTCAGTCATGACCTGGACGGCATCCGAGCCATAGGTCTTGAAAATGCGCACGGCCCGGGCCGTTCCGACGCCATGGCTGTGCAGGAAGACCATGATTTCCCGCACGATCTTCTGCTCGGCCCAGGCATCAGTGATCCGCTTGGCGCGCACGGCACCGATGCCGGTTACCTCGCGTAGCCGATCAGGTTCGGCCTCGATGATGTCGAACACCTTCTCACCGAACGCCTTGACCATCTTCTTAGCGTAGACCGGTCCGATCCCGCGGATCATCCCTGAGCCCAGGTACTTCTCGATGCCGTCGACCGAAGTCGGGGCCGACGTGCGCATGAAGCGCGCCTTGAACTGCTGGCCATGTGTGTGATCGTTGACCCAGTCCCCCGACGCGGTGACCCATTCTCCGGGGGAGATGATGGCAGCGTGGCCGATGACCGTGATCAGTTCACGATGGCCACGCGCCTTGAGCCTGAGAACGCAGAAGCCGTTCTCGCCATTATGGTAGGTGACGCGCTCGACGAGGCCCGCCAGCACTTCCTGGGTCGATGGTTCGGCTTGGGGTTTCATGCCGACACCATTACCGAGAAAGCGCAGCCTTCAAGGTAGCGGCGAGTCTGACGCCGGCCTTCTCTATCAATGCGATGCGCTCGAAATTCAAAGGCTCGTCTCTCTCGTAACCACAAGAGGGGATGTCCCGGCTTCTGTTGAAATTGTGAAGTAGGCGTTGCTCACCTTGAGCCTGTTAGGCTCGGGGTGTCGAATCCAACGAAGGAGAGCAACGCCGTGAAGAAGATTACCACATCAGCCGCCGGTGGTCCGGGGGCAATCGTCGA
>CAMAYC010000256.1 GCA_945862125.1 Reyranella massiliensis 521
GAGCCTGCCCAGCCGAGCACGCAGGTGACGACCATGAACAGCCAGAAGAACACGCGGAACGCCGGGCGGAAGCGGCCCGAGCGCACGCGGCTGGTGTCGAGCCACGGCAGCAGGAACAGGATGGCGATGGCGCCGAACATCAGCAGCACGCCGCCCAGCTTGTCGGGCACGGCGCGCAGGATCGCGTAGAATGGGAGGAAGTACCATTCGGGCACGATGTGCGCCGGCGTCACCAGCGGATCGGCCGGGATATAGTTGTCCGGATGGCCGAGATAGTCGGGTGCGAAGAAGACGAACCCGGAGAAGACGATCAGGAAGACCACGACGCCGAAGCCGTCCTTCATCGTGTAGTAGGGATGGAACGGCACGGTGTCCTGCGGGCCCTTCGGATCGATGCCGGTCGGATTGTTCGAGCCGTGCACGTGCAATGCCACGACGTGGAGCGCCACCACGGCCACGATGACGAACGGCAGTAGATAGTGCAGCGCGAAGAAGCGGTTGAGCGTCGGATTGCCGATGGAGAAGCCGCCCCATAGCCACGTGACGACCGAATCGCCCACGACCGGGATGGCCGAGAACAGGCTGGTTATGACGGTGGCGCCCCAGAAGCTCATCTGCCCCCAGGGCAGCACGTAGCCCATGAAGGCCGTGGCCATCATCAGCAGGAAGATGGCGACGCCCAGAATCCACAGCAGTTCGCGAGGCTGCTTGTAAGAACCATAATACATGCCGCGGAAGATATGGATGTAGACGGCGATGAAGAAGAACGACGCGCCGTTCATGTGCAGATCACGGATCAGCCAGCCCTGCGGCACGTCTCGGTCGATGCGCTCGACCGAGTCGAAGGCCATCAGCACTTGCGGCGTATAGTTGGTCGCCAGCACGATGCCGGTGGCGATCATCAATACCAGCATCACCGTGGCGATCGCGCCGAAATTCCAGAAGTAGTTGAAATTCCGTGGTGTCGGGAAGGTATGATATTCCTTCTCGATATAAGAGAATATCGGCAGTCGGTAATCAATCCAGGCGATCACCTTGTTGTTGAAGACCGGCGGAGTGCCGTGAGACGAGGCCATTGCTGCGAACTCCTAGGCGATCGGTTGAGGCGATCGGTGCGCGATCGAAACGGCTATCAGCCGATGCGGACGAGTGAGTCGGAAAGAAAAAGGTACTGCGGGATCACGAGGTTCAAAGGCGCGGGGCCTTTGCGGATGCGTCCCGAGGTATCGTAGGCCGAACCATGGCACGGACAATACCAGCCGTCGTAGGGACCCTTATCCTGACCCGGCTTGTTGCCGAGCGGCACGCAGCCGAGATGGGTACAGACTCCGATCATGATCAGCCATTCCGGCCGCACCTTCTTCGCGGAGTCGGTCACGCGCGAACTGTCGGTCTCCGGATCGGGCAGCTCCGACATCGGCACTGCCTCGGCCTCCTTGATGTCCTTTGCCGTGCGGTGACGGATGAAGACGGGCTTGCCGCGCCAACTCACGGTGATCGCCTGGCCAACCTCGATCGGCTTCACGTTCACCTCGATCGAAGCGAGCGCCAGCGTGTCCGCGGCGGGATTGAGGTTGTTGATGAAGGGCCAAGCAACAGCCGCGGCACCGACCGCGCCCAGGGCGCCGGTCGCCACCATAAGGAAGTCGCGCCGCGTCGGATCGCCGTGCCCGTCGGCCGGAACACTTGATGAAGCCATGGTTTCTTTCCGTCCCCCAAGGAGATACCGGCCTTTATAGCCGGGAAAGCCCCTTATGCTTCAAGGCTCTGTTGGTCGCAGGTCCGAAGTGCCACATTCTGTGACAGCGTGCCGCATGGATGGGACTTCCTGTAGCGCGCGAAATGCTTTGGCGGCGGCCCGCAATTGCTTTGGCGGCACATAGCCCCGGCTGCACCGGATCGATTCCTCGGCGGCACAGAACCGCAGGGCGACACCGCCCGGCCGCTTGCCGCCCCACCCGCCAGCCGGCTTCGGAGGCCATCTCGGGGGGCTCCTCGAACCCGTTTCGAACCGCCTTCCGCGGCCAGGTCACCGACGCCTGGTGCGGCGCACCGGACCACTGATCAGCAGCTCCTTGCCAGAGGCCGTCCGCCCGCCGTGCCCGGCGATCGAATAGGTGGTCGAGACCGCCTCGATCCGGCAGCCCCGGAACAGTCGCCGGACCTCGGGCACGTCGTTGAGGCTGACCAGGAACCGCCCCTTCATTCGGGGCAGCCGATCGGCCAGCGCCTCGAACTGGTCGCGCGGGAACAGATCCCGGCCGTAGTCGTTCTCCGACCCCCAATAGGGCGGGTCGAAATAGAGCAGCGCACCCGACCGGTCGTAGCGCTCGACGAAGGTCGCCCAGGGCAGGCACTCGATCACCACGCCGGCCAGCCGCTCGTGGGCGGCCTCCAGGAGCGGCGCCAGCTTGGTCACGTCGAAGCGCGCCGGACCGTAGCTCACCCCGAAGTTGCGGCCCGCCACCTTGCCGCCGAAGGCCAGCCGCTGCAGGTAGAGGAACCGCGCCGCGCGCTCCAGGTCGGTGAGCGTGTCGGGCTCGACCGACATCAGCCGCTGGAACTCCGCCCGGCTGGTGAGCTGCCATTTGAGCATGTCCATGAAGGCGACGTAGTGGCGCTGCAGGACGCGCATGGTGATGGCGACGTCGCGCGACAGATCGTTGATCACTTCCGCCCGCGCCCGGAACGGCCGGCGCAGGAAGATCCCGCCCATGCCGACGAAGGCCTCGGCATAGAGGTCGTGCGGCGTGCGCCGGATGATCTTGATGACGCGATCGGCGAGGTTGCGCTTGCCCCCGATGTAGGCGGCGACCGGCAGCGTCGGGCGCACCGGCGTGAGGGGAGTCGACTCTTTCATTGGGCGATGCTCTCTTGCCCGCTCCGGTGATCGCCGGTGGCGGGATGGCCGTTGCTAGGCCAGTGACGGTCATGCGCATCACCATTGCGCGGTTCGCGGCGTGCCAACGCCGCTGCCCCCGCCGATCACGGCAGAGGAAGAGATGAAGTCGATGGAAAAGTTTCGTCGGGTCGTGGTCGGAGGCGCTTTGGTCGGCGCCGGCATTCTCGGTGGCCTCGCCTTGGGCTGGGCGATCTTCAGTTTCAATCTTGGATCGATGGGCATCGCGGCCATCTTCGCCAACGCGATCGGCGCGGCCATCGGTGCAGCCATCACGCTCGAAGTCGCTGAACGGCGGTCGAGACAAGCTGAAGAGAAAACAAACGCGGCAGCGGTAAAACAAAAGCACCGCAGGCTGCTTGGGGTTGTTGCCGATCTCTCGGTGCTGCACGGCAACCTCGGCTTCCTCGCAGATCAGATCCACAAGGGCGTGATTGATGGCTCTTCCGCCACTGCCTGGCTCGTAGTCGATAAGCGTGTGAGCGACAGAGACACGTTTTTGCAGTTCCTCTTGGATGTCGGGCTTATCGAGCATTACAGCTCGCTGGCCCACGATTTGCCGCACATTGAGCGCATCGTAACCGAGGTCAGGGGCGGCACAGTCACCACAGCCGAGATGGACGGGCCCATAGGTGCAGAAATCGCCAATGAACTGCGCAAGGCCGAACACACAATCGCCGCAGCCATGGCTGCGCTCAAGACGATAGAGCTCTGAAGGAAAAAGGCCGCCTAGAACGTCGGTGCGCTGGCCGGCCGCTGCAGGAACGCGGCCACCTCCTCCGCGCGATTGAAGAT
>CAMAYC010000257.1 GCA_945862125.1 Reyranella massiliensis 521
GGCAACTGCCAGTCCTGCGGGCGGCTCTTCTGGCCCATCAGGCCAGGCACGCCATCAGCCCAAACCTTGAACTGCACGCCAAGGCCGCATAGGCTCAAAAACTGAGCATGCTTGCTGAGCTATTTTCAACAAAGAGCGGGACATCCCCCCACAAGATCTTATGGGGCGATTAGATTATGCGACTGTCGTAAGCCCAGTGCAGCAAGGCCTGCCGCTGGCGCGGCCTGCAAAAAGGATCGCCTGGCTCACAGTTCTGTCTGATCTGCGCGATATGTCGTCGAAACGCTTTCCAGCGCTTGATCTGACGCGAGTCCTCCTGAGGCATCCGGCGCCCCATGAAGTATCGGCAATACCATTGGAACCAGCCGCGCGGATCGTCGTCGTGAAGCCAACCGTTCCGACGCCACACCGATAGAGGTTGGCTCGCATCGACACCGAAGTAATTGAGGGTGTTGTTTCGGCATGCCGGCGAGAGCTTGGCGCGCGTGAACCAACTCGAGGGGAATTCCTGGCGGCAGTCGGTCATGTACTTGCCGCCGAAAACGCCGAGCGCCAGCATTTCCTTGGGCGTCAGCTCGGGTTTGAACTCCGGATCGAAATTGCGCCCGATCGGTTCCGCCAGGACGTAACGATAGCCCTGCTGCATCTTGTCGTTGACGATCACGAGCTTGCCGCGGCGTCGCTTGAGGTTTTCAGCTTGATTGCTGGATTTGCTCTGAACCATTGGCTTACGCTTCATTTCGGGGAACGCTGATCCGGCGGGCAGTCTGGTTTGGCGTGGTCGACCAAGATCAAATCGTCCACCGGAAAACCGCGGCCGCGGGCCTGGTCGATCAGGCGGTTCCTGATATCGGCCGAGAGGTTCGGCTGGCGCGCCAGGATCCAGAGGTAGTCCCGTGAAGGGCCGGCGATCATCGCCCAGCCGTAATCCTGCTGGTCGAGAGCAAAGACGTGGTACCCGCCGGCGAACGGCCAGAAGAACGTCACGGAGAGGCTGGCCGTATCTCGGTCGCCCTGGAACACGGCGCGACCATCGGCTTCCTTCCAGCGGCAATTCTTGCGATCGAAGCCACGGTTGAGCACGCTGACAGATCCGTCGTCGCGCAGCGTGTAGGTCGCCGTCACGTTCGTTAGTCCGCGCTCGAAGCTGTGGTCGAGGCGCATGATCTCGAACCATTCGCCCTTGTAGCGTTGGACTTCGAAGGGACGCACTGGCTCGACGCCCTGTGGCATTCCCGTGCAGCCACTGACGAGTGCGGTCAGCAGCAGAAGGATGAAAAGGCCCTTCGGCGAATCTTTCAATGTCTTGTCCCCCTTGCGCGCCAGTCCCACGGCATATCAAAGGTTCCAGACCATATGCCAATCCTGGCCGCATGCGCGCGTTCTTCAATCGCGACGTAGTCGAGTGAGTACTTGCGATAGGCTACAGCCCAGCCACTCGCGACCATCCAGCGATTGAGATCCTCGGTGCCTTTGAAGCAGATGGCGATGATGCGGCCATAGCGATCGCGATCACGCGGATCGCAGCGAACGATGGAACGACCAATTCTGTCCGCTAAAGCCAATGCCGCCTGCTGGCCGCAGCGCCATGTTGCACCGTCGGAGCGGGTGCATTCCTGCCGGCTTTCCGGCGCGTCGATGCCGTGAAGTCGGATACGCTGTCCATGGATTTCAATGGTGTCGCCGTCAACGACGGAGGCCGTTCCCACCAGGGGCTCCGCGGCCAGTGCCGGTAGGCTCAACAGCGCAACTGTGAACAGGAACAAGGCGCGTGCTTTCATTTTGCCAACCGCTTCGGCTCATCCCGCTCTTCGGCGTCAGATGTCTCGCCATGCACCTCTTCACGGATCAGTTTCTCCGTGATTTCGGAGAGATATGCGGAAAGCGCGGCACTCAAATCCTGAAACTCCGGCCATAGGGTCTGGTCGATGAAACTACGCGGGCCCTTAACTATGAGGGTTTGCCGGTGCATTCGGCGATATCGAAACGGGGCAAGCCCGTAGCGACGGCACAGCGCGATAAAAAGTTGCCGCGACCAGACATCAGGTACGGAGAAGCGGACTTCTTCGATCTTTTCGCTGCTGGTTGCTTTGCGCAGACGGGCGCGAATTCGATCGGCCGCGGCGTCGGCCGCAGCTTTCTCACCCGCAGTGGCGGCGCCCGCGAAGAGCGCTTCGATCTTGCGGAGCTTTTCACGAAGAATCTGTTCGGGCGTCATTCGATCGCTCACAACCGCTTAGCCGCCCAGATCACGCGGCCAATGATATTCACTTCCTCGCCGTCGCGCTCGTAGGTCTGGTACTCGGGGTTGATCGACTTGATGACGATCTTGGGCGGTTCCGAGTGGGGCACATGCTCGATGCGCTTGGCCACGATGCCCATGCCGTCCCAGATGACGAATATGCCCGGTGGCACCGGGACGCGCTGGCTGGTGTCGACCAGGATGCGGTCGCCAGAGGAGAGCAGGGGCTCCATCGAGTCGCCGTCGATGGTCACGATGTGCAGGTCCTGGGCGCGGGCCCGGAACTCGTGGCGGATGACGGGATCGGGGAAGAGCCAGGTCCCCTTCAATTCCTCGAGCCCGTCGTTGATGGCACCAGGGCCCGCAGACGCCCGTACATCGATCTCCGACACGGCGGAGAAGCCTTCGGCCAGTGGTTTGCCGTGCCGTCGGCGGGGACCGTCCGGCACCTCCGGCTCGGTGTCGCTACGGGGCTTGCGCGCCGGTACCTCGGCATGGCGCAGCTCGGCGCCCTCAACGCCCAGGAATTCGGCTAGTGCCTCGCGGACATCCTCGGGCAGCACCTTCGGCGTGCCGCGATAGATGTACTGGTGCGCGTAGGCGGCGTTTTTCCCAAGCGCCAGAGAGACTTGCTTGAGGTTGCTGCCGCGCTGGTCGACCAGCTTCAGGATGCGCAGTCGGATGGGATCGAGATACATGGGGTGGCTAAGTCCTTGAATTAATTGGATTGGATATTAACAATCTCTTTTCGTTGACGCAATAGGCGATCATCGTTTTGATGTTCCCTATGACGAGAACGATGAGTGAACATTTTTTGGCCCGCGTCGAGGCCTTTTTGGTAGCCACCGGCACCAAGCCCAGCGTGTTTGGTCAATATGCGGTGGGAGATAGCGCATTCCTGCTAAACCTCCGCCGCGGCCGGTCGCCCACTTTAGCGACCGCCGACAAGGTCTTGGCCTACATCGACAAGTTGGAGTTGGAGGCCGCAAGAAAGCCTACAAATAGGAAGCCTAAGTGATGGTTTGTCCAATCCATCACCTAAACCAGGTGGAATTGGCCCGCCGCTGGTCACTTAGCCATCGAACCCTGGAGCGCTGGCGCTGGGAGGGACGTGGGCCCCAGTACCTGAAGATTGGCGGTCGGGTCGTCTATCGCCTCTCCGACATCGAAGCCTACGAGGCGGGCCGGCAGCGCAACGTGATCGTTCCTGCGTCACAGGCCAGTGGGGCGCCGCGATGAACGCCGCTCGCACTGATGCCCTGTTGCCGCGTCACCACACCGAGATCGATCTGCTCGCCTGGCTCGGCCAGGCCAAAGCTGGCGATGTCCTCGAGTACCACCAGGGCTTTCTCGCGCTCGACCGCTCGACTCGCAAAGACTCGGTCAAGGAGCGTGAACGCGCGGCACTGGGCCGGGTGGCAGATCAGGC
>CAMAYC010000258.1 GCA_945862125.1 Reyranella massiliensis 521
CCGATGGAGCTCAACATCCCGGCGATCAAGGGCATCGGCGATTCGTTGATCTACCTGGTCGACCGCTACGGCGATCGGGGCAACATCTACGACGTTGATTTCGAGTTCCTGGCCGGCGTCGAACACAATCCGAAGGGCGTGGGCCTCACTTATATCGACCATCTGACCCACAACGTGCATCGCGGGCGCATGGACGAATGGGCCTCCTTTTACGAGCGCCTCTTCAATTTCCGCGAGATCCGCTACTTCGACATCGAAGGCAAGCTGACCGGGCTGAAATCCAAGGCAATGACCAGCCCGTGCGGCAAGATTCGCATCCCGATCAACGAGAGCACCGATGACAAGTCGCAGATCCAGGAATATCTCGCCGCCTATCACGGCGAGGGCATCCAGCATATCGCGCTTGGCACCGGCGATATCTACGAGACAGTCGAAACGCTCAAGACCAGGGGCGTGCCGTTCCAGACCGTGCCCGACACCTATTATGAGCAGGTCGACAAGCGCCTGCCCGGCCATGGCGAGGACCTGGCCCGGCTGGCGGCCGATCGCATCCTGATCGACGGTGCCCCGACCGAGGGCGGCGGACTTCTGCTTCAGATTTTCACCCAGACCGTAATCGGACCCATCTTCTTCGAGATCATCCAGCGCCGCGGCAACGAGGGCTTCGGTGAAGGAAATTTCCGCGCCCTGTTCGAATCGATCGAACTCGACCAGATCCGTCGCGGCGTTCTGAAGGCTTAGGAGGAAACCATGAGCAAGAACTGGATTCCGCTGCGCCAGGTCGAGGGCACCGCCTCGCGCCAGGCCCATGTCCGTCTGCCCGAGGGCACCTACGAGCGCGAGATCAGCAAGGAGGGCTTCTTCGGCCCTTCGGCGCAGTTTCACCACAAGCACAAGCCGACCGATTGGGTCGAGTTCGATGGGCCGATCCGGCCGCGCGCACTCGACCTCAACAAGATGACGACCCCCAAGGGCAGCCCGTGGATGGCCCCGCTCGTCATGGGCAACGCCCACATGCAGATGCGCATCTGGCGTCTGGAGAAGGCAATGACCGAACTGGCACGCAACAGCGACGGCGACCAGCTCCTGTTCGTCCACGAAGGCGCCGGTGCCCTGTTCTGCGACTACGGCCACCTCGACTACACCGAGGGCGACTATCTCGTGATCCCGCGCGGCACGATGTGGCGGCTGGAGCCCGCGAGGCCCACCGTGTCGCTGATGATCGAGGCGACCAACGACCACTTCACGCTGCCGGAGAAGGGGCTGGTCGGTCATCACGCGATCTTCGATCCGGCGATGCTCGACACGCCGCGCATCGATGATGCCTTCCGCGCCCAGCAGGACGAGCGCACCTGGAAGGTGTCTGTGAAGCGGCGCAACCAGCTCTCGACTGTGACCTTCCCGTTCAATCCGCTCGATGCCGTGGGCTGGCACGGTGACCTCAGCGTCGTGCGCATCAACTGGCGCGACCTCAGGCCGCTCATGAGCCATCGCTTCCACCTGCCGCCGTCGGCGCATACCACCTTCGTGGCCGGCCGCTTCGTCGTCTGCACATTCGTGCCGCGCCCGCTGGAAAGCGATCCGGAGGCGCTCCGCCTGCCGTTCTTCCACAACAATGACGATTTCGAGGAAGTGATCTTCTATCACAAGGGCAGCTTCTTCAGCCGCGACAACATCCACCCCGGCATGATGACGGTCCATCCGACCGGCTTCACGCATGGCCCGCATCCCAAGGCGTTCAATGCGGCAACGAAGGGTGGCAAGACCGAGACCGACGAGGTCGCGGTGATGATCGACACCCGCGATGCGGTCGACGTCGCCGATATGCCGGCCGGCGTGGAGTTCGACGGCTATGTGACGTCGTGGCGGCCGCCGGCCATGAAGCAGGCCGCAGAGTAGGGAAAACCGTAATGAAACTGGGAACGCTGAAGGAAGGCGGCCGCGACGGCACGCTGATCGTGGTCAACCGCGAGCTGACGCGTGCGGTGCGCGCGACCAACATCGTGCCGACGCTGCAAAGGGCGCTCGACGATTGGGCGGACGTCGTGCCGCGCCTTCGGGCGCTGGCGGAGCAACTCGCCGATGACAAGGCGCCGGGCTCGTTTGAACTCGACAGTACGGCGCTCGCCGCACCGCTGCCGCGCGCCTACCAATGGGCCGACGGCTCGGCCTACGTCGTTCATGTCGAGCTGGTGCGCAAGGCCCGCGGCGTCGAGATGCCGCCGTCGTTCTGGACCGATCCGTTGATGTACCAGGGCGGCTCCGACTCCTTCATCGGCTCGACCGACGAGATCGAAGCCATCGACGAGGCCTGGGGCATCGACTTCGAGGGCGAGATCGCGGTGTTCGTTGACGATGTGCCGATGGGCACCCCGGCCGCCGCCGCCCGCAAGCACATCAAGCTGGTCACGATCCTGAACGATGTGTCGCTGCGCAACCTGATCCCGGCCGAGCTCAACAAGGGCTTCGGTTTCCTTCACGGCAAACCCGCCACGGCTTTCGCACCCGTGGCTGTGACGCAGGACGAGCTTGGCGGCGCCTGGGACGGCGCAAAGCTCAACCTCCCGCTGATCTCGACGCTGAACGGCAAGGAGTTTGGTCATCCCAACGCCGCCACCGATCTCACCTTCGATTTCGGCCAGCTCATCGCCCATGCTGCCAAGACCCGCCACCTCGAGGCCGGTACGGTCATCGGCTCGGGAACGGTCGCCAACCGCGATGCCGCGGCCGGCTGCTCCTGCATCGCCGAGCGCCGCGTGCGCGAGACGCTGGACGGCGGCAAGCCCGTGACGCCGTTCATGAAATTCGGCGATCGCATTCGCATCGAAATGTTCGACAGCAATGGCCGGACGATCTTCGGCGCCATCGACCAGAAAGTCGTGCGCTACACGCCACCAGCCTGAGCCGTGCTAGGGTGGCGTCGGAGGCGGTCATGAAGCTCATCGGCTATTTTCGTTCGTCGGCGGCGTATCGCGTGCGGATTGCGCTCAATCTCAAGGGCATCGTGGTCGAGCACGCCTCGCGGCACCTGCGCAAGGGCGAACAGAAGGCGCCGGACTATGCCGCGATCAATCCGCAGAAACTGGTGCCGGCGCTGGTGCTCGACACCGGCGAGGTACTGACCCAGTCGCTCGCCATCCTCGAATATCTGGAGGAGACCCATCCGCAGCCGCCCCTGCTGCCGAAGGATCCGGTGGGACGGGCACGCGTGCGGGCGCTGGCGCTCATTCCGACGGCTGACATCCACCCGATCCAGAATCTGCGGGTGATGAGCTATCTGCGGGAGAAATTCGGGCAAACAGAGGAGAGCGCCTTTGCCTGGTCGCGCCACTGGATCGAGACGGGTTTCGATGCCTACGAGGCCACGATTGCCGCTGATCCGAAGACCGGCGCCTTCAGCCACGGCGACACGCCGACCATGGCCGATCTCTGCCTCATCCCGCAGGTATTCAATGCAGCACGCTTCAAGGTCGACATGAAAAGATACCCGACCATCCAGCGCATCTACGATGCCTGTATGGGGCTTCCGGCCTTCGATGCGGCCCAGCCATCCAGGCAGCCGGACGCGGAGGCGTGAACAAGGGGCTCATTGCCGGCGCCGTGGCCATCGGCTTGGTTGCCACCGGTGCGATGGCGGTGCCGGTCGTCGAGCGCTATGCGGCAATACGGA
>CAMAYC010000259.1 GCA_945862125.1 Reyranella massiliensis 521
CTCGCCGTCGCGCGCCGCGAGCTGGCCACGCTCATGGGCATGGACAAGCCCGACTTTGCCGCCGTCTCCGGCGACTTCGGCCGCATCTCGCGGCCGGTGCCGCTCGACAATGCGATCAAGGCGATCGACGACAATCCGCAGCTCATGCGTTGGACGGCGGTGCGCGCACGTCGCGATGCCGAGCTTCTCTCGGCGCGTCTGAAGGCAGTGCCGGACGTCACGGCGAGCGTCGGGTGGCGATACTACGGCCAGACCGGCGACAACGCGCTGCGCCTCGGTGCCTCGCTGCCGATCCCGGTCCTCGACCGCAACCGGGGCGGCATCCGCGAGGCGCAGGAGGCGGCACAGAAGGTTGAGGCTGAGAAAGCCATCAATCGCCTCACCCTGATCGCCATTGTCGGCAAGGCGCATGACACTGCCAACGGCGCCCTGCAGCAGGTCGATCTGCTGCGCCGGACTATCCTTCCCGCCGCGCGCGCGACGCTCGCGACCATCGAGGCGGGACACGGGCAGGGCCGCTTTACCTTGCTTGAGATCCTCGACACGTACCGGACCGTCGCCGAGGCGGAGCTGATGGAGCACGACGCGCTGGCGAGCTTCCACACCTCGGTCGCCACCATCGAAGGGCTGATCGGCAGTCCCATGCAGCTCGCGAGGGCGCGATGATGATGAAGATCGCGAAGTACCTGATGATTGCATTGGTTTGTGCTGCTGCAGTGGCCGCCTCGGCCTACTATGTCTTCGATCCGAAATTCGCCAAATCAGCCAAGGCCGGCATGGCGAAGGGCCATGGCGAAGCCGCGCACGGCACGAAGGGCCACGACGACCACGACGAAGGCGTCAAACTGACCGACGCCCAGGTGGCCGCCGCCGGCATCGAACTCCTGCCAGCTGGCCCCCGCGAACTGCGCGACATACTGCGGCTGAACGGCATGATCCAACCCAACCAGGAAACGCTGGTGAAGGTGACGCCGCGCTTCCCCGGCGTCGTGCGCAGCATGCGCAAGCGGCTGGGCGACAAGGTCAGGAAGGACGAGGTGCTGGCCACGGTCGAGAGCAACCAGAGCCTCACGACCTACGAGCTGAAGGCGCCGATCGACGGCACCGTGATCGATCGCGACGGCACGCTGGGTGAGTTTGCCTCGGAGGCCAAGCCGCTCTTCACCGTCGCCGACCTCTCGACCATGTGGATCGACTTCGCCGTCTTCCGCCGCGACTTTGCGCGGGTGAGGGCGGGGGATGCCGTCTCGATCGATGTCGAGGATGGCGGGCCGCCGATCGAGGCCCGGATCGACTACGTCTCGCCGCTCGGCGCCAGCGACACGCAATCGTCGATCGCGCGCGCCGTGGTGCCGAACGACGGCAGGCTGCGGCCGGGCCTGTTCGTCGTCGGCCGCGTCGTCTTGTCGGCCAAGCCGGTCGATGTCGCGGTCAAGGCGAGCACGATCCAGACGCTCGAGGGCAAGACGGTCGTTTTCGTGCGCGAGGGCGAAGCTTTTGCCGCGCGCGAGGTCGAGCTGGGCGGCCGCGATGCCGACTGGGTCGAGGTCGTGTTCGGGCTGCTGGCCGGCGACATCTATGCCGCCAAAAACAGCTTCGTCATCAAGGCGGAGATCGGCAAGGCCGGCGCCGCCCATGAGCACTGAGCCATGATCGACCGCATCCTTGCCTTCTCGATTCAGAACCGCTGGCTGGTTCTCGTTGCCGCGCTGGCGATGGGCGCTTTGGGCGCGTGGAATTTCACGCGCCTGCCGATCGACGCCGTGCCGGACATCACCAACGTCCAGATCCAGGTCAACTCGATGGCGCCGGGATATTCGCCCTTGGAAGTCGAGCAACGCATCACCTTCCCGCTGGAAACGGCGATGGGTGGGTTGCCGAAACTCGAATACACGCGGTCCCTGTCGCGCTACGGCCTCAGCCAGGTGACGGTGGTCTTCAAGGACGGCACCGACATCTACTTCGCCCGCCAGCTCGTGAATGAGCGCATTCAACAGGCACGGGACAGACTGCCGCCGGGCACCGAGACCTCGATGGGCCCGGTCTCGACCGGCCTAGGCGAAATCTACATGTATGCCGTCGAGGCCAAGCCCGGCGCGAAGAAGCCCGACGGCCAGCCTTATTCGGCCACCGACCTGCGCACCATCCAGGACTGGATCATCAAGCCGCAGCTTCGAACCGTGCCCGGCATCGTCGAGGTCAACACGATCGGCGGCTACGAGCGGCAGTTCCATGTGCTACCCGATCCGGCGCGGCTGATCGCCTACCGGCTCACCTTCCGCGACGTGATGGCCGCCCTCGTATCGCAGAACGCCAATGTCGGCGCGGGCTACATCGAGCGCAACGGCGAGCAGTACCTCGTCCGCACGCCTGGCCAGGTGAGCAATCTGGAGGAGATCCGCAACATCGTCGTGGGCTCGCGCGGCGGCGTGCCGATCCGAGTCGGCGACGTGGCCGAGGTCAAGGAAGGCACCGACCTCCGCACCGGCGCCGCCACTCTCAACGGCCAGGAAACCGTGATCGGCACGACCATGCTGCTGATCGGCGACAACAGCCGCACCGTGGCGCAGCGCGTGGCGGCAAGGCTGGGTGAGATCGCCCGCTCGCTGCCCGACGGCATCGTGGCGCGCGCGATCTACGACCGCACGCAACTCGTCGAGGCCACGATCTGGACGGTCGAGAAGAACCTGCTGGAAGGCGCGCTCCTCGTCGTGGTCGTGCTGTTCCTGATCCTGGGCAATTTTCGCGCCGCCTTCGTCACGGCCTGCGTCATTCCGCTCGCGATGCTGTTCACCATCACCGGCATGGTCGAGAACCGGATCAGCGCCAACCTGATGAGCCTGGGCGCCATCGATTTCGGCATCATCATCGATGGCGCGGTGATCGTGGTCGAGAATTGCCTGCGCCTGCTGGCCGAGGAGCAGCATCGCCGTGGCCGCGTCCTCACCCGCTCGGAGCGGTTCGGAACGATCCTCGCCGGTGCGCAGGAGGTCATCCGCCCCAGCCTGTTCGGCACCTTGATCATCGGCGTCGTCTACCTGCCGATCCTCACCCTGACCGGCGTCGAGGGCAAGATGTTCACGCCGATGGCGCTCACGGTGCTGCTGGCGCTGACCGGTGCCGCGATTCTCTCCATGACCTTGGTGCCGGCGGCCGTGGCACTCCTGGTGACCGGCCGTGTCGCGGAGAAGGAAAATCTCTTCATGCGCGGTGCAGCGCGCCTCTACGCGCCGGTGCTCGAGCAGGCCGTCCGCCTGCGTCATGTGATTGTGGGCCTCGCCGTGCTGCTGGTCGCGGTGAGCGGCGTCGCAGCCTCGCGCATGGGCGGTGAGTTCATCCCCTCGCTCGACGAGGGTGACATCGCCATGCATGCGATGCGCATCCCCGGCACCAATCTGACCCAGGCGGTACAGATGCAGGAAGCGCTGGAGAAGGCGCTGATGGAGTTTCCCGAGGTCAAGGAGGTCGCCGCCAAGATCGGCACCGCCGAGGTTGCGACCGACCCCATGCCGCCCAACGTCGCCGACAACTTCATCATGCTGAAGCCGCGCAGCCAGTG
>CAMAYC010000260.1 GCA_945862125.1 Reyranella massiliensis 521
TCCGGCGTAGGGCTGCGCGAACATGCCGAGTGCCGCGACTTGCGCCAGTTCGAGAACCTGCGGCACCGAATTCAGCGGCCCGTTCGGCACGCCCAGCGCATCGAGCTTCGCCGACCAGTAGGCGCGGCTCTGCGTCTTCATGATGTCGGCGATCATGCCGAGCAGCAGTTCGCGCCGTTGCGCGCGATCGACATTGGTCTTGAAGCGCGGCTCGTCGGGCCATTCGGGATGGCCCAGCACCTCGGCGAACTTGCGCCATAGCCGGTCGTTACCGGGGCAGATCATCAGCGGGCCGTCCGAGCACTCGAAGGCCTGGTAGGGCGTGAGCGAGGGATGCCCGGTCCCCTGGCGCGGCGGCATCTTGCCGGTCACCGAGTATTGCGCCACGTGGTTCGACGTCCACATCAGCCCCGATTCGAACAGGGACGTGTTGACCAGGCTGCCTTGTCCCGTGGCCGTGCGCTTGGCGAGCGCTGCCAGCACGCCGATCGCCGTCCACATGCCGGTCGACAGATCGATGATCGAGACGCCGACGCGCGCTTCCGGCCCCGATGGGTCGCCGTTCAGCGAGATCAGTCCCGCCACCGCCTGGATGATTGGCTCGTACCCCGGGCGCTCCTTCCACGGCCCTTCGTGGCCGAAGGCGCCGAGGTCCGCATAGATCAGCTTCGGGAACTTACGGGTGAGCGTCGGACCATCGATGCCGAACTTCGCCGGCACGTCGGCGCGCAGGTTGTGAACGAAGATGTCGGCGGCGCCGATACGCTCGATCAGCGCGTCGCGCTCCGCCTTGTCGGCGAGATTGCAGGTGATCGATTTCTTGCCGCGGTTGAGCGCGATGAACCCCGTGGCGTCGCCTTCGACGAAGGGAGGCCCCCATTTGCGGGCATCGTCGCCCTCGGGCCGCTCGACCTTCACGACGTCGGCGCCGAGGAACGCCAGGATCTGCCCACAATAGGGGCCGGCCAGATTCTGGCCGAACTCGACGACCTTGATGCCCGCGAGCGGCCCCTTTTTCGCCGAGGGGGCACTCATCGGAGGTTGCTGCCCAGGATCTCGCGCGCGATCACCATGCGCTGCACTTCGCTCGGGCCCTCGCCGACGCGGCGGATGCGCATCTCGCGATACCAGCGTTCCAGCGGCAGGTCCTTGGTCATGCCCATGCCACCATGGATCTGCATCGAGCGGTCGACGACGCGGCCACCGCCTTCCGAGGCCGTGAGCTTGGCGATCGAAGCTTCGATCTTGAACGGCAGGCCGCGGCGCGCCTTTTCGGCGGCCTCGAGCGTGAAGTGCCGGGCGGTGCGGATGTCGATCTCGTTGTCGACCAGCATCCACTGCACGGCCTGGCGATTGGCCAGTTTCTCGCCGAAGGTCGAGCGCATCTTGGCCCATTCGATCGCCATTTCGTGGGCGGCAATGGCGACGCCGATGCAGCCGGCGGCATAGGGAATGCGCTGGCGGGTCAGGCGGTCGTTGGCGACGGCGAAACCCTTGTTGACCTCGCCCAGAACCTGGTGGTCCGACACCCAGCAATCCTTGAACTCGAGTTCGGTCGCATAGTGCGACGAGCGCAGCGTGTGCACGACGCGGCGGACATGAAAGCCCGGCGTGTCGGAATCGATGATGAAGCAGGTGATGCCCGCGCGGCCTTTGGCGGCGTCGGTGCGCGCGAAGACGATGCCGTACTGCGCGCGGTCGGCATTGGAGATGAAGATCTTGGCGCCGTTCAGCACCCAGCCATTGTCCTTGCGCTCGGCCTTGGTCTGGATGGCGCGCGCGGGATCGCTGCCGCCCGACGGCTCGGTGAGGCCGAAGAAGGCCTTCTTCTCGCCTCGCAGGGTCGGATAGAGGTAGCGTTCCTTCTGGTCCTCGTTGGCCTCGAAAATTTGCGCCAGGCCCGCGCCGCCGAAGGTGCCGTAGCAGGGCACGTAAAGCCCGGCGCGATGCTGCGCCATTTCGATGGCCAGCAGCACGCGCGTCACGATGTCGATGTCGGGGCCGCCGTATTCCTTGGGAATGTCGATGCCGAACAGTCCCATCGCCTTGGTCTTTTCGACCAGGCGGGCATGGTCGGCCGGCTCCAGCTCCGAGGCGTCGGGGTCGAGCTTGGCCTCGAGCGGGATGATCTCCTCGCGCACAAAGCGGCGGACCTGGTCGATCAGCAGTTGCTGCTCTTCACTGGGCTCGAAATCCATAGGGGCCTCGTCAGGCAGGGCTCAGCCGGCCGAGATTCGGCGGCGGGTTCTTGGCATTGTCGGGCGGCAGGCCGCCGTGATCGGCCTTGTGCACCATCAGGAGTTCGAACCAGCGCGAACGATATTGCTGGTTCACCTCGACGCGGAACTGGTGGCCCGGTCCGCGCTCGCTCGCTTCGCGTTGCAGCTCGCTGCGCAGCCCGAAGGGCGAGCGCCCACCGGCGTGGCCGATGAACAGGACGGTGCCCTTGGCATCGGCCACCTGGTAGACGCCGAGCTGGCCCGGCAGGCGCGTGGCCTCCTCGGTCGAAAGCGGCCGCCACGGTTTGTCGAGGCGCAGCCGGATCGACATCGGTATTTCCTCTTACTTTCCGCTGAACTTCGCGGTGCGCTTCTCCAGGCGGGCCTTCATGCCCTCCTGCGCGTCCTGGCTCTGCATTGCCGCCCGCACGGCAGCATCTACGTCGTCGTGCGGGATGGCATCGCGGAACTCGAGCTGGCGCACGGTCAGTGCCTTCATGGCCTTGAGCGAGAGCGGCGCGTTGGCGGCCAGGCGATCGATCACCTTCGCCGCCTCGGCCTCGAGCTGGTCGGCCGGCACGCAACGCGCGATCAGGCCCAGCGCAAAGAGCTTGGTCGAGGGCAGGGGATCGCCCAGCAGCAGCATCTCGCGCGTCGTCACCGGGCCCAGCACTTCCATCAGTTTCTTGGCCAGGAACCAGTTGGGCGCGAGCCCGACCTGTGCCAGCGACATGCCGAAGCGCGCCTTCTGGCTCGCCACCACCAGGTCGCAGTGCAGCGCCAGCTCATTGCCGCCGGCGATGGCGTCGCCGTGCACCACGGCGACGACCGGCAGCGGGCAGAGCTCGATGGCGCGCAGCATGATTTCGATGCCGCTCGCCTTGCCGTCGCCGGCGCTCTTGGAGCGCTCGGCCATGTCGAGGCCGGCGCAGAACACGTCGCCCTTGCCCCGGATCACCAGAACGCGATCCTCTGCCGCGACCGGCGCCTGCAGGGCCTCGATCATGTTGCCCAGCAGCTCGGCGTCGAGCGCGTTCTTCTTTTCCGGCCGGTTCATCCAGACGGTTCTGACCGGGCCGTTCTTCTCGATGATGACCTTGCTCATGGCTTGCTCACTCCGGTTGGATGCCGGCGGCCTTGATCTCCTTCGTCCACCACGCCGTCTCGTCCTTCACGTAGGCGGCGAACTGGTCGAGCGGGAGCGGCGCGATTTCCATGCGGCCCTGCGTCATCGCCTTGGCGGTCGCCGGATCCTTGAGCGCCTCGGCGATGGC
>CAMAYC010000261.1 GCA_945862125.1 Reyranella massiliensis 521
TTGCGCACGAAGGCCGCGAGCTCCTGCTGCTGCGCGATGTCGCCGACCGGCGTATCGGGCGTGCCGTTGAAATTGAGGCCGATGGCGCCCCACGGCGCGAAGTGCAGCCGGGTCTTGTGGCGCTCGAGCAGGAAATGAAGCCGGCTGCCGTTGAAACGCTCGGGCAGCGTCGCCGGATCGATGGCCGCCGCACCGTCGATACAGTCGAAGATCGGCGTGAGCAGGGGACCGGCGTGCTGGACGATCCGGGCCAGCACCGTGTCCTCGTCGCTGTCGACGTTCAGCTCGAAGAGGAGGCGCGGGTCGGGCGTGGCGTTCCGGTCGTCGGGGTCTTTCGCATCGAAGGCCGACATGGAGACGTAGTGCACGATCTCCGTCGCCTGCAGCGCCTTGCCGATCGGGCTGCCCAGCGCCGCCGGATTGCCGAGCTGCGCGATCATCTTCTGCGCGTCGCCGACCTTGTCCGGGTCCAGCTTCGCCTGGATGGTGATCAGGTTCTGCGTGGAGGAGGTGGCTGTCGTCTGGAACACGACATCGAGCCGTCGCGGAAACGGACCGACATAGGTGAGCCAGCCGTCGGGATCGCTGGCGAGGCGAATCTCGGGCTGCGAGAACAGCACCTGGCAGATCTCGGTGATCTGCTCCATGGCGAGATAGGCGCCGATGCAGACATGCGCGCCTTCGCCGAACATAAGGGCCGGGTCGAGTTCGCGGCCGGGCTGGAACGCGCCGGCGTTCGCGAACTTCCTGGAGTCGCGCAACGCCGACATGGTGCCGACGATCATGACCGAGCCCGCGGGCACCGGCTTGCCGCCGACGGTCGTGGCCATCGGGACATGGCGGAACTGGCCGGGAAACAGCGCCGGATTGAGCCGCGAGGCTTCGACCAGCATCTTTTTGAGCTCAAGGCGATGGCGCTTGGCCGCCTCGAGGTCGCCGGCGGTCCGGGCTTTTTCGGCCGCCGTTGCCGCGCCGATGGCGCTCTGCAGCAGCCCGCGGCCGAGCAGCTCCTCGATCATGCGGCCGGCGCCCAGCGTGTTGGTCGGGATCAGGCCGATGATGGTGCCGATCGCCATGGCCCGGATTTGCGGCTTGTCGACGGAGGAGCCGTCGGCTCGCCGGTACTGGACCAGACGATCGATGACGGTGTCGGGCCGGGGCGCCGCATGGGCGCGGTCGATGGCGCGATCGATCAGGTAGCGGATCCGGACGGCGCCGTTCAGCGCCAGCTTGCGCGTCGCGGCATCGCCGAACGGATCGGCGAAGATCAGCGCCGAAATCGCCATGGTGCGGTCGGCGAAGGCGTCCGGCTCGTCGAGGTCGAGCCCGAAATAGTCGCTGCAGGTTTCGGTAAAAACGCGGCCCAGCAGGTCCTGCATCACGTCGATGCGCCCGCCTGAATTCTTCAGCAGCAGCTCGGTGACCCGCCGCGTGTTGGCGAGGATGCCCTCTGCATCGGACCGCAGCACCACGGCTTCCAGGATCTCGCGTTGCGCGTCGTGCGCCGGCCCATCCTGGCCCAGCAGGAAATCCGCGCCGCCCGTCAGCGCCCGCATCTCGGGGCCGAACGGCACCTTGAACTGCAGCGGCTTGGCCAGCACCTCGCGCACATCGTCGTAGCGCGAGACGATCACCAGCCGGCCGATGCAGGCGACCGGCCACACCGCGCGCAGCACCCAGAAGGCGAACAGGAAGAACCAGCGCTGAAGCCGGCGCTTGGCATTGTCGAAAAAGCCGCCGGTGCCCAGGACATTGATGTCGAACGGCGGCAGGGGCCGCGGGTCGCTGTCGTTCCTCTCTTCGCGCTCGTAGCGGTCGATCTTCGCGAAGTATTTGAGTTCGAACATGGCGGCCTTCTAGCGTTACTGTTCTTGTTCTTCCGGATGAGCGAGCCGGAGGCTCGCGGTCCGGAAGAGGTATGCTCTACCGCCGTCGTCGCGCTGCGGGCCCGGGTTTGGTGGCGGGTTCTTCCGTCACCGCCGCCACGCCCTCGGCCAGGCGGCGGTTCCAGCTGCGGTCGATGAACGGGGTCCAGTCGATGAACTGCGGCGTGAAGTCGGGCGTCACCGCCTTCAGCTCGTCGTAGGCGCGCCGGGCCGCCAAGAGGTCGCCGGCGCCGACCAGGGCGTTGATCTTGATGACCAGCGCGTACCAATAGGCCGGCCGCCGGACCAGCGACTGGTCGGCATGGTCGATCGCCTCGGCCCACTTGCCGAGCATCCAGTGCGACAGCGCCAGCTCGCCGATGAAAAAGAAACTGTGCACGTCGTTGGGGCTGAGCCGTTGCGCGAGGCTGAGCGGCGCGATCGCCTTTGCGGGCTCGCCCACCAGATTGTAGTGGCAGCCCAGCTCGGCATGCGCCTGGCAGAGACTGGGGTTGAGCGCGATCGCGCGCTCGAACAACGTGCGGGCGCGGCCGGGCTGGCGCAGCCACATCTCGGCGATGCCGGCCAGCATGTGGCCGCGGCCATCGTCGGGATCGGCCACGATGGCGCGGTGCGCGAGCTGGCGCATCTCGGCCACCTCGGCGTCGCTGCCGCGCTTGGCCCACAGCGACCAGCCCATGCAGAAGGTCTGCTGGATGATCGCCTCGGGCGATTCCGGTTCCAGCTCGAGCGCCTGCTCGAACAGCCGCCGCGCCAGTTCCGAATCCGTGCGCGTGAGGCGATTGAGGTGCCAGCGCCCGCGCCAGATCAGGTCGTTGAACTCCAGCCGGTTCTGCCGGTTGCCGCGCGCGCGCACCTGCTCGGCGTAATCGATCTGCGCGTCGAGCACGCCCACCAGCTCGGCCACGATCGGATCGAGCGCGTCCTGCGAGCGGTCGGGCGGCAGCGGCACGCGGTGCGACCACAGCGAATAGCCGCTGGTCGCGTCGGACAGGCTGACGGCGATGGAGAGGTCGCCGCCCGCCCGCTTCAGCCGTCCTTCCAGCACATACTTGGCGCGCAGCTTCTGTCCGACGACGCGGAGATCGACGCGATCGGAGGCGAAGGCGAAGCTGGAACTGCGGGCGATCACCGGCAGCCAGCGCAGGCGCGAGAGGCGATCGATCAAATCCTCGGAGAGGCCCTCGCAGAGATAGTCGTGCGCCTCGTCCGCGGTGAGATTGGCGAAGGGCAGAATGGCGAGCGCCGGCCGGTCGCCGAAGCCGGCGGGTGCCGGCTCGATGGTGGGCGACGGCGCGGCAGCCGCGCCCCCCCTCGAACTGGCCATCGAACTCGCTTCCAGCAGCCCGCGCTGCTCACGCAGCCAGTCCTCGAACCCTTCCTCGCCGGCGAGGTCGAAGCCCTCCAGGAAGTCGCCGGTGGCAACGCCGCCTGACTTCGGCATCAGCGCATCGACGTCGATCAGCGACAGATCCAGCATCACCCGCTGCCGCTCGCAGATCAGCAGCGGCTTCGGCCCCACGTTCAGATGGTCGCGCAGATGGGTGAGCTCGCGCCGCAGGCTGCCCTGGGCCTGCGGCCGGTCGCGCTGGCC
>CAMAYC010000262.1 GCA_945862125.1 Reyranella massiliensis 521
TCCTTGGTCAGGCTGGTGACGCCGGTGGCGCCCCAGGCGATGGCCCGGTCCTTGGCCTGGCCCTCGGTGAAGCTGTTCGCACCCTTGAGCGGTGCGCCGGGATCGAGCTTCGGCACGGCATAGACATCGGCCTTGCACGCCTCGACGAATGCCGCCTGCGTGATCTTGCCGTCTGCCGGGGCTTTTGCGTCACGCACGCGCATGGCAGCGGCGTAGCGCATGGATTCGATGTCGGAGAGCGTGCCGTCCTTGTTGATGTCGGCCTTCGTCCACATCGCGGTGCATTCGGCGTCGGTGGCCGCATAGGCCGGCAGCGCCGCGCAGGTTGCCACTACGACAGCGGCCAGAAGTAGTTTCTTCATGATTCCTACCTTCGGGGTTCACTAATCGGTGCTTCGGATCGAAGCGCCTGGTGGTTAAACAGCCGAGGTCGAATCGAGTTGCGTCAAAAAAGAATTGGCGGAGCACTGCACGTATTCGGACGGTCGTTGGTGAGATAGAGTTCGGGAAATCAGCGGCCCAAGGACCCTTCATGCTTTTCTGCACCTACAACATCCATTACGGCGTCGGCGCCGATGGCAAATATGACGTGGCGCGCATCGCCGATGCGGTGGCCGAGGCCGACATCGTCTCGATCCAGGAAGCCGTCTCGGGCTGGCCGCAGAACGATTTCGCCGACCAGACGGCCGAGATCGCCGCCCGGCTCAACCGCTATCACTGGTATCACGGCGCCATGGAGTCCGACGCGAGCGCCGTCGGCGCCGACGGCCGCATCGCCAACCGCCGCCGCAGCTTCGGCAACGCGGTGATATCGCGCTGGCCTATCGCCTGGGCGCGGGGCCACCTGCTGCCCAAGACCCAACTCGTCGAACGCTTCGACCTGCAGCGCGGTTTCGTCGAGGCCGCGATCGACACGCCGGCAGGCCCATTGCGGGTCTACAGCGTGCATCTCAGCCATGTCGGCCCGCAGCAGCGGCTGCCGCAGGTTCGCGTCCTGATGGACGCCGTCGTGAACGCCGAGCGCACCGGGGCCACCTGGGACAGCACCGCCGGCAACACCTTCATGTTCCAGGAGCGCCGCCCCGACGTGCCGCGATCGGCCATCCTGGCCGGCGACTTCAACTTCACGCCGGCACATCCGGAGTATCCGCTGGTTTGCGGCGACATGAGCAACTACGGCCGTCTCGGCACCGCGATGCACCTGGCCGACGCCTGGATCGCCGCCGGAAACTCCGAGGAGGGGGTAAATTCTTTCCCACGCGAGGGCCGCATCGACCATGTTTTCGTGACGCACGACCTCGCCCCCAGGGTGCGGAAGGCATGGATCGGCCATGGCATCGATGCCTCGGACCACTGGCCGGTGTTCGTCGAGTTCGATCTATAGAGGGCCGCGATCGTGACCCTGGCACTTCTCGTCCTGCTGAAAATCACCGTCACGGTCATCATTTTCGGCATCGGTCTCGACTCGCACCCACGCGACGCGGTGCGCCTGTTCCGGCATCCGGCCCTGCTGCTGCGTTCCCTGCTGGCGATGTACGTGCTCGTGCCCATCGCCGCCGTGGCCCTGGTCAAGTTGCTGCCGCTGGCGCCCGGGGTGGAGGCGGCCCTTCTTGTGCTCGCCGTCTCTGCCGGGGCGCCGCTGCTGCCGCGCAAGCTGCTGGGCATCGGCGACGGTGCCTATATCTTCAGCCTGGTCGTGATCTCCTCGGTGCTGGCGATCGTGCTGGTGCCTGTGTGGCTGGCCGTGCTCGGCCCGCTGTTTCCCCGGCTGCCGCCGCTTGCGCCGGAACGCGCGGCATTGGTTCTCGCGGAGTCCTTCTTCCTGCCGCTGCTCCTGGGCATGGCCATCCGCTGGCTGTTCCCAAAGGTCGCGGCGTGGACGGCCGGGCGCCTGGTCGGCCTCGCCAGCATCGTGTTGGCGGTGAGCGCGCTGGCGCTGCTCGTGGTCCATTGGCATATCGTGCTCGAGGCGCGCTGGACGGGCATCCTGACGCTGGCGGCCCTCATCGCTCTGTCTCTCGCCATCGGCCACCTGGTCGGTGGGCCCGAAGAGGACACCCGCACGGCCCTCGCCATCGCCTGCGCCACCCGCCACATCGGCATCGCGGTGCTGGTCGCCACCTCCGTGCCGGGACCGCGCACCGCTGTCGTCATCGCGATCTATATCGCCGTGTCGCTCGCAATCTCGGTGCCCTACCTGCGCTGGCGGCGCGCGACCGCCGGGCGTCGCAAGGCGGCTGCGGCTGCTGCCTAGCTCGCGGCCTGGCCGGCTGTAGCCCCGGCCGCCAGCGACGAGGTGGCGACTGCGGCGGCGCGATCGCGCAGGAAGACCGCCGCGGCCTTCTCGCCCTCGGCCACCAGGCGGTTGATGTTGGCCGATCCGCGGTCGATCTTGCCTTCGTAGTCGAGCAGGTCCTGAAGCTCGACCGGCATTTCGATGCAGGGAATGTGATAGGGCCGAGCCTCGTCAGTATGGAACGACCGGGGAATGCGCACCGGCGCCTTGATGTCGAACCGGGCCAGGAACTCAGGCCGGAAAGCATCGGCCAGGATCATGTCGTTGATCAGCTCGAGATGGCCGAGCTGCTGGAATAGCGAGATGTTGCCTTCCAGCTGGTTGCGCCGGTCGATGATCTCGGCCGGTTTCACCGGGATGCGCTGGCGCGACGTCGGGTTGATTTTGATCAGCCAGATCTCGTCGGGGATATTCTCGACCCCCACCGATCTCGGCCGGATCAGTTCCTCGACCGGCGGATTGTCCGAAAACAGCCCGTCCCAATAGGCATCCTTGCCGATCTCGACGGCCGGGAAGATATTGGGCACGGCGCATGACGCCAGGATATGCTCGACCCGGATCGGCTCGCGGCTGGACACGAACTTTGCGAGGGCCCCGCTGGTCACGTTGGCCGCGCCCAGGATCAGCACCGGGCGCTGGGGGCGCGGCCCCCACGAGGCGATCTCGGCGAAGTCGATATGGCTCTCGATCAGGCCGCGGAAGTCGCCGAAACCCTTGCGCTGGCCCGCCGTCATCATCTCCATCGACGCCTGCATCATTGGCGAGGAGGGGCTCATCTGGAAGGTCGGCAGCATGCCGGCGTTCACCAGCCGCATCGAATCGACGATGAACTGGTTGATGGCATGTTCGATCGGGCCCTGGGCCGTGTTCTCCTTCCAGAACGCCATCATGCGTTCCCACACCGGCCGCTCGCCCTTCATGTAGGAATACCACAGCAGCGTGGCGCACAGCGCCCCGCCCGACGTGCCGCTGATGCCGACGACCTCGAATTCCTCGTGGATCTGTGCCTGGCACAATGTCTTGAGCGCGCCCGCGGTGAAGGCCGTCTGGCTGCCGCCACCCTGGCAGGCGATGGCGATCTTGAGCTTGGGCATCGTCCGTTCCTCAGGGCTTCATGGACGCGAGCGTCTCGACCAGCGGCTGGA
>CAMAYC010000263.1 GCA_945862125.1 Reyranella massiliensis 521
ATCCTCTCCTCCGCCCTCGCCGGCGCCACCATGGTGACCGACCCGCTGCACACGAAGAAGCCCGGCACGATGGACATCGGCCACTTCCTCCTGGCCCTCGACCCCGGCCTGTTCCGCGACGCCGCCGATTTCCGCGCCGACGTGGCGGCCTTCTGCGAGACGCTGCGGGCCACCAGGCCGGCCGACCCTGCCCGGCCCGTTCTCGTCGCCGGCGACCCCGAGCGCCGCACCGCGGCCAGGCGCCGGCAGGAAGGCATCCCCGTCGGCCCGGGCCTGCTGGCCAAGGTGCGGGACGTCGCCGCCGCATCCGGCGCGGCCTGGATCATGGACGGCTGACGGGCAAACTCCCTGCCCGCATCCCCGGCCAAGTCCCTCATGCTTATTCACGGCGTCGGACGCCGTTCGATGCCGTGTTTTCACGGCCTTCTCGGATTATTTGAAGACGCCTGAATGTAACGCGTTCTGTCCGGAAACATGTCCGGAGTCGCTTCGCAAACCGGTCGCAAGCAGATCGTCCTGGCCGACGTTCGCCGTCGGCATTCATTTGCTCTTTGGGTCTCGTTCTTTGCAGTCGGAAGCATGGTCAGGACCATGCCAGGCGCAGCGCTCTCTGAAGAGCTTTGGGGGCACGCCGGGGGAGTTCCGGTGGCACAGACGCCTTTTAGAATAGCAAAAACATAGAGCGATTCCGGCTGAATCTGTGAATCGCGTTTCGCAAATCAGCTGCGCGGAATTCACCGGGCTGCTGGCAGTGCCAGCAGTTGCTCACAAAGAAAAGGGCCGCGCCAATGGCGCGGCCCTCTCCCTTTGGTCGGGTCGTGGACCTACTTGGTGATGTCCACGTCCTTGGTTTCCCTGAGGAAGATCGTGCCGATGACCAGCGTCATGCAGGCGATGCCGATCGGGTACCAGAGGCCGTAGTAGATGTCGCCCGACCAGGCCACCAGCGCGGTGGCCAGCAGTGGCAGCATGCCTCCGAACCAGCCGTTGCCGATGTGATACGGCAGCGACATCGAGGTGTAGCGGATGTTGGTCGGGAACAACTCGACCAGGAAGGCCGCGATCGGTCCGTAAACCATGGTTACGTAGACGAGCATGATCACGAGGATCAACTCGGCCATGAACCAGTTGACCTTCTTGGGATCGGCCGTCGCCGAATAGCCCGCTTCCTTGAGCGCGGCGGCGAGCCTGGGCAGGCCTTCCTTGGCGTCGAAGCCCGTGAGCTTCTTGCCGCCGATGTCGACGACGACCGTCGCCGAGCCCGGGGGCGCGGCCACCGAGGTGAACGACAGGCCCGACTTGGTCAGCGCATCCTTGGCCCTGTCGCATTCCGTGAACTTCGACCACGGTCCGACGAAGATGTGGAAGTTGCACTGTGTCGGGTCGGCCGTGACCGTGATCTTGGTCTTGGCCTGGAACGCCTCGAGGTCGGGGTTGACGTAGTGGGTCAGCGCCCCGAACAGCGGGAAGTAGGTGATGGCCGCGATCAGGCAGCCCGCCATGATGATCTTCAGGCGGCCGATCCGGTCGCTCAGCCAGCCGAAGAAGATGAACATCGGCGTGCCGATGAGCAGCGAGATACCCACCAGCGTGTAGGCCGACAGGAAGTCGAGCTTGAGCGTGATGGTGAGGAAGAACAGGGCGTAGAACTGACCCGTGTACCAGACCACGCCCTGGCCCGCCGTCGCACCCAGCAGGGCCAGCAGCACCAACCGGTTGTTGGGATAGCGCAGGAAGCTGTCGGTCAATGGCGACTTGGAAGCCTTGCCCTCCGATTTCATCTGGGTGAACAGGGGCGACTCGTTCAGCTTGAGCCGGATGTAGACCGAGAAGATCAGCAGGATCAGCGAGAGCAGGAACGGAATGCGCCAGCCCCACTCGGCGAATGCCTTGGCATCCAGCTGTGTGCGGCAGATCGCGATGACCGCCAGCGACATGAAGAAGCCGAGCGTCGCCGTGGTCTGGATCCAGCTCGTCGCATAGCCACGACCGTTCCTCGGCGCATGCTCGGCCACGTAGGTGGCCGCACCGCCGTACTCGCCGCCCAGGGCGAGACCCTGAATCAGGCGGAGCGAGACCATCAGCACCGGCGCGAGCCAGCCGACAGCCGCGAAGGTCGGCAGCAGGCCGACCGCGAAGGTGGCGCCGCCCATGAAGAGGATGGTGACGAGGAAGGTGTATTTGCGGCCGACCAAGTCGCCCAAGCGGCCGAACACCAGCGCGCCGAAGGGACGGACGAGGAAGCCCGCGGCGTAGGCGGCGAAGGCCGACAGCAGCGCGGCGGTTTCGTTGCCCGGCGGGAAGAACAGCGCCGCGAAGAACGGCGCCAGCGTGGCGTACAGATAGAAGTCGTACCATTCGAAAACGGTACCGAGCGATGAGGCGAAGATGACCTTGCGCTCTTCTTCCTTCGAGACGACGCGTCCGTCGCCCAGCGTTGTACTGGCTACAGTCATTGGCGTTACTCCCCTAAACACGCGTTGACGCACGCGTAGTTCTCTTAGTTAAGTAGCGTTTAGGCGAAGCGCTGCGGCGCGCGCAATTGGACCAAGGTCAATCGACCAAAGTCATACACTCGCGATGCAGTTCTGCAGCTTGTCTGCGATCTAGCGCACAATCCAGACGATTGCCGCGCCGATGCTCAACGCCAAAGCGATGAAGCCGCTGTATTCGGCGTAGCGCGTGTAGGTCTTGCGCAAGACCTCGAGCAGGAGTTCGGGCGGATAGTCCGGCGGAAGATCGGCGCCCTTGTTCAGGAGCGTCCAAAGCTCCGTCGAACGATGATTCCAGCGCGGCGCGTTGTAGGCGAACACGCCCAGCACCGAACCGTGCAACGCACCCAGGATCGCACCTGACTTGAAGCACAGCAACATGTCGTAGGAGAGGCCGAGCATCACGGTGCCGATCGCCAGCAGCGCAAAGCCGCAGCCGCGTTTGACGGTCAGGTCGGCCAGATACTCGATGCGATCCATCGCGCCTCCTCGGGGGAGAGGCTATTGCGCCGCGCCGGACATCAGCAAGAGCCGGATGAAGGCCGGGAAGCACAGGACCAGGCAGACCAGCGCCCAGATCCAGTTCGGCCCGGGAGCCTCGCGCGACGCCGGCAGAAGATGTTCGAGTACCGCGACCGGGATGCCCGCCACCAGGAGCGTCGTCGTCGAGAGAATGAGGCTCGACAGATAGAAGGTAATCGACAGGTCCGCCGGCAGCCACGGCGGCGCCCACATGAAGCTGTAGGCGGCCACCAGTTGGACCAGCGGAGAGAAGATGCCGTTGAAGACGGCGAGCCCCAGGACCAGGGCGAAGACCTGATGCTTGACCATCTCAGACCCCGCCCGTGAGGTGTGGGGTCATGCCGACGCCAGCCATGGCGAAGTAAATCCCGAGCCGCAGCCAAAAGATCCAGAACGAAGCCACCAGCGGCATCCAGCGC
>CAMAYC010000264.1 GCA_945862125.1 Reyranella massiliensis 521
GGAACTCACCCATGCCGGCGCGGCTGCCGTCACGGCGGCGGGCGGCGGCATCGTGCCCGAGGACCGACATGCCGTGGCCTGCGTCACCGCCATGTCGGTGGCCGAGAACATGTACCTGAACAAGCTCGACCGTTTCACCCGCTTCGGCCTGCTGCAGCGCCGGGCGTTGAACGAGGCCGCGCAAGTGCAGATGAAGGAGTTCGACGTCCGTGCGGCCGGACCGGAGGTCGCCTTCTCCGGCTTGTCCGGCGGCAACCAGCAGAAGGCCGTGCTGGGACGCGAGTTGACGCTTGATCCGCTGGTGGCGCTGGTCGCCGCCCAGCCGACACGCGGCCTCGACGTCAGTGCGGTCGAGGCGGTCTATCGCCAGATCCGTGCCGCCGCCCGCCGCGGTGTCGGCGTGCTGCTGATCTCGAGCGAGCTCGACGAGCTGATTGCCGTCGCCGACCGTATCGCCGTGCTCTATCGCGGCCGTCTGGTGGGCGAGCGTCCGGCCGAGATGGGCGAGCGCGCCGCCATCGGCGCCCTCATGTCGGGCCAGCTCGCATGACCGCGCTCGCACTCACCATGCCCGACCGCCGCCGGCTGATGGCGCTGTCGATTCCCTTTGCCGCCGTAGTCGGCTCGATGGCGATCGGCCTGCTGTTGATTGCCGCGAGCGGCAAGTCGGTGCCCGACGCCATAGAAGCATTCCTCGACGGCGCATTCGGCACGGCCTTCGCTGTCGGCGCCTCGATCAACCGCGCCGTGGCATTGGCTTTGATCGGCCTAGGCTTCATCCTGGCGGCGCGTGCCAACCTCACCAATGTGGGCGGCGAGGGCCAGATCGCCGTCGGCGGCATCGCGGCCACGGCGCTGGCACTCTGGCCGCCGATCGCCGGTCTGCCGCTGGGGCTTGCGGTGCTCCTGCCGCTGCTGGCCGGCACCCTGGCCGGCGCAATATGGGGCGGCATCGCGGGCGTGATGAAGGTCCGCTTCGGCACCAACGAGGTCATCTCGACGCTCCTGCTGGGCTTCGTCGCCCTGCTGATGGTCTATTGGTGCGTGCAGTCGACGGCGCTCCTGCGCCAGCCGCAGACCTCGTCCTCGACCCTGCCGGAATCGCTGCCCATTCCCGATTCGACCAAGCTGCCCGGCCTCACCGGCGATCCCGAATCGCCGCTGCACATCGGACTCGTCCTTTGTCTCGCGCTGGCGCTCGCCACCGCGGTCGTGCTGCAGCGCTCGACCTTCGGCCTGCGCCTGCGCGCCATCGGCCTCAACGAACTGGCGGCGCGCCGCGCCGGCATGCCCGGCAGCATCCTGCTGGTGGTGGCGCTCGGCATCGCCGGCGGCTTCGGCGGGCTCACCGGCGCCATCATGCTGCAGGGCGAGCAGTTCTATCTCAAGGCGGGCTTCTCCTCGGGCTACGGTTTCGACGGCCTCGTTGTCGGCCTGCTGTCGCGCGGTTCCACGCTGGGGGTTCTGGCGGGCGCGCTGTTCTTCGGCTTCCTGCGTTCCGGCGGCATTTCCATGGAGATCATGGCAGGCGTGCCGTCGGCGCTCACGCTCGTCATCCAGGGCCTGATCGTGATCGCCGTCGCCGGGTCGGTGATCCTGGTCGAGAAGCTCGAGGGAGGGCAGCGCTGATGGAAGAGACGCTCGCCATCTTCATCGCCTCGACCTTGCGCCTTGCCATGCCGCTGATGCTGGCGGCCAGCGGCGAACTCGTGTCGGAGCGCGCCGGCGTGCTCAACCTCAGCCTCGAAGGCATGATGCTGACGGCCGCCTTCTTCGGCGCCCTGGGCTCGTGGGCGACCGGCAATCCCTTCCTCGGCGTCGGCTGCGCAGTCCTGGCCGCGGTCGCGCTCTCGGCCGTCCAGGCCTGGCTCAGCGTCAACCTGCGCGCCAACCAGCTCGTGGTCGGCATCGGCTTCAATATATTGGCCCTGGGCGCCACGACGCTCCTCTACCGCATCATCTTCGGCGGCTTGTCGCGCGAGGAGATCCCGGGCCTGCCCAAGCTCGCCGTGCCCGGCCTCAGCGACCTGCCGTTCGCCGGCACGGCGTTCTTCCAGCAGTCGGTCATCGTCTATTTCGGCTTCGGCCTCATCCTGCTGATCTGGTGGATGCTGAACCAGACCTCGTTTGGCCTCGCCGTGCGCGCCGTCGGCGACGAGCCGCGCAGCGCCGACAAGGCCGGCATCCCGGTCGCGCGCACGCGCTGGCTGGCGGTGCTGATCACCGGCGCCATGGCGGGCATGGCCGGCGCCTTCATCTCCATCGCCGACATCCACACTTTCACCGAGAACATGACCAACGGCGCGGGCTACCTGGCGCTCGCCGCAGTGATCTTCGGCGGCTGGAATGTCGGCCGCACCATCGCAGCCTGCCTGCTGTTCGGTGCGGCCACCGCGCTGCAGTTCCAGCTCCCGGCCATGGGCATCAACGTGCCGACCGCCTTCCTGCTGATGCTGCCTTATCTCCTGGCGTTGCTGGCGGTGGCGGGAGTCGTCGGCCGGCTCGATCCGCCGACGGCGCTGACGCTGCCCTTCCAGCGCGGCAAGTAGTAGAACCGCGCCATGCCCGTGATCGCCGCCCAGCCCTACGAGTACAGTTTTCCGACCGGCAAGATCGCTCTGATCGTGATCGACATGCAGCGCGACTTCGTCGAGGAGGGCGGCTTCGGCTCGGCGCTCGGAAACGATGTGAGCCTGCTGACGGCCATCGTGCCGACAGTGCGTCGCCTGCTCGACGGCTTCCGGGCGGCCAGGCTTCCCATCATTCACACGCGCGAAGGCCACCGGCCCGACCTCACGGATTGTCCACCCAGTAAGCGTGCGCGCGGCAGAAGCAAGCTCAGCATCGGCGACAAGGGGCCGATGGGTCGTATCCTGATCGACGGTGAACCGGGCAACGATCTCGTGCCCGAGCTCGCGGCGCTGCCGGGTGAGACGGTGCTCGTGAAGCCCGGCAAGGGCGCCTTCTATGCGACGCGCCTTGGCCATCTGCTGGAGACGCAAGGCATCAGCCATCTGGTGTTCGCCGGAGTCACCACCGAAGTTTGCGTTCAAACCACGATGCGCGAGGCCAACGACCGCGGCTACGAATGCCTGCTGGCCGAGGATGCGACCGAAAGCTACTTCCCCGAATTCAAGGCGGCGACGCTCGCCATGATCCGCGCCCAGGGCGGCATCGTCGGCTGGACGGCGCCCACGGACACGATCGTCAAAGCCTTGCGGTGACCGACACCGACCTCGGCGCCTTCGTTCCCGGACCGCGGACGCAACTCGAGCCCACGGGCTCCGGGCCGCTCGATGGATTGACCTTCGTGACCAAGGACCTGATCGATGTCGCGGGCTCGGTGACGGGCGGCGGCAATCCGGACTGGCATGGGCAACAGACGCCGGCCGCGACCTCCGCCGT
>CAMAYC010000265.1 GCA_945862125.1 Reyranella massiliensis 521
TAAAAGGCTTATTTTATTGGGTTTCTAGATTCCTGTCGACGCTTCCCGTAGGGAGCGCCAACCGGAAAACCCATAAAACATGCGGTCAGGCCGGCTTTCGGCCGGCAATCCGTGACAGGACGCCCGGCACGAACGGGTGGACGGCGACATCGGCGAAGCCCGCGTCCTGCAGATAGCTCTTCACTTCGGATTCCGTGTGGGCAAGGCCGGTGCTGTACTGGATCGCCTCGTTGAGGCCCCAGAGTGCCGCGGAAAGCGGCCCGCGCCGGTCGTCGTGCAGAGTCTCGCCGATCAGGTGCATCTCGCCGCCGGGCACGAGTGCCGCGAACGCCTTGCCGACGACGAGGCGGATCAGGTCGGGCTCGTATTGCGGCAGGTTGCTCGCCATGACCACCACGTCGACGTTCCTCGGAAACTCGGTGCGCGTGAAATCGCCCGGGAGGGTCGTGACGCGGTCGGCTGCGTTGTTGGCGGCGATGTATTCGTCGGCCACCACCGTGACCGGGGGCAGGTCGAGCACGACCGCCTTCAGGCCGGGGAATGTCCCAGTCGCCACGATGCTGTAGGCACCCGAACCGCCGCCGAGATCGAGCAGCAGCTTGCGGCCCTTGAGGTCGACGCTGCGGCTGAACAGGCGGGCGGCGCCCATGCCGATCGAGTAGGTGGCGGCGTGATAGCGCCTGGCGTCCTCGACCGTGAAGTCGACATAGGCGCCGAGCCGGTTCTCCGTGGGATTGCGGAGCCGCTGGGAAAGCTCGCTGAAGGCTGACCAGCGCGGCTTGGTGAACAGGATCCACGGTCCGGCATAGCGGTCGCTGTCCTGGACCAGGAAGCGTTCTACGTCGGCGGCGTTGGCGAAGCGGTCACCGTCGCGGGTGAGCAGGGTCATGGCGACCAGGACGGTCATGAGGCGCTCGGCATTGCGTTCGCTGATTCCGACGACCTCGGCGACTGCCGCGATCGTGTTCCCGCCATGGGCGATGGCGGTGAACACTCCCAGCTCGACGGCGGCCATCAGGGCCGCACTTTCCCAATAGGCCTGCGCCATCTTCTGCAGGCGCGTGGTATCGAGGCGCGGTTTTTCGGCCATTTGGGGTTTCCTCTTTTGTTGCCGGAGCATAGCGCGGAGGCCTAAGCTTGTGCCTCGCCTGTTTCCGCCGGGAGGAACCGCCCATGGACATGCACATCGCCCAGGATCTGCCGCTCACCGGCGTCGATATCAGTTCGCTGCCGCTCCCCGAAGGCGAGGCGGTGCTGCGCCGCCAGCTCGCCGCGGCCTATCGGCTGGTCGATCATTTCGGCTGGACCGAGCTGATCTACGGCCACCTCACGGCGCGCGTGCCGGGCCCGCAACCGCACTTTCTGATCAATCCGTTCGGTCTCAACTACGACGAGGTCACGGCCTCGAACCTGGTGAAGATCGACCTCGACGGCAACATCATCGGCAAGTCCGACTATCCCGTGAACTACGCGGGCTTCGTCATCCATTCGGCGGTCCACATGGCGCACGCCGCGCGCCACAAGGTGGTGATGCACACGCACACCCGCGCCGGCATGGCGGTGTGCGCGCTCAAGGAAGGGTTGCTGCCGATCTCGATGGCCGCCACCACCTTCCACAACAAGCTCTCGTATCACGACTATGAAGGCCCCAGCCTCGATCTCGACGAGCGCGGCCGTCTGCTCGCGAACCTCGGCGACAACCAGGCGATGATGCTGCGCAATCACGGCATCCTGACCACGGGTCGCACCGTGCCGGAAGCGTTCATCCGGCTCTACCGCCTCGAGCGCGCCTGCCAGATCCAGCTCGATGCCGGAGCCGCCGGCACGCTCAACATCCTGGGCGATAATCTTGCCGCCAAGTCGGGCGCCGACGTCGATGGCTTCTCCGAAAAGGGTGGCGGCGCCATCGGCGATCTCGAATTCGCCGCGCTCATCCGCAAGATCGACAAGACCGATACGAGCTGGCGCCACTAGCGCCGGTTCGGCCCGCTACGGGCGCAGCTTGTAGAGCGCCCTCAGCGACGTCGGATCGTTGCTGCAGGCGATGTCGGCGATACGCCAGCCGGCCGGCGTCTGAACCAGGTCGAGGGTGACGCGCCGCGGCTTGCCCATCATGTCGAAGGTGACGACACCGGTCGTCTTGGCGCCGGCTGTCGAAACCGATACGGCGAGCCTGCCGATCTCCCAGTCCTGGGCACAGACGAATGGGTCGCCGTTGAGAAGCGGTACTTCCCGGCGTCGGGCCGCGGCCGTGGCATCGGCCTTCATGGCGCGCGCCAGGTCGGGAGCGAAGAAGCGGCCTGGCTCGTCGTAGTTCTGGCCGGAATAGGCCTTTTCCAGATACGGCTTATAGATTGCCTCGATGAACGCCCGCGCGGAGGGCTGTTGCGCCGATGCCAGGCTCGGGGCCACGAGCATTTCGGCACTCGCAAGCATGACAGTTCTTCTGCACATTTTGGCCGGTCGGCTTGTCACAATTTTGCCTCCGTCGCCGCCATACTAACCGAGCAATTTCCGGTAAGGCCATGTTTTAATTGCGGAAATTAGACACGCCTCACAACTGCTTGAGACTGATCAATATTATCGCATTGGCTAGGCAACATGGCGTTGATGCCGTATTATGCAATTCTGCATCCCTTGATTGAATAAAGTGCACGCAACAGGGCGATCCGGTCGATTCGTGGGTATCGGGCGGTCAGCGTTGTCGCTGGTTTGGATGTCTTTCAGGGGGACGTCGGAATTCCGCGCTTGGATTGTGGGTCTGGGCGCGGGGTGTGTGGTGTGTGGGAGTCGAAAATGAAGTGCCATAGGGTGGACTTGAAGGCCTGTGAGTGGGTGGCCTTCCGGGCTGTGAGAAGGTTCACCAAAACACGCAGGGAAACTGCCGGGCCAGCAATGAGGGCCCGTCCTGATCGCACGGGCGCGATCTAGGTTTTCTTGCGCGCGTCGCGTTCCCCTCCGCGCCGTTTCGCGGAAGCCAGCCGCACGCGCTGGCGGAAAGCCTGTAGTGCGTCCTCAGCCATTGTCGGCTGCTTGCTCTTCGCGGACAGGGCCGGCGCGCAGACGGTCATCAATTATCCCAACGGCTCCACCAATGCCTCCGGCATCGTTCTGTCGACGGACACGACGCAACTGCAGGTTCTGACCGGCTCGGCAACACAGTCCGGCGTCATCTCCGAAACCGGCGGGCCGCGTCCCATCGAGAAAACCGGCGTGGGTACGCTCACGCTGAGCGGGGCCAACACCTACACCGGTGGGACGACGGTCACTGCCGGCATTTTGCAGATCGGTGCCGCCGGCACGGCTGGGACTCTGGGCGCAGGCGGCGTGGTCAACAACGCCACGCTCCAGATCAACCGGTCAGACGCGACAT
>CAMAYC010000266.1 GCA_945862125.1 Reyranella massiliensis 521
TCGGGCTGGGACATGAAGGCGGACCGTTGCCTGATGCCGTGGCCGCGACCAAGCTGAAGCAGGTCGAAGCCGACGTGAAGGCCGATCCGCTCGCCTTCAATCGCGGCATGTTCTTCGACCGCGAGGGCCGGCATCTCCGCATCGACGAGACGGCGCGATGACCGAGGCGGGATCCGTCCGTCGCCCGGCACGACGTCTGACGGCCGCGGGCGACGAGATGCTGGATGAGATCGTGGCCGAGGAGGTTGCGGTCGCACTGGTCTACAATGGCATCAGCCATGCCGTGATGATGGCGACGCCGTGCGACCTGGAAGACTTCGCCCGCGGCTTCTCGCTCACCGAACGCATCGTCGATAAGGCATCGGAGATTTACGACGTCGAGGTGGAGCCGGTGGGGCGCGGCATCGAAGTCCGGCTGAAGATCGCGAACCAGCGGATGGCCGGCCTGCAGGAGCGGCGGCGCAGCCTTGCCGGCCGCACCGGCTGCGGCCTGTGTGGTGTCGACAGCCTGGAGGCAGCGCTGCGGCCGGTGCCGGTATCGCAAGCGAGCGGTACGGTCTCGCGCGCGGCGATCGCGCAGGCGATGGCGTCGCTGCCGGGCCAGCAACGCATCAACAAGTTGAACGGCGCCACCCATGCCGCGGGCTGGGTGGCCGCGGACGGCACGCTTGTCCTCGTGCGCGAAGATGTTGGTCGGCACAATGCGCTCGACAAGCTGGGCGGTGCGCTGGCCAAGGCGGCCGGGACGCGGGAGGGCGGGTTCGTCGTGGTGACCAGCCGTTGCTCCTACGAAATGGTGCAGAAGGCCGCTTCCCTCGGCGCGGTGGCGATCGCTGCCGTCTCGGCGCCGACATCGCTCGCCATCGAGACGGCGGAGCAGGCGGGCATCGCGCTCGTCGCGTTCGTGCGCGATGGCCGGCTCACCGTCTATGCCAACGCCCAGCGGATCGTCTCGTGACCCCATCGCGTGTCTTCGGCGTCACCGGCTGGAAGAACGCCGGCAAGACGACGCTGGTCGAGCGGTTGGTGGCGGAGTTCGTCCGGCGCGGCTGGCGTGTTTCGACCATCAAGCATGCCCATCACGATGTCGACGTCGATCAGCCGGGCCGCGATTCCTTCCGTCATCGTGTGGCTGGCGCCACCGAAGTGGCGGTGGTCGGTGGCCGGCGTTACGCGATCATGCGCGAAGAGACCGATCCCTCGCTCACCGTCGTGCTGGCGCGTCTTGCGCCGGCTGATCTGGTCCTGATCGAGGGCTATAAGCGCGAGGCGCATCCCAAGATCGAAGTCAGAGCCGGGCAGGCGCCTTCTCTCGCGGCAGAAGATCCCAATGTCGTCGCCATCGCGTCGGACGTACAACCGGCCGAAACGCACCTGCCGTGGTTCCGGCGTGACGACATCGCCGGCATCGCCGACTTCATCGTCGCCCTGAAACGCTAGGGCTTCTGCGCCGCGAACGTGCCGCCGGCCTTGTAGCCGGTGCCGGTTATGGTGAAAGTGCCCATCTGACCCTTGGCGGTCACGCCGGGCGCGTTCACGAAGGCGCCGCTGAGCGAGAGATCCCGTCCTGTCGGGCCAGATACCGATGGCAACGGTGTGGGCGTCGAGAAGGTCGGGCCGCCACCATTCAGCTGGGTGTTGGCGGTAATGTTGCTGCCGTAGGTCGCACCGTCGAAGTTTATGGAGGCCTTGCCGGTCTGGGAGCCGAAGCTCCAATTGTTGGTGTAGCTCCCGGCGGCGACGTAGGAACTATTGCCGTTTCGCACGTGGCCGAACATATGCCCGCTGTAGGTCGCCGTGGCGTTCTGCGTGTTGAGGGTGCTGAGGTCGACGGTGGAGCTCAGCGTGCCTGCGACGTAGGACGCAAAGTTCAGGCGGTCGCGTTCGTACGCGGTGTAGTTCGCCTTGTAGCTGACGTCGCCACCCCATACGCCCCAAGTCATGAATTCGCAGGTGCAAGGCGTCACGCCCGCCGCCGTGAAGAAGTCGTTGAAGGGCGCGGTGCCGTAGCTGACGGCGAAGGTCCGCGACTCCAGGTCGCCGGTCTGAGAAGTCACGGAGCTGATCGTGACGCTGGTCGTGTTGGTCAACAGGTCGGAAGGCCGGTCGATGAGCGCATAGATCTTGTCGTCGATGAACGCGCTGGTGGAAGAGCTCACTCCCGTCGTGCCACCCAGCCGGAAGGTCGCCGAGGTCGAGGAGCCATCCCATTCGGGGACCGTGAAGGTCGCGGAGGCGCGGTTGGACGCAGCGTCGGTGATCAGGATGATATTCGAAGGCGCGGCATTGTTCGGATTGCCGAGCAGCCGCGTCGTGAAGGTGCCCGAGCTGTCGCGCCCCTCGACGAGGCCGCCGACATAACCGTTCATGGTCTGGCTGGTGCGCGCGTTGTCGGTCGTCGACGAAGACGACGTCCTGGTCGCCTGAGTGACGTTAAAATAGTCCTGGCCGGTAAGGTTGTTGTAGGGTTGGTCGAACGATGCCTGCGATGTGCGGGTCGTCGTAATGGTGGACACGATGCTAGAGCTCGAGGTCACCGTGGTGTTGAGGCTGTCCGGCGTGAAGACCATTCTCTCACCGTTGGGCCCAAAGATCGAATTGCCGGCGCCGGTATCGAAGGTCGATTCGGCGGAGACCTGGCGGCCGATCTGCTGGGTGTCGCCCAGCCGGTAGGAGGCATTGAAGCGGCCGGAATTGAAGATCGTGCTGTTGTTGTAGTCCTTGAAATAGGTGCCGATGAACGCACCCATGTACGACTTCTGATTGGAACCCTGTCCGGCAATGGATACCGTCGCCTGCATGGCGGTGGCGCGCGCGGCGCCCGGCTCGGCACCGCCCACGGTGGGGGAAGTGGTGCCCGAATAGGCTGAGTAGAGCGGCGACTTCGTGGCTGCTGCCTTGAGCGCAGCATTGCCGCCGACGGTATCGTTGGCGAAGGGGATCTTGTCGGAGTCGCCGAGGGCGATCACGGTGTGTTTGGCGTAACCGGTCGAGGGGAATTGACCCAGCGTGGTCGGCGTGCCGCCGATGACACCGATACGTTCGTTGTTCGTTGTTTCGAACACGTAGGCAAAATAGTCGCTGTTGGCGCTCACGAAGCCTTTGCCAGTGAGCATGCCGAAAGTCGGATGGTTCAGCGAGACGGTAAAGGCGTCCGATCCAGGATTCCAGGGAACGGTGACCGACCGGCCGTCACTCAGCGTGATCGTCGCCTTTCCGCTGGTCACCGTGCCTTGAGAGTTCAGCAGCACGTTCTTCTGCGAGTCCGGCGTGACGCCCAGCGTCTGGTT
>CAMAYC010000267.1 GCA_945862125.1 Reyranella massiliensis 521
GGCAGCCGGCTTCATTTCCTGCTCGAGCGCCACAAGACCCGGCTGCACTTCGCGCCGTGGGGCGCCATCGGCCTCAATTTCAACGGCACGCCCGATACGCCGGTCGGCGACATCGCGCAGCAGCAGGAGCTCGCGGCCTTCGTGCGCAAGGCCGTCGACCGCTATCTCCATGTCCACGGCGGCATGCGCAAACGGGCGGTGGATACGCTGGCCTATGTCCGCGATCTCATGCGGCCGGCGGGCGCGGCCGTGCAGGACCTCGCGCGTCTCTCGGCGCCGGACCGGCAGGTCGAAGAAGAGTTGCGGGAAGAGGGACGGAAGCTGCGGCCCTTCCTCATGCGTCCGAGCAAGCGGAAGCTCGGCCTGTCGGGATGGACGGGCGACGACACCAAGGTCGGCCTGCAGGGCCTGCCGGCGGCGCTGAAATCGAATGCCGGGGTCTTTTTGGCGCTGTTGATCGGCACCACCGTGTCCCTGCTCGGCGGCGCCATCCATCACGCCGTCGATCCAAACTCCTGGGTCGCCTATGGCTTCGCGCTCGTGGGCCTCGTGACCGGCGTTCTACTCATTGTCGCGACGTCGGTCCGGGACGGATTCAACACGCTGGTGCGCTGGTACAAGGCGGGCGCGATGGGACTGGTCGACGCCGGCACCGTCGTGGCGTTCGTCGTGGCGGCCGTGCTGTTCGTGGCGGCGCTGCTGATCCGCTGGTTCCGGTGGCCCGCGTCGATCCTGGGCTTCGGTGTCGCCTCGTTCCTCGCGCTGCAGCGCTGCTTCCCGGATCTCTCCCTCGTCTGGCAGGTTGCCCTCGCCGCCGCGGGCGGCGTCGCCGCGACGTGGGCCATCGTCGGATTCTGGAACTGGGTCGTGCCGCCACTGCTGCGGGCCTGGCGGATGGTCGTGCTGTCGGCCCTGGGTACCGCGGTGGCGTTCCCGGCGCTGCGGAAATGGCTGTTGCAGGATTGGGGGCTGGATCTGCCCCTGTCCGGTCAGATCGCGCTCGCCGCCGCGGCCGGCATTGCCGCAGCCTATATCGTGCGGGCGCTGTGGACCCGGGCCCAGCCGCTGCTGCGGCGAAACCGGCTGCTCATCGAATGGATCCTGGGTTTTTGCGCGGTCGCGGCCGTCATCGCCGCCGTCTACTGCTATCCCGAACCGTTCGGCCTGGTCGTCGACCAGCTCGGCGCCGTGTCGCTGGCGCTGGCGGGCGGCATCGTCGCGACCGTCCTGCTGTGGCTCACGGTGCTGCTCGTCTTCGTGGCGATCCTCTACTGGCACGAGGTGCGCGACGACAAGGACATCGACCGGCGGTCCGCGCCGCTCGACAAGATCGAGGCCATTGCCGCCACGGAGAATGCGCCGGAGTACGCGCAGAACCACATCACGGCCATCACGATCATGAAGCCGGGCGCGTTCCGCAAATTCACGCTCGCGCTGTCGCTTTGGGTCATCGGCAAGGAAGTCCAATACTGGTTCCGCCCGGGCTTCGTGCTCAACATGGGCACGATCCACTATGCGCGCTGGTTCCGGCTGCCCGGCAGCGAGCAGATGCTGTTCCTCGCCAACTACGACGGCAGCTGGCTGAGCTATCTGGAAGACTTCATCACCAAGGCGCATGAGGGCCAGTCGGCGGTGTGGAGCCATGGCCGGGGTTTCCCGAAGACGCGCCTGCTGGTCCTGGGCGGCGCCGACGACGGCGCCCGCTTCAAGCGGTGGGTGCGGCGCCAGCAGATCGTCACGCAGTTCTGGTTCAGCCGGTTTCCCAGGCTCACCACCGACCAGATCCGCACCAATGCGCTGATCCACGACGGGCTGATGCGCGCCCAGACGGATACGGCGGCGCGCGCCTGGCTCGACTGCTTCGGCGCCATGCCGCGGCCACGGGACGCGATCGCGACCGACGAGGTCCAGTCGATGGTCTTCAAAGGCTTCCCGTCGCACGATTACATGCTCTGTGCCGCCCTCCGCTTAGGCGACGACGGCAATGACAACGTGGTGGCCCGTAAAGATTGGCTCAAATACCTGAACCGGAACGTCTCGTTCGGCGAGCAGCCCGACCTCACGGACAAGACCGCGACCTTCGTCGCCTTCTCGGCCCGCGGCATGGAAAAGTGTCTGGGACACACGGCCGAGGACAGGGCGGAAAAGATGGCGGCGTTCCCGCCCATCTTCCGCCTGGGCATGGCCGACCGCGCGCGGGTGCTGGGCGACACCGGACCCTCGGCGCCGAAGGACTGGCGGTGGGCGGATGTCGACCGGCCAGATCTCGGCGGGGCGACCGGCAAGGCGGCCGACGCCGTGCTGTTCCTCTACGGCAAGACGGAACAGGCGTGCCGCGACGCGCTCGCGGAACACGAGGCACGGCTGGGACTGAAGGCGCTATCGACCTTGATGACCGAACCGACGCCGAAAACGAAAGAGGCCCGGGCGGTAATAGCGGCCGTCGAGTCCGCTTCCGGGCGTGCCTCTTCCGAACGCCCCACTTCCGAGCGTGACGCGCCGATGTACGAGCATTTCGGTTTCCGCGACGGCATCTCCCAGCCGATCCTGCGCGGCACCCAGCGCGAGGCCGCGTCCGACAATACGGCCGACGTGGTCGAGGCGGGCGAGCTGCTGCTCGGCTACCGCGACGGCGCCGGCTATTTCCCGCCGGCCGTCACCCTGCCGGCGGAGAGCGACCCCGGCGACGAGCTCGAAACCGATACGCCCGATTTCCCGGCGCGCTACCCGCGCTTCGCCGGGTCGCAGGACGCGGACCGGCGCGATTTCGGCCGCAACGGCACTTTCGTGGCCGTGCGCCAGTTGATGCAGGACGTCACCGGCTTCGACCAGTTCCTCGCCCTCCAGAAGGCAGAGCTCGAGACGTACGCCGGCCTCGAAGACAGTATCGGCGGCAAGATCACCGAGGAGTGGATCGCCGCCAAGATGATGGGCCGCTGGCGGAGCGGCGCCTCGCTGATCAGCCAGCCGCATCACAAGACGCCTGCCCCGCTGACACAGGTTCGCGCGGACAACGACTTCAACTTCGCGACCGACGATCCGCAGGGACTTCGCTGCCCCTTCGGCGCGCATATCCGCCGGTCCAATCCGCGCGGCAGCCTGGCGCCGAACGATCCGAAGCAGGGCGTCATGGAGAAGCGCCACCGGCTGCTGCGGCGCGGCCGTCCCTACGGCGCCGAAGGGTCGGAAAAGGGCATGCTGTTCGTGGCCCTCTGCGCCGACCTGGAGCGCCAGTTCGAGTTCCTGCAGCAATCCTGGGTGGGCTCTCC
>CAMAYC010000268.1 GCA_945862125.1 Reyranella massiliensis 521
CCGGCGGATGTTCTTCACAAGGCGCTCGGACGGTGACGTCATCGTGGTGGGTTTCTGTCTCATCTCGTTCCCCTCTGGATAACGATGAGCCGGAAATCCTCTCTTCCTCAAGACCCTAAATCTGTATCAGTGGTCCTGACGCCGGACACCATCGTGCAAATCTGCGAACTCTCTGGTCGCTCTCGACAGCAGTTATCTAAAGCTTTGCCAAGGCAGTTGGACAATCTTCGACTCCGCCCCTGGGCACCACTTGTCAGAGATACGAAGGTCAGGCAGCCCTCGCAAGCTGGGGCCATTACTGTAACCTGCCGTTGGCGTTCGATTGATTTTGGCCTGTGGGCGAGGGCCACTTTGAACCGACCGAGGGCCAGTGCAAGTTGCTGAAACGTCGGCATTTTGGTAAGCCGCCCCCAGCTACCATTGGGTCTTTTCCTTTGGAAAATCAGGCAGTTAAGGTGGCCCTCGAAAGCGAGGGCCACTTTGACGTTCTGGGACCGTTCTCGCGGCTGGGCGGCGGCTTCGGGCACAAAAAAAGGGCCGCCCGGTGAATTTCCAGGCGGCTCCCTCCGTCAGCCACTATTTTAATCTCAGCCCCGCGCCGGGACGACCCGCCAGCGATAGAAAAATGGGTATAGCGGCTCCGGTTCCACGGACCTCGCGAAGCCATCACCCCTTTCACCGGCAACCAGACACAAGCGGCCGGTTCCTTCGCCAAGCCATCGGCGTTCTGCAAATGAGACCAATCTGGCAGAATCTTGTATTACGATTCTCTGTCGACGCTCCTAGCCGTCGACCCCTCCGACCCCAAGAGTAACGCGCATGTCCTCATCCTCGCCAGCCTTGCGCCGAAACCTGAGCGCACGGCAGCTTCAATTAATGGCTCTTGGCTCGACTATCGGCGTCGGCCTGTTCCTCGGTTCAGCTACTGCCATCGAGTTGGCCGGACCGTCGATCCTGCTTGCCTACGCTGTCTCAGGCGTCGTCACCTTTGTCGTGCTGCGTGCACTTGGCGAGATGGCCGTCCACCACCCCGTCAGCGGTTCCTTTGCGGTCTACGCGACGACCTATGCGCACCCGATTCTCGGATTCCTCGTTGGCTGGGGCTACTGGGCCTACTGGACGATCATTGCGGTCGCAGAAGTAACCGCCGTTGGCATCTACATGCAATTCTGGTTTCCTGGCTCACCGCAATGGCAATGGGCGCTGGCCGCCATCGTGACGATGGGCGGCTTCAACCTGCTCGCCGCACGCGTCTTCGGTGAACTCGAATTCTGGTTCGCGCTGATCAAGATCGTGACCATTCTCGCCCTGATCGCTCTGGGCACCGTCGTCATCGTCTGGGGTTTTCCCGGCGACTGGAAGCCGCTGGGGTTGGGCAACCTCGTCAATCATGGCGGATTCTTTCCCAACGGTCTCACCGGCTGCCTTCTGGCGATGCAGATGGTGCTCTACGCCTATGTCGGCGCCGAGATGATCGGCCTTACGGCCGGCGAAGCGGAGAACCCGGAAAAAACACTGCCACGCGCCATCAATTCCTTCGTCTGGCGTATAGCTCTGTTCTATGTCGGTGCGATCCTCGTCATCCTGGCGATCTTCCCCTGGAACCGGATCGCGGCCACCGGCAGCCCGTTCGTCGAGGTGTTCGAGCGCCTCGGGCTGGCCGGCGCCGCGGGCGTCGTGAACTTCGTGGTCATCACCGCGGCCCTGTCCTCATGCAATGGCGGCGTCTATGCCAGCGGGCGCATGCTGTTCTCCTTGGCGTCGAGCCGGCAGGCACCGAGACGGCTCGGCCAGGTCTCACCGCAGGGCGTGCCGCGCACCGCCATCCTGTTTTCCGTGCTGGTCGGGATGCTTGGCGTTGCCATCAACTACTGGGCGCCACAACGCGCCTTCGAATACCTCACGTCGGCGGTGACCTTCATCGGAATCCTGATCTGGCTGACCATCCTCTTCACCCATGCCCGCTTCCGCCGGCGCCTTGGACCCGAAGAAGTGGAGCGACTGCAATTCCGAATGGGCTTTTGGCCGTGGTCGAGCCTGCTCGCCGCGGCCTTCCTGGTCGGTGTCGTAGTCATCCTGCTTGCAGGCGACGAGACGCGGCTGTCATCGCTGATGGGCTTTCTGCTGCTGGCCATAATCGCGCCCTGTTACGCGCTAGCACTGCGGGCAGCCGCTCGACAGGACGCCTCCTGATCGAATTCAATGAATCCAGGCGTCCGAGGCACCTCAACAGAATATACAAGACTGTCGCGCCCTTGTCGGAGCCGTCGACGAAAGGACGCACCCTGCTTCAGCCGCACCCAGAAGGCGGGAGCCTCTACATATGCCGTGGCGATCGGGACCCAGCGCGGGGAGGGCGGCCGGGTCCTCAGCCGTGTCCCGCCTTATGGCGGACGGCCAGCTTGATCAGCATGCCACGCGCCTCCTGGGCCCGGTCGAAGTCGGCCGTATAGGGGCCTGTGCAGTGTCGCGAGCGATTGGGTGGGCTCCTGCGCTACTATCATCGTGAGGCGGCGTGATGGTGTGTTGGCCGGGCCAATACTTTGACCATACGGGTATGACTGCGGCGCCGAAAACTCTATGCTTTCTCGGCTTTTTGGAGTTTTGAGTAAGGACAGCCGCCGATGTTCAGCAACAACTTCTTCTACGAGTTCGTCACGCTCTACGTCGTGCTCGACCCGTTCGCGGCGATCCCGATCTTCCTCGCCGCGACGGCGGGGCTGCCGCGGCGACGGCAGCTCGCGGTCGCCGCGACCGCGGTGGCGGTCGCGTTCGCGATCCTCCTGTTTTTCATCGTGCTGGGCGATCGACTGCTGAGCGCGCTTCACGTCCCGATAGCGTCGTTCCAGCTGGCGGGTGGACTGATCCTGCTTCTGTTCGGCCTGCAGATGACGCTAGGTAAGGTGACCGAGGCCGCGCTAGCGCTGCCGGCAGAGGCCGCCTTGATGCAGCGCGCCATCTTCCCGCTCGCGATGCCGTGCATCGCCGGCGCGGGCTCAATTATGACGGTGATTCTGCTGACCAACAATGCCGAGCGCTCGGTCGTCGAGCAGGCCCAGACGACCGGCGTTCTGGCCGCCTGCCTCGTCCTGCTTTTCACCGTCCTGGCGCTCTCCGGCGGGCTGTCGCGCCTGCTCGGCCGCGGCGGCCTCGAGATCGTGACTCGCGTGTTCGGCCTCATACTGACCAGCATCGCGGTCAACAACCTGATCGTGGCCATTAAGCTCAGCTTTAACCTCGCTTGACCGGCGCGCATCCT
>CAMAYC010000269.1 GCA_945862125.1 Reyranella massiliensis 521
CGGCGGACCCTGGGCGAACTGCGGATCTTCACGGCGGCCTTCAAGCCGATGAAGCACACGCTGTCCGGACGCAGCCAGCGCACCTTCATGAAGCTGATCGTGGAAGCGGCGACCGACAAGGTCGTGGGCGCCCACATGGTGGGCGACGATGCCGCCGAGCTGATCCAGGGCCTCGCGGTGGCGATCAAGGCAGGCGCCACCAAGGACCATTTCGACGCCACCGTCGGCATTCACCCCACCGCTGGCGAGGAATTCGTCACCATGCGGACCGCCCGCGCCGACACGACCCCCACCCGGGCCGCGGCCGAGTAGCGAAAGCACCCACCCGGCCGCCTTTCCGGCCGTCTGGCAATTCATCCACAGCCCGTATAGGTTCACCCACCCCGGCGGCCGGATGGACATGAATTGCCGTTCCGGGAGCATGGAGACAAGACGATGACCGCGATCCAGGGCTCATCCCGGGCAGGCGCCCGGACGGCCACGAAAGCGCAATCCCGCAGCTCCAGCGCCGCCGACTGGTCGCTGACGAGCTGGCGGGGCAAGCCCGCGCAGCAGATGCCGGTTTATTCGGACGCCGCCCAGTTGGCCGGCGCCGAGGCCCGGCTGCGCCGCTATCCGCCGCTGGTCTTCGCGGGCGAGGCACGCAAGCTCAAGACGGCTCTGGCCAAGGTGGCGGCGGGCGACGCCTTCCTGCTGCAGGGCGGCGACTGCGCCGAGAGCTTCGCCGATTTCACCGCCAACAATATCCGCGACACCTTCCGCGTCCTGCTGCAGATGGCCGTCGTGCTGACCTACGGCGCCGGCATGCCGGTGGTGAAGCTCGGCCGCATGGCCGGCCAGTTCGCCAAGCCGCGCTCGTCGAACGTCGAGAAGATCGGCGACGTCGAGCTGCCGTCCTACCGTGGCGACAACGTCAACGGCTTCGAGTTCACGGCGGCCGCGCGCCTGCCCGATCCCGAGCGCATGGTGCAGGCCTACAACCAGTCGGCCGCGACGCTCAACCTGCTGCGCGCCTTCGCCCAGGGCGGCTATGCCGACCTGCACGAGGTCAACCGCTGGAACCTCGACTTCGTGCGCAATTCGCCGGCGTCGGAGCGCTACCACGATCTCGCCGCGCGCCTCGACGAGACGCTGAACTTCATGGCCGCCTGCGGCCTCAACTCGGCGACCACGCCGCAGATCGCCGAGACCGATTTCTTCACCAGCCACGAGGCGTTGCTGCTGCCGTACGAAGAGGCGCTGACCCGCGTCGATTCGACTTCGGGCGACTGGTACGACTGCTCGGCCCACATGCTGTGGATCGGCGACCGCACCCGCCAGCCCGACGGCGCGCATGTCGAGTTCCTCCGCGGCGTGCGCAACCCGATCGGCTTCAAGTGCGGACCGTCGCTGTCGGTCGACGACACGCTTCGCCTGATCGATACGCTCAACCCGGCCAACGAGCCCGGGCGCATCGTGCTGATCGTCCGCATGGGCGCGAATCACGTTGCCGAAAAGATGCCGCCGCTGGTGCGCGCGGTCGAACGCGCCGGCAAGTCGGTCGTCTGGTCGTGCGATCCCATGCACGGCAACACCGAGACGGCGTCGAACGGCCGGAAGACCCGCCACTTCGACAACATCCTGCGCGAGGTGAAGGACTTCTTCGCCGTGCACCGTGCCGAGGGAACGCACCCCGGCGGCGTGCATTTCGAGATGACGGGCCAGGAAGTGACGGAGTGCATCGGCGGCTCGACGGACATCACCGTCGATAACCTGAACGAGCGCTACGAGACCCAGTGCGATCCCAGGCTGAACGCCAGCCAGGCGCTGGAGCTCGCCTTCCTGCTCGCCGAACAGCTCAAGGCGGAACGCTTGTCGGTGGCGCGGGCACGCCCGGCGGTCTGACGATGACCCATCCGTCCAACGGCGAGATCCAGCGCTACACCGATCACTACTTCAACCGCTCGAAGCAGGTGATCGGGAAGTTCGGCGACTGCCAGGTGACCTACGCCATCTTCATGCGCCGTCCGGTGGTGTTCGCGCCCCGGCTGGCGCTCGACTGGCTGCAGGAGACGGGCCGCGCGCGCAACACCAAGGTCGAGCTCGACCTGCGCTACAACGAGGGCAAGTGGGTCGGCGCCGGCGAGCCGATGATGTACATCACCGGCTCGTTCTTCCACCTGGTCGACCTCGAGACGATCTTCCTGCAGAAGCTCGGCCCGGCCTGCGTCGCAGCCTACAACGCCTGGACGATGTGCGCCGACATGCCGAAGGCTGCCTTCCTCGCCATGGATGCGCGTCACTGCGCCGGCCAGGAGATGGCCGAGATGATGGCCTATGCGGCCTCCGTCGGTTCGGCCCGCGCCAAGCGCAAGGTGGGCGCGGTGGGCTTCATCGGCAATGCCACGCATGCGACCGCGCATTTTTTCGGGCGGGAGCAGGGGCTCGGCACCATGCCGCACGCGCTGATCGGCTACGCCGGCTCGACCTTGCGCGCCGCCGAGATGTTCCACGAGACCTTCCCCGGCGAGCCGATGACGGTGCTGGTCGATTACTTCGCCCGCGAGATTACCGACTCGCTGGAAGTCTGCCGGCGCTTTCCCGAACTGGCGAAGAAGGGGATGCTGTCGCTGCGCCTCGACACCACCGGCGGCCGCTACCTGGAAGGGCTGGATCCCGCCACGTCTTACGCTGTGCTGGAGCGCTTCTCGCCCGAATCGATCCGCGGTTATCGCAGCGAGGAAGAGTTGCGCTACCTGGTCGGGACAGGCGTGTCGGCGGCGGCGATTTTCCATTTGCGCTCGGAGCTCGATCGCAACGGCTTCGACAAGGTCAAGATCGTGGCTTCCTCGGGCTTCGGCCCCGCCAAGTGCCGGATCATGGCCGAGGCCAAGTCGCCGATCGACGTGGTCGGCACCGGCTCATTCCTGCCGTCGAACTGGACCGAAACCTACGCCACCGCCGACATCGTCGAGTACGACGGCCAGAAGCGCGTGAAGATCGGTCGCGAATTCCTGCACCGCACCAGGCCCGCCGGCAGCACGCGCCCGCTGTAAGTTTGGACCGTGCAGACAATGAGCGCGCGGGGG
>CAMAYC010000270.1 GCA_945862125.1 Reyranella massiliensis 521
GCGGAACCGCGCCCGGGTCAACTAGACAGATGGGCTAGCCCATCCTATAAGCCCGCGCCGTACGTGGTGCGCCCAGGTAGCTCAGTTGGTAGAGCATGCGACTGAAAATCGCAGTGTCGGTGGTTCGAACCCGCCCCTGGGCACCATTCGCTTGAAGTGCCGCGGCCCCTCCTAAGAGCCCCATCATCGATCGTTTGGCACGCTCCATGCCCGTGGATACAGTCCAGCAAAACGGGAGGAGTTCAAGATCATGAGCCGCATCACGCGACGAGGCGCCCTTGTCGGCGCCACTGCCTTGCCGTTCGGCGCCGCGCGCGCCCAGGCGAAATTTCCTGACCGGCCGATCAAGCTGATCATTCCCTGGGCCGCCGGCGGGCCGGCCGATGCCGGCTTCCGCATCCTGGCCGAATCGGTCTCCCAAAAGCTCGGCCAGCCCGTGGTCGTCGAGAACAAGGGTGGGGCCGCCGGTGTGCTGGGTGCGCTCGCGCTCCAGGACGCCAAGCCGGACGGCTACACGATCTGCCAGATGCACATGAGCATGCTCCGCCAGCCGATGCTCAACCCGGCACTCAAGTATGATCCGATCAAGGACCTCACCTATATCCTGCAGATCACCGGCTTCGTCATGGGCGTGGTGGTGCGCACCGAGGCGCCGTGGAAGTCGCTGCCCGAGCTGCTGGCCTATGCCAAGGCCAATCCCGGCAAGCTGAACTGGGGCACCTTGGGCGCGGGCTCGACCCAGCATCTCGCGATGGAGAGTCTCGGCATGGCGCAGGGCCTCTCGTGGACGCACGCGCCCTATCGCGGCACGGCCGACACGATGCGTGCGCTGCTGGGCGGCGAGATCGACTTCGCCTCGGAGTCCTCGGGCTGGGCGCCGATGGTCATGGCCGGCAAGCTCCGGCTCCTGGCAGTCTTCACCGGCACCCGGGCGAAGCGCTTCCCCGACGTGCCGACCGTGCGCGAGCTCGGGCTCGAGATCGCCGTCGACAGTCCGGGCGGCCTGGTCGGGCCCAAGGGCATGGATCCCGCCGTGGTAAAAATCCTGGCCGACGCCTTCCGCGCCGCGGCGCAGGAGCCGAAGCACCTGGAGTTCCTCGACAAGATGGACCAGCCGTTGATGCTGCTGGATGGGCCCGCCTATCGCGACTCGATGATCAAGACCATGGAGCAGGAACGCGAGCTGCTACGCCGCCTGAAACTGCTGCCGGCGTAGGAGCCACTCATGCCCTCCTTCCAGAGCTCCACCACGGTGCTGGACTCGATCCTGTTCCGCGACGCCTTCGGTACGCCGGGGATGCGGCAGGTCTTCTCCGACAAGGCCTTCATCGCGCGCTGCGTCGAGGTCGAGGTGGCGCTGGCCAGGGCCGAGGCGCGCTGCGGCGTGATCCCCGAAGCGGCGGCCGGGGAAATCGCCCGGCTCAGCAACGCCGAGACGCTCGACTTCGAGCATCTCGGCCGCGAGACCGACATCGTGGGCTATCCCATCCTGCCGCTGGTCCATCAGCTCGCCAAGCAGTGCGGCGAGGCCGGCCGCTTCGTCCATTGGGGTGCCACGACCCAGGACATCATGGATACGGCCGTCGTCCTCCAGCTGCGCGAAGGCCTGCGGATCGTGGGCGAGGATCTCGTGGCGCTGCGCGGCATCCTGGCCAAGCTTGCGCTAAAGCACCGCGACACGCCGATGGCGGGCCGCACTCATCTGCAGCACGCACTGCCCATCACCTTCGGTTACAAGGTCGCGATCTGGCTCGCCATGTTCGACCGGCATGCCGAGCGCCTCGAACAACTGAAGCCGCGCGTTCTGGTCGGGCAGTTCGCCGGCGCCGCCGGCACGCTGGCGTCGCTGGGCGACAAGGGCTTGGAGGTGCAGGCGGCCCTCTGCGCCGAACTCGGCCTCGGCGTGCCGAGTTCGACCTGGCATGTCGCGCGCGACGGCCTGGCCGAGGCGGTCAATTTTCTCGCGCTTGTCACCGGCTCGCTGGGCAAGATCGCGCTCGATGTCATGATCATGGCATCGACGGAATTCGGCGAGGTCTACGAGCCCTTCGTCACGGGCCGAGGTGCCTCCTCGACGATGCCGCAGAAGCGCAATCCGATCTCGTCCGAGCTGATGCTCGCGGCCGGCAAGGCGGTACGCCAGCATGCCGGGCTGATGCTCGACGCCATGGTCCACGACTTCGAACGCGCGACCGGCCCCTGGCATGCCGAATGGATGGCGGTGCCCGAGAGCTTCGTGTTGACGGCGGGCGCGTTGCACCAGGCGAGGACGGCGCTGGGCGGATTGATCGTCGATGAGCGCCGCATGGCCGCGAACCTCGCCATGTCCAAGGGCCTGATCGTGGCCGAAGCGGTCATGATGGGGCTGGCGCCGGTCCTTGGCCGGCAGCAGGCGCATGACGTCGTCTATGCCGCTTGCCGGACTGTCGCCGACAGCGGCGGCGAGCTGGCGGAGGCGCTCGCGAAGGTGCCCGAGATCGCCAGGCATCTCGACCGTGCCGCGCTCGACCGGCTGACCGATCCCGCGAACTATCTTGGCATGGCGCCGCAGATGGTCGACCGGGTGCTTGGAAGCGCCGGCCGCTGAGACCTCAGCGGCCGAGACGCCAGCCGACCTCGGACTCGAAGCTGTCGAAGAAATCCTTTTCGTAGGCACGCTCGGGCGCCGCGCGCACGCGGGCATCGAGTTCCTCGGCATCGCGGCCGATCAGGATGCGCCAGCGCTCGGCCCGGACGCCGTCGAGAATGATGCGGGCGGCTTCCGCGGCCGACGTCGGCGCTTCCTCGAGGAAGCGCGTGGCGCGGTCGGCCACGATCTTGCGCACCTCGTCGTCGGACAGCGACGCCGCATCGCGGCCCATCGAGGCGATGCGCGCCCGCGCCTGGGCGATTTCCTTCGGCGTCATGACGTCGGACTCGTTGCCGCTCTGGACCTTGCGCGAGTTGGCCACGATCGAGGTGCCGATGTGGCCCGGCATCACCACCGAACACTTGATGTGCGGGGCGTTGATGCGGAGATCGGTCACCAGCGCCTCGGTGAATCCCTTGACCGC
>CAMAYC010000271.1 GCA_945862125.1 Reyranella massiliensis 521
ACGGTGTCGGCGCGGCCGAAGGATTTGACCTTGCCGTCGTCGTAACAGACGACGTAGCGGTTGGTCATGGTCCACGGCGTGCGGCTCCAGAAATCCTTCAGGACCGTGTAGTAGGAGCACTGCGCGCCGGGCGCATGCGCCACGGTTTCGGGCTCGCCGAGGATGGTCTGCACCTGATCGGGGCTCATGCCGGCCCGTACCTCGTCGACATTCGAGGAGGTGACACAGCCGGCGAGCAGGTTCGCCAGGGAAAGCATGAGGCAAACGCGCTTCATCCCAGCATTCTAAGCCCAGGCGGCGCTGTCCGGAAAGAGGCCGAATTGGCATCGCGAGCCGAGCTCACATGACGCCGGAGTCAGGATCGGAAGGAGTAGCGTGCGCGATACATAAGTTACCTAGACCCGTCCAGGTTGTGGCGCTAGGTTTTCCATATGGCCGACATATTGCTCCTGCGGCACGACTTCGACGGCAAGCATCTCATGCTTGCCGGTCGGCTCGTCGGCGGAGCGAGCGGCAGACGCATACGGGCGGCGCTGGTGCCTGCGAAGGCCGATGCCAAGCCGCACGTCGAGAAAATCGTCGCGGTCGGTGCCGACGGGGTGTTCAGGATCGAATTGCCTGTCGAGGCGGTAGCCTTCGGTACTCGACTCGAATTGGTCGATGCCGACGACGACAAGACCTTTTGGATCGGTTCGGGCGCCAACGTGCCGCCTGGCTGGTTTGCCGGTGCGACACCGGTTGAACTGCCCGGCAGTCCGACTATTCCGGGCGGTCCGACGATCCCTGGCATTCCGGGCGTTCCAAACCGTCCTGGCCCTGGTCCTGGTCCTGGTCCTGGTCCTGGTCCGACACCCGGCGGCCCGGTTCGCTGGCCGTTTCCGCCGTTCAATTTCGGGATTCCCTGCCTTTGCGCGTTGCTGCCGTTCAGTTGCACGACGTTGCTCGGTGCCTGGAAAGCTCTGCTCATCCTGGCCATCGGGCTCTGGTACGTCTGCCTGGTGCTGGTCCCGCCGGATTGGGGCGTCCGCACGGCGTGGTGCATCATCACTGATGAGGGGCTCAAGGCCGTTCGGCTAGGGCGCGTCACCGCCACGTCTGGAGTGGGAGGCGCCAGCGGCGGCGCCACAACCTCGGGCGTGGCCGGTGCAGTCGGGGGCGGAGCTGCCGGCACAGCAGTCGCACCGGGGCCCGGCACGGCGGCGGGCGGCGCCGGCGGCGGAGCGGTCGGCGCCGGTGTGGGCGGCGTCGGAGGCGGAGGCGGTGCGGCGACCACGGCTGCGACCGGGGAAATCGTCGATCAGCAGATCGGGCGCACCATCCGCGGTATCATCGGGCTCATTGACGGCATGGTGGCGCTGGCCGGCATGTTTCTGCGCATTCTCGCCGAACTGGTGTCGCTGGTGGCGTTCGCCATCATGGTCGTGTGGTTCATATGCTGCGCGCGCGGCGACAGATGCCGGCTCATCGCCAATCTCGCCTGGGTGCTGGAGGCGTTGATCGTCGTTGCGATGCCGATTGGCGGGGCGATCGTCGGCCTGCTTCTCTGGATGTTCACCTACCTGCCACACGTGGCCTGTGCACGCGCCGGCACGCAATGGTTCATCGACCTTGCCGGCGGCGTGCTGATCGCGACCGTATGCTACGGCCTCGTGCGCTGGTTGCGTGACCGCGGTCGCTGCCCGGTCCTGGTCCTGTGGCAATGGCCATGGACGGAGAAGACACCATGAGCGATCCCCAGATTCCACTGCCGTCGCCGGTGTCGGCGCCCGAGCTGGTCAAGCGGCTCGTGCGCTGGCTCGCCCTTGCCGCGTTGGTGTTGGCCGTGCTCTTCCTGGTGCTGCCGCTCGGCCTCATCATGGCGCCGCTCGGTCTCCTGCTGATCATCGTGGTGGCGCTGCTCGCAACGGGCAATGCGCCGCCATCGTGGCTTGCCTGCATCGACCCGAAGAACGTCGGCAGTGTCGGGGGCGCGATGTGGCCGCTGCTCATTGCCATCGTCGTCGTGTTGGCGCTGTTCCTGCTCGGCCTGCCCGGACTGCTCATCGTCTTCGTGATCGTTGCCGTGATGTTTGCGCTCGGCTGGTCGGGCATCGGCCCGCTGGCACCCTTTGCCGCGATCGTGCGCGGCCTGATCCAGCTCATCCGCCTGCTGCCGAGCCTGCGGCTGCCGGTTGGTCTGGCGGCGGAGGCGCTGACCAAGGCATCGGAGGCGATGGGGACGCTGCGCGATGGCCTCGAGACGGCGCAGGACCAAGTCGGCCGGGTCCGGAGCGCAATTGCCAGCATCGGCGTCCCCAACATCAAGATCGAGCCCGACAAGCACCGTATCGGCTTGCCGGCAGGCGGCAGTATCGACGTGCCTGGGCTGAAGGTCTCACAGACTACAGAAACACCATTCTCCGGATCGGTCGCGGAACGCCTCGACGATGTGCAGAAAGGTCTGATCGAGGCTCGCAAGGCGGCAGAAACGCAGCGCGACCGGTTGAAGGAGGCCGGCGCGGCGCTCAAAGGTTTGCACGACCTGTTGCCGCCCGGGACCTGACCGGGTCTCCCTGGCGCGTTACCTACAAGAAGTAGAGGCCGATCCCGATCAGGCCGCTGGCCACGATCGGGATGGCGGGATTGATCTTGGTGAACATCAGCAGGGCGAAGACGCCGAGGGCGAGAGCAATGCTCTTGGTGTCGGTGATCGCGCCGCGGGCCAGCACGATGCCGCCGGCCAGTACCAGCCCGACGGCCACCGGGCCGAGGCCGCGCTGGATGGCCGGCCGCCACGGCCAGTTGGCGAGACGGTTCCACAGCCGGCCGACGGCGAAGGTAAAGAGGCCGGTCGGCAGGATGAAGGCCACCAGCACGACCGCCGCGCCGGGGAGGCCGGCGACCTGGGCGCCGATCGAGGCCACCATCATCATGTTGGGGCCCGGCGCGAGCTGGCCGAGGCTGTAGTAGTGCATCAGTTCTGGGAAGGTCACCCAGTGGTAGGTGTCGACCGTGAGCTGCTT